>NZ_PDYP01000001.1:0-401962 GCF_002743115.1 Sporosarcina sp. P17b | reverse complement strand
TAATATAAGTAAAAATATCCTTTATTATTTCCCATATAGCCCTATCGTTTGTCTTCATTTATATCTCCTTTAAAGTAAAGTGTACATCGAAACTAGCCTGCCATTTAATTCAACAAGTCCTACTCAATATGGCCCTATTGCTTAATACAGAACATTTATCCAACCACCATCATCTAGAAAGTCATCTCTCGTAAATAAACGATTCGAAATCAATTGTCGGTAAGATGTGATGGTTCCATCATGAGAAACAATATAGACGTTTCCCTTTGATTGTTGTTTACACCAACCAAGAAATCGCTCACCAAGAACTTTGAATTCCCGATCAGGCATAGTATTTATACCATTGGTCCATAATTCGGTGGACCAATGTTCCCCCAAGGCAAAGATGGGGAATTCGTTTCTAATGTCTTCTATCTCCATAATTTCGTCACACGGAAGCGTCAGCCCCTCCGTTTTTTGAGGAAACATCCTAGGTGATACCCTTGGATCTATAATTTTTCTACACTGTGTATCGTTACTCCAAATAAGAGCTGTTTGCAGCGTTCTCCTCGTTGGACTTATAATAATAAAATCGTTTTCCGACAAAGGGAACTGACGCCTTAATAATTTGGCTTGTTCTATGCCTTTCTGTGTTAAGGATGGATTTTTGATACGTAAGCTATCTGGGGGATTCAGTGTATGAATTCCCTGACCATGCCTTATAAATGTTAGATTCAAGTCTCCCACCAACCTTTATTTAAACTCAGCTCTTATTCCATGTAAGCGCCCGAATCGTTATTAGCCAAACATTTATTTTCTAGCTTTTGCTAATGACTTGATAATCAAATCAATCACTATAAGAAATAAATATGCAACAACAGCGACTATTATATTTTGAATCCATCTAATCTCTGGATCAAATATCCATTGCGTAATAGTTATAAGTACTAAGAAAATTAAACAAGTGGTTAGCCAATACTTAACAACCTTTTTTAACATACCCCAATCCCCTTAACTTTTCTCATTGATCTGGCCCATTCATTGAAGGAACCATCCCTTTGTAATCTACTTTATCATAAAATACTTTCTTGCCTTCAACGTTTTCATTTATTTCAAAACTACTTACGAAAAAAATCATTCCAACCTTCAATTAACAGGCTGACCGCCAGCACTATTGCATACACAATTCATCAATCTGGAGAATGAAAATATTGATTCAACGACAAAAACGAGGACGCAAATTCACCTGTGAATTGCGTCCTCATTTGCCATGTTTTTTAACGTTTCCTTCACATGTTCCGAATCCGTTAGATTAAGCACTAACGATTTTCAGTGAACACGCATTACTTATTCAAATCAATAATGCGTCCTTCAATCTCAGGCTTAACTGTTCCAAGCTTAACCATATGATCGCGCAAGTTGACCCAATCATCTAATCCCAGATCCACTACGCGACCTTTTTCATACGCTTCCCCAAGTAACTCGAAGCCATCTCCGCCCCTAGCTGTAAAGGCATTCGTTGACACAACATACTCTTGATCCATCTCAATATTTACATACTCACCATTCATTTTCACTTGCATTGTCTGAACGCGTTCACCAGGTTTTTTACTGCTGTCAAATGTCATTTTCATTCCAGACATATGCAAGAAACCGCCCTCTTCATTAGGAGAGTTACGCACACTATGCTCAAGTGTATTTTTAATTTCTGCACCTGTCAGCGTGACAAGAGATAATGTATTACCAAATGGTAGTACTTCAATTACAGCGCCCACTGTAACGGGCCCTTTATTCAAGTGATTGCGAATACCTCCACCATTTTGTAGAGCAATTACCGTTTTTGCATCATATTCTTTCGCTTTTTCGAGCATTCCGTCTGTTACTAAGTTACCAAGTGCTGTTTCATTGGCACGGACACTGTCAGTCGGACCTTCTTCTCCGCGACTTCTTGGATTTGGTAGATCTACTTCTAACGTTGCACCGATTTCTTTACCAAACGTTTCATCGATTTTACCTGAATACTTCAGAAGTGCTTTCGCTGCTTCAGCGTCATCCGCTTTATCTTTTAAGCTGATTAATTTACCCGCTTGTCCTGTAATTACACCGTTTTTATCAAATTCTACATCCAATGTTCCTAGATGAGTCAAGTACTGATCTGCTTGAACAATGACTGTAGGGTCCTTCTGATCTCCATTTGCTTTTTTATCGACAATAACAGGTTCAGATAGTTTCGTATGTGAATGCCCACCTACGATAATATCGATACCCTCAACCGCTTGAGCGAGAAGTAAATCATTCCCTACAGACGGATCACTGTCAAAGCCTAGATGATTTACGGAAATAATTTTATTGACACCTTGGCTCTCAAAATAAGCTACAGCTTTTTCAGCAGACTCCTTATAATCCAAGAACTCTACAGCACCTGGACTAGCAACGAACGCTGTGCTTTCAGTCGTCAATCCGAAGATTCCAACCTTTTCTCCGTTCACTTCCTTAATCAAGCCTTTATGAATTTCTCCCAATGCCGGTGTGCTTGTAAAGTCTGTTTTGCTTACAAGGCTTTTCAAATGAGCATCTTTAGAGAAATCTATATTACTACTGATTACAGGGAAATTAGCGCCTTTCACAAAATTCGCCAATGATTCGTGACCGTTTACACTATTCCCTAAATCAAATTCATGATTACCAAATACCATTGCATCTAGACCCATTAAATTCATCAGTTCTAGATCGGCTTGTCCTTCAAACTCTGAGAAATATAATGTTCCTGAGAATACATCTCCGCCGTGAAGAAGCAATGCATCTGGCTTTTCGTTTCGAACTTCTTTAATAGCGGTAATCGCTTTCGGCATTTCCGCTACACGCGCATGCGTATCATTCATATGCATCAATGACAATGTAAAGTCGCCTGACTCTGGTTGCAGTTGCTGCGCTCGGTGAATGAATGATGAAAATGCGCCGCGCGTGACAGGCTCATTCGGTCTAAAGTTATTTAGCTGATCTGTCAAACCAAGGTTCGCCATGATTTGTACACCTTTTTTATGTGATTCTCCTACATTCGATAAGTTGATTTGAACTTTTTCACCCGTATCATATTTTTCCAAATTAAGCGCTTTCACAAGTACGTTAGCCATTTGCTGACGCGTAAGCGCTGCTGTCGGATTGAAGTTACCTTTTTCATCACCATTGAACACATTTGCATTCGTCAGTGTAGCCATCTCTTTTGCATAATAACTAGTACCGGATACGTCTTTATACTTTTTTAATACTTCCCCTACATTAGTTGGTTCTTCAAAGTCGCCTAGCTTGGCTAAAATCAATGCCGCATGCCGACGCTCAATTGAATTACCTGGCTTAAACAGATTTTCAGAATACCCCTGGATAATGTTTTGATCTGTCAAAGCTTTAATTGCAGCATAATGTGTATTTTCCTTTGACACATCACTATACCACTGCTCCGCTGCACCAACTGATGCCCCTGCTACTACTACTGCACTAGCGACAACAAACGTCGCGCCAAACTTCCGGAATGTTCTTTCCTTCATTGGTCTTTACCCCCTATTATTTAGTAGTTTAATAGCTCTACATACTCATAATAGCAGAATATAGTTTGATATAGTAAATGGCTTTATAATTATTACTAAAAATAGTTGAAATTTCTATTTACTCGAATGGATGTTTTATAAAAAAAGAGTCGAAGCCAAAAGCTCCAACTCTCCTCAATCATTTCGCCAACTCCGCCAGCAAACTATGCGCTCGATGTTTGTTGTCCTTCTGCCCTGCTTCCTGTGCCCCGATACATACTGGGCATCCATACTCACATGGACACTCCGCCACGTGATCTGCAGATAGCATCAATAATTCTCGCCAACGACTGTAAATATTCTCGCTTAATCCAATTCCACCTGGATAACTATCATAAATAAAGAATGTAGGACGTTCCATATGAATCGCTTTCACTTGTGGAACTACGTGAATATCGTTGCGATCACATTTAATAAATAACGGTACTAACGACTGAATAACGTATGCTGCAGCAGTCATGGCATCCGTCAAGTCCGATTTCTCCCAGTCCTCTGGTACATCGAATGTTAGCCAAGTACCTGACGTATGCATTTCTTCTGCAGGTAACGAAATTGGACCTGAGCCGATATTATCATGTGTATCGAATTTTATTTTCTTGAAGATTGTCGGAATCGCTAGCACGGCTAAATCCCCATATGCTAGTGTTCGATCTCCGTCTTCCATGCGTTTGTCTTCACTTATAACTTTCAATTCCACTGCGAGATTTGCATCAGTGAAATAATCAACATCAACAACCGTTACATAGGCCTTCTTTTCTTCCCAGTCGAGCATCTCCACTTGATACTGCGTCCCTTGATGTAAATAAATGGCTTCTTCATGCAATAAAGTCATCGCGCTGAAACGATCCATTTCTCCAATTACGCGCGTCTCTTTTGGAAATGTTTGATCAATGATGATGACATTTTCTTGCGATGCGGAACGTAAACTGATTTCGCCTGCTGGAAAACGATCCGTCATCCAATGCCATTTATCAGACGTTTGTAATAAAACTCCTTCGCTCTGTAGAAATGCTAATAATTCCTGCACTTCAAACTCACCGTATGTTTCAGTGGAACTAAAAGGCAATTCAAATGAAGCACATTTTAAATGATCCATCAAAATCAACATATTATCCGGATGAATATGGATTTCTTCAGGCTGCCGTCCGAGCAAGTATTGCGGGTGTTGAATAATATACTGATCAAGCGGCATTGATTGCGCTACATAAATAATTAACGCGTCTTCCTGACGTCTACCCGCACGACCTGCTTGTTGCAAGGCACTCGCAATATTTCCCGGGTAACCTGTCATAATACAAGCTTGTAATTGTCCAATATCAATACCGAGTTCTAGCGCATTCGTACTTACTACTGTACGAATATCGCCGTTCTTTAAGCCACTTTCAATCGTTCTCCGTTCTGACGGAAGATAGCCGCCACGATAACCCATGACCGTTTTATCAAACAACTTTTTCTTCGTCAGTTCTTTCATATACGTAACAAGCATTTCTACACGCACCCGACTTCGTGCAAAAATGATCGTCTGAATATGGCGCTGGTATAAAAACGCACCTAAATCACGTACTTCAAGCACGGCACTTCTACGTATACCAAACACGTCATGGACGATGGGTGGATTGTAGAAAACAAAATGCTTCTTGCCGCGTGGTGCTCCGTTTTGATCGATCAATACCATGTCTTTGTTCGTTAAATTATCTGCCAGTTCCTTTGCATTCGAAATCGTCGCAGACGTACAAATGAAAATCGGATCACTGCCGTAAAAGTTACAAATGCGCTGCAACCTTCTTAAAACATGCGCCACATGACTACCGAATACACCTTTATACGTATGAAGTTCATCTACGACAATATATTTCAAGTTCTCGAACAATGAAATCCATTTCGTATGATGGGGTAATATGGCTGAATGCAACATGTCGGGGTTCGTCAAAATAATATGACCCGATTTTCTGACTTTCGTTCGTAAACCTGGAGCGGTATCGCCGTCATACGTGTGACTTAAAATCGTTTCTCCACTCGCTTCAATCAAGTCATGTAAATCAGCTAGTTGATCTTGTGCCAAGGCTTTCGTTGGAAACAAGTACAGTGCACGTGAAGATGGATCATCCAAAATCGACTGCAATACAGGCAAATGATAACAAAGTGATTTTCCTGATGCAGTCGGTGTAATGGCAGTAATAGAGTTCCCTTCGCTAACTGAGTCAAACGCTTGTCTCTGGTGACTGTATAACTGTGTAATACCTTTCATCGCCAAAGCTTTCCGAATGGAAGGATGCAACTTCGGAGGAAACTCCGCGATGACCGCCTCTTGCTCTTTTACTGTTTCTATATAGGCGATATTAGGACCAAAGCGAGAATCCGCAAATAGCTCTTGAATGGTATCCGGTATACTCTGTTTATTCATTCACGTGGTCCACTCCTTTATCTGCGTTCATCGCATCTAAAACCGTCTGTAATGTGTAGCGTGCTGCACGTATCGATAAGATAAAGCGCTTTTTACCGGTCGCTTTGTAAAAAGATTGTACGACGAATTGTGTCATCGAATCTTTCAATGAATCGATTTGGACCTCATGTACATAAAGAGGTTTTTCTTTCTTAATCCATACTTTCATTTCATCTGCCCAATCGGCAATGGCCTTGTGGCTACGATCCGCATATGGTTTTACTTCACCAAAGAAATCGGGTTCATGATCAGTTTCTCTCATTCTGTAAAAACGTTGCTCACATTCATCACAAATCGTAAGTAATAATTTTGTATCTGTTATCTTGTTCATCTATAGAAAACTCCTTTAGTGTCTATCATTAAAAACGTACTTCTATTCATTTTATCAGATATAGGAACACACCTCCACTTTCTGCGAACAAACATTCCAAGCTGTCACGAAATCGACTACTTTTAGTTCTCCTGAAACCTTCCTTTCGGTAACTCGTCCAGTAGTGGGTATGGTATGATGTAGAGTACGAGGTGGTCACAATGGCGATACGTTATCCAAACGGAAAAAAGTTTACTCCTCCCGTATCTTCTTCAAAAAAGAAAAAGTTTGACTACTCTTTTAGTAATCGGGGTAAGTCATTAGAGGACGAACTAAATGATACAAATGAATACTATTTAGCGCATGGTTTGGCTGTCATCCATAAAAAGCCTGTTCCTATACAAATTGTGAACGTGCGGTATCCCGCAAGAAGTGCTGCGGTCATTACAGAAGCCTACTTCCGTACTCCTTCTACGACTGACTATAATGGCATTTGGAACGGTTATTATGTGGATTTTGAAGCAAAAGAAACGAAAAATAAAACTTCGTTGCCATTGCAAAACATTCATTTGCATCAAGTGCAACATATGAAGCAAGTGATTGACCAATCAGGACTGGCTTTTTTTATCGTCAACTTTACTTTATTGGATCGATATTTCTTACTACCGTTTCAAGAATTCTATCCTCTTTGGCAACGAATGGAAAAGGGTGGAAGAAAGTCTATTACGTTAGTAGAAATCGAACAACGATCCATCGAGATCAATGCGGGTTATCAACCCCGGTTGGATTATATACAAGCTGTAGCGGATTGGATCAAGAGCAAGACAGATTAACGAGAGCGAAAGGCAGGAACTATTATGAGTGATAACATAAACTCGAGAACGGAAAGACGAAAGAAACAAGTAACAGTTAAAACAGAACGACAAGAACAGCCCCAAAGAAAGTTCCCAAAAGAGTTGTGGAAGAAAATTCTCCTGGGGATTGCTGCACTTTTCCTTATAGTATTAGTTGGCGGCGTTTCCTTATTTGCTTATTATGCAAGTACAGCGCCCGATCTAGATGAGGAACTGTTAAAAGATCCTTTGACGTCAAACTTCCTTACAAAAGATGGCGATATTTTCATGAAGTTCGGAGCTGAAAAACGGGAATTTGTACCATACGATGAAATCCCGGATCAGTTGAAAGACGCAATTCTAGCAACGGAAGATGTTCGTTTCTTCAAACACGGTGGTATAGACTTCTATCGTCTTGGCGGAGCCGTAGTTGCCAACTTCCGCAGTGGATTTGGAGCACAAGGTGCCTCTACTTTGACGCAACAAGTCATTAAAAACTCTTTCTTAAAAAACGAAAAAACGTTGAAACGTAAAGCACAAGAAGCATGGCTTGCGCACAAATTGGAAAAAGAATATACAAAAGAAGAAATTTTTGAAATGTATTTTAATAAAGTTTTAATGTCAGGTACACGTTATGGCATCGGTACAGGTGCAAACTTCTTCTACGGAAAAAAAGTAGGCGAACTGGAATTACCTGAAATGGCTTTGCTTGCAGGTATGCCGCAGTCTCCAAACGGCTATAATCCGTTTAAACATCCTGAACGTGCAGAAAAACGCCGTAATATCGTATTGACTCTTATGGAACGTCACGGCAAGATTACCACCGCTGAAATGAATGAAGCAAAGAAAGTACCGGTAACTTCTACTTTATTAGCAGAAGAAGACCGTGAAGTATTCGGTAAATATCCTGCTTACGTGGATGCGGTACTTGATGAAATTGAAGCTGCTGGCTATGCTGATCTTCTATCTGAAGGTGTGACAGTGCAGACAGCGCTTGATACAAAAGTACAAGAAACAGTAGAAGCGGCCATCAATGATCCGAGTTATTATGAATCGGATGAAATGGAAGCAGGTATGACGGTACTGGATACGAAAACTAGCGCTATCGTTGCAATTGGTGGCGGACGAAACTATTCAGGTCGAAATTTGAATTTCGCCGAAGTAAAACGTGCACCGGGCTCCAGTATAAAGCCAATTTTGTCTTACGGTCCCGCAATTGAAGAGCTAGACTGGTCTACAGGACAAAAAGTAGTTGATGAACCATACAGTTATAAAGGATCGGGTGATAAGATCCGTAACGCAGATGGTAAATTCCTTGGTACATTAACTATGCGACAAGCACTGTATTGGTCTAGAAACGTACCGGCAGTCAAGGCATTTGAAAAAGTAGGAACTAAGAAAGCAGAAGCCTTCGCGAATAAACTTGGGTTTACGTATGACAATATAGATTCATCTAATGCCCTAGGTGGCGGAGCTGAATTCTCTACAGTCCAAATGGCAGGCGCATATGCTGCTTTCGGTAATGGCGGTATTTACACAAAACCCCATGCCGTAACTAAACTAGTATTGCGTGACGGGAAAACAGAAAAGAATTTACGTCCGGATCCTGTAACTGCAATGAAAGATTCTACTGCCTATATGATTACAGATGTATTGCGTGATGTCCTTACCGAGTATGAAGCAACAGGTACTCGAGCAAATATCAGTAATATGGATATTGCGGGAAAAACTGGTACAACAAATTTTGATGCTAAAAAAATGCAAAAAGACAATATGAAGAGTCATTACGTGCCTGATACGTGGTTTACAGGTTATACAACCGAATATACAATTTCAACATGGGGCGGGTATGGTAAGTATCTACCTATCACGACATATGAGCACGGACGTTACGTTCCACAATATCTTTTCCGTGATGTCATGAGCAAAATCGCAAAAGATCCAGGTACATTCGCTCAACCCGACTCTGTAGAAGAGGCGGATATCGTCAAAGGCAGTGACCCTATCATGCTGGCGAGTTCATTTACGTATCGCAATCAGATTAGTACTGAATTATTTGTCAGGGGAACACTGCCCGACAGATCTGCAGTACCTGAAAAAATATCCATCCCAAGTCCGGAAGGTTTAACCGCACAATTCGATGCAAATTCCAACACCGTTCAATTGAATTGGAATTATGATGTATCGAATACGTATGATAGCCTAGGTAGTCCTACGTTCAACGTAAGCGTCTCTGTTGATGGTGGGGCAGCACAAAGTATTACCACTACTTCTGATCAGCAGACGACCTATTCAGGTGTAGAATACGGCAAGAGCTATACATTCTACGTGAGTGCCAATATGGGCGGCTATACGAGCGGATCAGCAACGGCTAGCCTATCGATAAAAGACGCAAATGAACCAGTAATTGAAGACGAGCCAATCATTGTGCCTGACGATAACGGGGATGATCAAAATAATCCGGACGATGATCCATCAGATCCTGATTCGAATTCAGATAATGAATCCGATAATGAAGATCAAAACCAATCGGATCAAAATAACCCCAATAATCCAGATGGCAACAATTCGAACAATAATGAGAACGACAATAACCAAAACAACCAAGATCAAAATCAAGGTCAAGGTCAAGGTCAGAACAATCAAGGACAAGGAAACCAAGGGAATCAAGGAGAACAAGGTCAAAATCAAAATGAACCCAACATCAACCCCTCTGATTAACCGATCAACTAAAAAAGAGCGAACCGACATGATGTCGATTCGCTCTTTTTATTTACTGTTGAACACGTATACGTGCCGCCTTCTTCTTCATCTCATCATACAGCATCGTCAGTTGAATCATCGCATAATGACTATTTTTTTGAAGTTTAATAAATTCGATTCGTTCCTCGTAATTATTCGGCTCAAGTGCATGGTGCACCTTACCTGTATGAGAATTCTCTGCTAGTTCACTCTGGCCGATCAACCATTCTAACTGCTCGATTGCTGGCTGTATTAATAGCAATTTACGTTCGTCGTTGACAGCATACGCTTCTTCTAATTCCGGCTTTTGCTGTTCCCACCGAGCAAGTACTTGTTGGACATGTTCTTTTAACTGTTCAGGTGTCATTTCGCTTCATCCTTTTCTGGCCTTCACGGCATAAATCCAACAGTGGACATTCTGGGCAGTTGGGATTTTGTGCTTTGCAGTGATAACGACCGAAGAAAATCATTTGATGATGAGTTTGAGTCCATTTTTCCATTGGTGTCCAACGCATGATTTTTTCTTCTACATCAAGCGGACGATCTTTCCAGCGATTCATGCCAAGCCTTTTCGCAACGCGCTCCACATGTGTATCAACAGCTAGAGCTGGAACACCGAATGCGTTTGATACAACGACATTGGCTGTCTTCCTACCCACACCCGGTAACGTCATCATCTCATCACGGTTTGGAGGTACTTCTCCACCAAACTCGTCAAGCAGTTGGAGACTAAGTGCCTGTATATTCTTTGATTTATTACGGAACAAGCCGATTGAACGTATATCGTCCTGCAATTCTTCAATAGGTACAGCAAGATAATCTTCTGGTGTTTGATATTTCTTAAACAACTCTGCTGTGACGCGATTGACTAGTACGTCTGTACATTGCGCTGATAAAAGAGTTGCGATTAGTAATTCAAAAGGATTCTTATGAACGAGTTCACAATGCGCTTCTGGAAACATCTCTTCGAACTTTTGCAGGCATATGTTCCATTGTGTTTTTGTCAGCATCGTTTCACCTACTCCCGTTCTTCAAGCCAATTATAGAAAGGTACATCTTTAATTGCTGTTTTTGCTTGCGGAGCTGTTGCTACAGTTGTCGGACGGAACGCTTTCGTCTGCTTTTCAACATCTCGCATAGTCTTGACATTTTTCTTTTTCCACTCAAATAAAATCCGGTCAATATAACGCAAGCTCATCTTTTGTGCCAAAACAGCTTCTCGTAATGCTGCACGGATAATTTCCGTAGAATGACCATCTTTATCAATCCACATACCGATTGTTTCAAATTCCATCGGTGATAAGAAGCGACCGAATTCTTGCTCAAATAACGAGAAGATTTCTCCCTCATCCTGCTTGACCACTTCTTCTTCTGACTGCATCTTCTGTTTTTCAACTTCTTCTATCAATCGTTTCCATAAAGGATAAAATGAAAACTTTTCATGCAATACTTTATTTTCATCGGTACTCTGTTCTATAGAAAATAATCCTTTTTGCATCATGCGCTGTAAGCAATTCGTAACATCTTTCTCTTGTTGTTGCATACGATTCGCGATATCGGTCGGCGTAGGAAAATAGTTCCCCGCTTCCTGAAATGCAATCATATGGAGTAATACCATGGCATCATTATCTGAAATCAATAGTTTTTTATAATGTTGAAAAAAGAGCTGGGAAATAGAAACATTCCCCTGCTCAATCCAGATTTCCAGCCGCTCATCTTGCTGCATATTTGAAACTTCCTCTCATCAGCAACTAATGGGTTGCTTCTGTTTTACGCTTTCCAGTGATCTCTTACAAATTGATCAATACGTGCAATTCCTTCTTCCAATTGATCGATTGACGTTGCATACGAAAGTCGAATCGTCGAATCAGAACCGAAGCCAGTACCTGGAATGACTGCTACTTTCGCTTCTGTCAATAACGCTTGTGCGAACACATCGACATTTGCAAAGCCAGTATTCTTCAATGCTTCTTGGACATCGGGCAAGAAATAGAATGCTCCTTGTGGCTTTAACACGTGGAAACCTGGGATAGCTGCAAGCTTAGGATACGCTTGATTCAAACGGGATTCGAAATCTTTTCGCATCACTTCCACAGCATCTTGCGGTCCGTTATAAGCTTCGATCGCAGCGTATTGTGAAGTCGTTGTCGGGTTAGACGTCGAATGGCTAGCGAGGTTCGTCATCGCACCTACTACTTCCGCGTCACCTGCAATATAACCAATTCTCCAACCTGTCATCGAATGGGATTTCGATACTCCATTTATAACGAATGTACGCTCTTTTGCATCTTCTGAAAGTTGCGCAATGGATACATGGTGTTGTCCATCATAAACGAGTTTTTCATATATTTCATCCGAAATGATCCACACGTCTTTTTCACGGCAAACTTCAGCAATTTCTTCCAGTTCTTCCTTGGAATAAATCATTCCCGTCGGATTACCTGGCGAGTTAATGATCACGGCTTTCGTTTGATCAGTAATTGCCTCGTTGATTTGCTTCGCAGATACTTTGAATTGATTGGCAGCCGTGCCTTCAATAAATACTGGCGTGCCTTCCGCTAATTTCACCTGTTCCGGATAACTCACCCAGAATGGGGAAGGAATGATGACTTCATCACCTTTATTCAGTAGGACTTGGAATAGTGTAAAGAGTACGTGCTTCGCTCCGATACCGACCAACACTTCCTTACGTGTATAGTCCAAGCCTTGATCTCTTTTCAATTTGTCAATTATGGCGTCTTTTAATTCTGGAAGACCGCCCGCAGGAGTATATTTTGTCTTTCCATCTTTCATTGATTGATACGCTGCTGCCAAAATGTTTTCAGGTGTATTAAAATCCGGTTCGCCTGCTCCGAGCCCAACAATATCGATGCCGGCTGCTTTCATTTCTTTTGCTTTTGCAGTAATCGCTAATGTTGTAGATGGTGTTAAAGTACTTACTCTGGACGCTAATTGCTTTCTCAAATTGACCGCTCCCTTTTAGTTCTAATTCCAACTCACTCTATAATTTTGTAATATGCTTAAGCCGCTTTCCATCCGTGAAGTTTAGATACGCATAGTTTAACGTATCCTCGCTATCGAGATAACCAACTTCCCAAAATGGTGTGTCATTTTCCAGACCTAATGATGCGTTCAGTATTTTCTTCACATCATCATCTCTTTTGACGTTAGCAATGGCTTTTTGCTCTGTAATACCATCTTTAATCGAAACGGCTTTTAGTATTTTCGTCGTTTGTTCTTCAACGAAAACTATTTTTTCATGTCCATTCTTATCTATTCCATAGACCGTGATCCATGATGTCTTTCCATGATAATGATTCGTCTTATTTACCTTTTCAAGAACATTATTTTCCAATACAGCTTTTTCCGCTACCTTACTCGATGCAGCGAACGGTTTCTCTGCTTGGTAGAAAACGATCAGTGTAATCGTGATTCCAAGTGTGAGTAAAAATAGAAATAGAAACTTAATCCAATTAAGCATAAGCGACTCTTCCTATCGAATGAACCGTTGATTTTTTTCGATTCATTTTACAACCTACTTTCTTTTGCTACATCCATCATTATAACAATTTTCGATCTCGTTAACTAGACCTTCAAGGGATACTTTTTTCACAAATGACTTTGGTAATGCCTCTAAAAAGGATTTACCATAGGATTTGGTATCGATACGGCGATCTAATATGATAAAGAACCCCTGCTGATCAGATGAGCGAATCAATCTGCCGAATCCTTGTCGGAAACGCAGTATAGCTTCAGGTAAACCTAGATGCATGAATGCGTTTTTACGCTCTGCGACCAATGCTTCAGAACGCGCTTTAAAGAGAGGTTCATCCGGTGAAGTAAACGGCAGACGAACAACAACTACCGCAGATAATTGTTCACTCGGTACATCGACGCCTTCCCAGAAGCTCGTCGTGCCGAACAACACCGCTTTCTCCTGCTGTTTAAATGTCTTTAACAGCTTGTGACGACTTCCGGAACTAACACCTTGTGCAATCAATACATAATCTTCTTGCAATGATTCACTGTCGATTACCGCTTGATGAGTCTTCTTCAACATGTCATGCGATAAGAACAATGCAAATACTCGTCCTTCAATCGCAACGGCCGTTTGAATTAGTGCATCCGCCACCGCTTCGATATACTCATCATTCGATACTTGCTGAATATCCGGCATATCTTCCACAATTAACGTATGTGCGCCTTCGTAAAAGTTAGCAGGTGCTTTAAATGTATATAATGGGACAGAAGGCGGCAGTCCCGCTTGATCCAGCACGAAGCGATCTTGCTGTCCGGCTGTTAGCGTTCCAGATGTCCAGACGATACCTGCCTCACCTTCGAGTGTATCAATGAAATCCCGGATGACTTCAGAACCGTTAACTGGGCTTTTCTTGATCTGTAAACTACCTGGCAAACTGCGGCTGTCTTTTTCCATCCAAACCGTCGAGCTCATTTTCGGCTTTTCCAAAAATAGTTCAACCCATTCTCCTGCTTTGACTTTCATTTCATTGACCCAATAAGACCATTCATTCAGTACAGCAAGCTCATGAACAGTTAATTCATTCGAGAGGTTTTTTAGTGGTGCAGCATATTTTTCAGACACGCTAATATATTCATTCATCTTACGCAAAACTTTAGTGAAAATTTCATTCGTCCTCAAACGCTTAGATAGTGGCTGTATCGTTTTTGTCACCTGTTTATCCCCGTTATTTGAGTTCGAGTTGATCAGTACGAGCATCGATTCATCGAATGCCAACATGAATTCGTCAAACGCGTGTTGTAAGCGTTCGGTGGAAGTTTTATGATTAAAATGAAATCGTATCAAGACATCTTGCATATCAAACAGCAACTGACAATTACTTAAGCCGTTCAACTGACTCATTACATACTTCCAATTTGTATAGGAAAACACTTGCTGATGCGTGCGAATAGCTGCTTGATTCATTTGATGCGCTTCATCCACCACCAAACCACTAATGGAATGGAATAACGGATCATAGCGCTGTTTGTCATTTAGTAACATCGAGTGATTCGTCAACAACACCATCGACTGCTGGCAGTTTTTTAATGTATGTGTATAGAAATCGGCTATTCGTTCATCTTTCTTCACGCGCATCGAACGCTTACGGATACGGTCGACAAACAGCTGACCGCCTCCCGATACATTCACCTCATCTAAATCTCCAGTAGTCGTTTCTGTCAACCAGACCAATAACTGCATGATCGTGATGGAGTCATCATACACTTCATCATTAAAATGCATAAGTTCTTCAAACTTTCCCAATGAAATATAATTTGACATACCTTTGATCACAGTCGTTGGAATCGTTATGTGCAAAGCCTTTTCAAGTTTTGCGACTTCCTCGGCTAGTGTATCGACCAAATGGTTTGTATACGTACTAATAACAACCGGTTGTTTCGTTTCAAATGCACGAATTAATGCCGGTACTAAATAACCGATCGTCTTGCCTGCACCCGTAGGAATCTCAACAGCCACTTGTTTCTTTTCAATGAATGATTGCCACGTCAAATCCATCAACTGTGCTTGACCTTCTCTAATATGATAAGACGGATGAATTTTCTGCATCACATGTTCTTTCGCCATCTCGTCTGCTGGAAATGCTATAGGCTGCGGCCATGCCATAGTACGGAGCTTCGATTTTACATACGGAATCCCTCGGAACAAAGCGTAGTCACTAGATGTTTCATGTCCTCGAGAGCGCTTAAGTGCTTCATAGAATAACGTCGAGATTTCAGATTTCATCGCAAATGAACGCTCATGCATACGACTTAATGTTTCTTTAGGTAACGTTTCAATTTTCTCAAGTGCCTTCAACAAGAACAACGCAGTCGCTTCCGCATCATCATCCGCACGGTGAGCTTGCTGTAAAGGGATCCCCAGAGATTCGGCTATATCCTGCAATCGATAACTTGGCAATGTAGGATACATAATCTTCGCTAGTTCTACTGTATCAATCGTCTTGCCATACCATTGTGACATGCCACATCGTATGAATTCTTTTTGTAGAAATGATACGTCAAAGTCTGTATTATGCGCGACAAAAATACACCCAGCAAGCAAATCTGCCACCTCTTCAGCGATCTCTTCAAAAGGAGCGGCGTCTGCAACGTCTTCATCTCCGATTGATGTCAATTGATGAATAAAGGGCGGAATCGAGCGCTGCGGATGCACATAGCGCATATATGTATCAATTATTTGATTGTTCTCAATAAAGACAATTGCTATTTGAATAATCCGATCTCCCTTTGAAGGCGAATGACCAGTCGTTTCCAAATCGACAACTGCATATTTGCTTGTAGACATACCATCATCAACTTCCTATTTGGTTTCTAAAGCAAATTGTATCACACTTACCACAGCGACTCACGTCTTGCATCGGAGTCAATGACAAGAAAAAATTAAAAGGAACATTGGGTAGTAGTTTCGGATTAAAGCTCTAGTTCGGAACGCAGATCAACGCTTCTTTCTCCTTCCCAACTCTCAAATTCTACAAACTAAACCCCCATTCAAATAACTCTCAAATGGGGGTTTAGTACTCTTTAGAATATAGCGACGCCAGGCTTTTCCGTAATAACTTCTTTCACACGATTATTCTCATCCATAATCAACACAGTCGGTCGATGCGTGCGTGCCTCTTCCTCGGACACATACACGTAGGATAAGATGATGACGATGTCGCCTGGCTGCACAAGACGCGCAGCAGCCCCGTTCACACAAATCACGCCGCTACCTGGCTCTCCTTCGATAATATACGTTTCGAAGCGCGCACCGTTATTATTATTGACGATCTGCACTTTTTCATTCGGCAACATACCCGCAGCTTCTAATAAAGCTCCGTCAATTGTAATGCTGCCTACGTAATTCAAGTCAGCTTCTGTGACAGTAGCGCGATGTAATTTTCCATTCATCATCATTCTAAACATTCTATTCATCCTTTATAGTTGACATAATAATATTATCTATCAATCTTGCGGAAGTAAACTGCACCGCTGCGGCTATGATCACTTCTGCCGCGTCGTTGATATTTTCATCCAATGATGGATAAGCCAGTACTTCGACATAATCAATCGTTCCTGACGTTTCCTCTTCAATCGTTCTGCGCACGATCTTCGCTACCTCTTGCAATGGAATGCCTTCATAATAACTGCGTCTTCCCAAGCTCAGTGCACGATAAATCGCGCTCGCTTCATTTCGTTCATGTTCAAGTAATCGGACATTACGAGAGCTTTTCGCAAGACCGTCTTCTTCACGCACAGTAGGTACACGAGTAATTGACGTACGCAAGTTGAAATCACGTACGAATGTTTCAATAATCGCAAGTTGCTGTGCATCTTTCATACCAAAATAGGATTCATCTGGATCAACGATATTGAATAATTTCAATACCACTTTCAATACACCATCGAAATGTCCTGGTCTAGAAGCACCACATAGTCGGGATGCCTGTTCACCTGGCAAAATACTGATTCCGCTTTTACGAGGATACATCTCTTCAGCAGATGGAATGAATAGATAATCCACTCCTGCAGTGGATGCAAGTTCCGCGTCATGCTGTTCATCCCGTGGATAGGCATCATAATCTTCACCGGGTCCGAACTGTGCAGGGTTAACGAAAATACTCATCACTACGATGTCATGATCTCTCCGCGCTTCCTTCGCTAATACCATATGTCCTTCATGAAGGAAACCCATTGTCGGTACGAAACCAACTGTGCGTCCGTTTCGTTGTCTTGGATTAAGAATATTTTTCAGTTCAGCGATTGAACGAACTATTTGCATAGTAGCACTGGCATTCATAGTGTCTTCCCCCCGTACAACGCATCCAGTTCTTCTTCCTTCATAGTGAAGCGGTGGCTCTCAGAGGGGAATGAACCGTTTTTCACTGCCGAGTTATATAACTTCATGGCGCCTTCGATATCTTTACCAACTTCCGCATAACTTTCAACGAATTTTGGTAATTTATGATTACCATAGCGAACCATGTCATGAAAAACAAGTACTTGTCCATCTGTTTCTGCGCCTGCACCAATTCCGATGATAGGAATAGAAACGGCCATAGAAACTTCTTTCGCTAATTGGAAAGGAATACACTCGAGCACGATCATGAATGCTCCTGCTGCTTCACAAGCTTTAGCATCATCAATCAGCTGTTTAGCTGCCGCTGCTGTTTTACCTTGTACTTTATATCCACCGGTGACTCCAGCAGACTGCGGAAGCAATCCTAAATGTGCACATACTGGCATACCCGCTGTCGTCAACAACTTGATTTTATCGATGACTGCACCACTGCCTTCTACTTTAAGCGCATTCGCAGAAGTTTCCTGGAATAACCGTAAAGCATTCTGTAAGGTTATGTCAGCTGAACCATGATACGTACCAAACGGCATATCTACGATGACAAATGTATCTTTTGCACCTCGGCGAACTGCTTTGCCGTGATGCGACATCTCGTCAAGCGTCACATGCGATGTCGAATCATAACCGAGTACGACCATACCAAGTGAATCGCCTACAAGAAGTACATCAATCCCCGCTTGTTCTGCAATTTGTGCTGTCGGATAATCATACGCTGTCAGCATACTGATTTTCTCACCGTTTGTTTTCATTTTCGAAAAATCTGTTGTCGATTTCACTGTTAATCTTCTCCTTTACGTCTGATTTCAGCAGGCGTTTGGTAGGCAAAATAACCAAAAATAAAACCCTACTGATCCAAATTTGGACAGAAGGGTTGCGTAAGCGTTTGATTTAGCTTCCTCCGTCCCTGTCTATAAAGATCAAGGCAGATTTCTTATATAATTCATTTGCCAAGCAGGTGCAGCTCCATAATTGATACCGCCCTATGCGTATACTATATCAAAACAGTCAGATTCTGTATAGTTTTAATTCTTAATCTCGATATCTGCGGAATAAATTCCGCGAATCGTTCCGTCTGCAAGTTGTAGTTCTAGCATGCCTTCATGTGATATACCAAGTGCGACTCCTTCAACTGTTTCATGGACCATGCTCGCTTTAATTTTCTTGCCTGTAATGGCGGCATAACTTTCCCATAAAATTTTAATTGGAGGAAATCCTTTTTCGACATATAAGTCCGTATATTGCTCAAGATACTTCAGGATGGCCGCCACTAATTGCGCTCGGTCAATCATTTCGCCTTTTTCGATACGTAATGATGTGGCAATCGTCTGTAATTCTTCAGGGAAATCGGATGGCTGTTGATTAGCATTGATGCCCATTCCCAAAATAACCGCTTTGACACGATCGGGATCCGACTGAAGCTCCGTCAAAATACCTGTAACCTTTTTACCGTTGATCAAAATATCATTTGGCCACTTGATGATAGGTTGAATATCTGCCACTTCCTCAATTGCACGAACAATGGCTACTGCCGCTACCAGTGTCAATTGAGGAGCATATTGCGGTGCCAGTTCGGGACGAATAATCAAACTCATCCAAATGCCTCGATTTGCTTTTGACGTCCAAGGTCTAGCCAAACGTCCTTTTCCAGCTGTCTGTTCTTCAGAAATAATCAACGTGCCATCTTCCGCTCCATTTTGTGCGTCTTCATGTGCAATCGTCTGCGTAGTAGGGACTGTTGTAAAATATTTAATAGTCCTTCCGTAGCGTTCTGTCGTCAAATACTCCGTGATGTTTCCTTGGTTGACCAAATCTGGGGCTTCAATTAAGTAATAGCCTTTCTTTCGTTGTGACCCAATTTCATAGCCTTCTTCTTCAAGCTCTTTAATGTATTTCCAAATAGCTGTGCGTGAGAGACCGAATTCATCGGCAATATCTTGACCCGATATAGGTTCACCTTGCGCCGCAAATAATCGTTTCAATAATTCACTTTTCACGGGTGATTTCATTTATAAACCAGTCCTTTATCGCCTGTGCGTCATTTTCAATTCGTCCGAAGACAATTGCTCGTTCGATTTTCTTGATCCAATCACTCGTCCATTTTCCACCACTTTTGCCTGACCACTTCAACAAGTCCGTTCCAGTAAATGCGAGATCTGCACGTGTTCTAATCGGTAATTGCTCTTTATATTGTTCAATTTGCTGTGTCATTAATTCATTATCTTCATGATTCACATGATACGCTTTTTCTACAACTTCTAAAACGTCGGTTGAATAGCTATAGAATTCCCATGGACCAAATACATGATTTCTACGGCTAGCAAATGCTTCCTCAAATTGTTTCAAAAAGCGTTTTTCCTCGTTCGACAATTTGAACTGTCTTGAGAGATTTGCGGCTTCTGTGTCCGTTACGGCAAGCATTGCTGCGAAGCCATGACGCGCGTGAAGAAACGGAGTGTAGCGATCCAGTGTATCAAATGCCGCAAGTAACTCCGGAAAAAGTTCGGGTAAGCTAATTTGACGTCCGTAATGAAATGCACGGGAAGGATTCTCTCCTAGAAACAGTTTATCCATTTCGGTTTTGATCCGTTCAATTGCGACATGCCGTAATGAAGGAGCTAGTTTTTTCATCGAATCCAATGTTTTTTCTTCAATTTCAAAATCCAAAACAGAGGAAAAACGCAAAGCGCGGAAAATACGTAGCGGGTCTTCCCCAAAGCGTTCTTCAGGATTCCCCACGCAACGAATGATCTTTTGCTTCAAATCCTTCAGTCCATCAAATAAATCTATGAGTTCACCATCCACTGTCATCGCAAGCGCATTGATCGTAAAGTCACGTCGTTGTAAATCTTCTTTCAATGAATTCACATAGATTACTTCATCAGGATGACGCTGGTCGCTATATGTAGATTCGGTACGGTACGTCGTCACTTCAATCGGCTCGCCGTGCATCATCACCAGAATCGTACCGTGTTCAATACCGATATCGATAGTATGCCTAAATACTTCTTTGACTTGGTGAGGTGTAGCAGACGTTGCTATATCGATATCGAGCGGCTTTTTGCCGAGTTCAGCATCACGTACTGCACCGCCGACAAAGACTGCTTCGTAGCCTGCTGTACTTAATTCTAGAATGACTTGCCGGCTCGCTGCGGAACCAAATGTAGACGTCATTTCATCGCCGCCACTTCATAATATAATTCCTCATATTGTTCTACAATCGAATCAGAACTAAATTCTTCTTGCACTGTTTGAATCGCATGTTTTTTCATTTGTTGATATAAAGCCGAATCGCTCAGCAACTGTGTGACACGATCTGCAACAGCTTGTACATCGCCTAGTTGCACTAAGAATCCGTTAACGCCATCCTGAACAACCTCCGGGATACCGCCGATTGCATTGGCTACGGCAGGCACACCGCACGCAAAAGCTTCGAGTAAGACGAGACCGAATGCTTCTTTCTCAGAAAGTAACAACATCACATCACTGATTGATAATAATTCAGGTAGATCATCCCGTTTCCCTAAGAACAGAATATCGTCTTGCAATCCAATACGTTCTACATACTCTTCCAAATCAAACTTTTCAGGACCTTCACCAACTAATAGCAATTTTGCTTTATGTTGCTTATCGATTAAACGGAAGCTTTCGATAATATCGGGAATGCGCTTCACTTTTCGGAAATTAGATATATGGATCAGTACTTTTTCATCTTCTGCAATACCTAGTTCTTCACGCAGATGCGCTACTTCACGTGGGTAATACTTTTCCTCGTCGATAAAGTTGTAAATCGTTCGTATTTCCGTCTTCGGTTGTAGCAACTCAATCGTTTCATTGCGTAATGAACGTGAAACAGCTGTTACACGATCAGATTTATTAATACCATAAGACAATGTATTTCGTAATGCAGGGTCGTGGCCAAGAATCGTCACATCGGTACCATGTAAGGTCGTTATAATACCGATAGAGGATTCCGCCATATCTTTTGCCAGAATAGCCGAGATCGCGTGTGGCACCGCATAGTGTACGTGGAGCAAATCCAGCTGTTCCGATTCGATGACTTGCGCAATACGGTTCGCAAGGGCAATGTCATAAGGAGGGTACTTGAATACCGCATATCCTTCGATCGTCACTTCATGAAACTGGATATTTGGATGAACATCTAAAAAACGAAAAGGTTTACTCGATGTAATATAATGCATCTCATGACCTTTACTCGCCATTTTCAGTCCTAATTCCGTTGCCACTACGCCTGATCCTCCAAGCGAAGGATAACAAATGACACCTACTTTTAATTTTCTATGTTGCATACATTAACCGCCTCACCGCAAAAGTTTAATCTATAATTTTTTCAAGCCCGTATACGAATCGTGGTGTGGAAACTGATTCACGAATCGCCAGTAATATCCCTGGCATAAAGGACTTACGATCGAATGAGTCATGACGGATTTTGAGTAACTCTCCTTCACCGCCAAGGAGCACTTCTTGATGTGCAAGCAATCCAGGTAACCGAATGCTGTGAATCTTCATTCCCTCCACATCTGCACCGCGTGCGCCTTTTAGCGTTTCTTGTTCTTCAGGATGACCTTGAATATGAGCTGCACGGACTTCACGAATCATTTCTGCAGTTTTAACAGCAGTTCCTGACGGTGCATCGAGTTTCCGATCATGGTGCATTTCAAGTATTTCAACGTCTCCCAAATAACGTGCAGCTTGTTGGGCAAATTTCATCATCAACACAGCGCCTATCGAGAAGTTCGGTGCGATAATACAGCTCTTTTGCTGTTCATTGGAAAGGCTCTCCAAGTCCTCTAGCATTTCAGCAGTCAATCCTGATGTTCCGATCACTACGTCCATACCAAGAGATAATGCTTCGCTTGCGTTAGCGAATACCGCATCAGGATCCGTCACATCAAGTAATACATCTGGATGGTGCGCCGCATGTAACGCTGCAAGAGATGTATATATTGGAATTCCATCTTTCGCATCTGTTACTGAACCATTATGTAAATATTCTCCATCATGTTTGTAATCTAGTGCCGCCACGATTTCAATGTCTGCTGCTTCCGTACCTGCCACTACCGCAGTTCCACCCATTCTTCCACGTGCACCTGCTATCGCTAATTTAATCGTCATTCCATTTCCTCCTTTTTAGTCCAGCGGTCTTTATCTCTTGTGTTGAATTTTGTCAGGACGGTCTCAAGTGCTGTAGATAAATCGATTTGTTGTGAATTGGCGAAACAGATGAGGACGAATAATAGATCGCCTGTTTCTTCCTCCAAAGTCCCCACAGCTTCAGTAGATTTTTTCTTCTTCATACCATAGCGATCTTGTACTTCCCGTGATAATTCCCCTAACTCTTCTGTCAATCGTGCGATGAGTTCCATAGGAGGAAAATATCCTTCTTTAAAGCCTGTTATGTATGTGTCAACTTCCTGTTGCAGTTGTTCCATCGTTTTAGTCATCGCAATCAACTCCCCTTCCTATCGTATGCATTCTTCTGGCTATTGTCAAAATATAATATTTAGCACATACTATGTATAATGTACGAATTGTGACATGAAAATACGTGCGTTGAATGGACAAGCTATCTAGAAATAAAAGCTTGATGACATCAAGAGTGCATCTAACAAAGGAGTGTTGTATTTGTTCGCTGGAATTCGTGTACGCAATATCTTATTAATTATCTTGGGTGCAGCATTATTTAGTTTCGGACTCGTAAACTTTACGATCCAACATGAACTGGCGGAAGGCGGATTCACAGGAATTACGTTGATCTTACTGTTCGCCTTCAATTGGGATCCCGCATTGATGAACTTGTTGCTGAATATTCCCATGTTCATTATAGGATGGAAAATGCTTGGTAGACGTTCCTTCATTTATACCGTCATTGGTACAGTAGCCGTCTCCGTATTCATTAAATTGTTTATGAAATATGAAGTCAATATCCATATGGAAGGCGATCTATTCTTAGTTTCATTATTTGCGGGTGTTTTCATCGGTGTTGGGCTCGGTATTATATTTAGAAGCGGTGGTACGACAGGCGGTTCGGATATCATAGCAAGGCTTGCGCATAAGAAATTCGGCATTACAATGGGCAAAACGATGTTCACATTTGATGCAGCAATCATCTTATTGTCATGGGCTGTGTATTTAGACTACCGTTCGATGATGTACACTTTAGTTGCGTTATTCGTCGGTGCGCGGGTCATTGATTTCGTCCAAGAAGGTGCATATTCCGCAAGAGGTGCTTTCATCGTAACGAACTTCCCCGATGAAATCGCTAGTAAAATCGCCGATTCCATGGAACGTGGCGTGACCGTGTTCAAAGGATACGGACATTTTTCAAAGGAAGATCGTGAAATACTCTATTGTGTAGTCGGTAAAAATGAAATGATTCGATTGAAGAATCTGATCGTCTCAGTCGATCCTGAAGCGTTTGTCTCCATGATGGAAGTACATGATGTCATGGGTGAAGGTTTCACACTGGATGAACAAAAACGGCCAATTGCCGATTAAAAAAATCCTTCTGCTATATCAGCAGAAGGATTTTTCTGTTTATTAGTCGCGGCTTGTAAAGATTAGTACTAAACGTACTAATTCTAGAACAGCTACTGCAGTTGCGGCAACATATGTCATCGCTGCTGCGCTTAATACCTTTTTCGCCTGTGGTTCTTCATCGTTACGGATAATTCCAAGTTGAACGATTTGATCCATCGCACGTGAGGATGCGTTAAACTCTACTGGCAATGTGACAATTTGGAATAGTACCCCAACTGCCATCAACAGAATCCCGATCCCTAGCAAAGAATTCATGCTTGAGAAGATAATTCCGATCATGATGAATACCCAAGATGCGTTAGAAGTTATACTTGCGACTGGCGCCAATCTGTGGCGGAAGCGCAAGAAAGAGTAAGCCTCTTTGTCTTGAATAGCGTGACCAACTTCGTGCGCAGCTACTGCTGTACCTGCAACAGATGATTCGTGATAGTTACTCGTAGACAATGCCACGATTTTTGTCAATGGATTATAGTGATCCGTTAAGAACCCCTGGCTCTCCACAACTTTCACATCATGTAAACCATTTTGATCCAGGATAAGTCTCGCTACTTGAGCACCGGTCATCCCAGAAGTAGAACGGATCTTCGAATACTTTTTATATGTGCTTTTCACTTTAAATTGCGCGTAAATCGGTAGCAATAAAATGACGGCAAAGTAAATCCAGAACACGTCGATCTCTCCCCTTTCTCTTTCTCTCTATCCTACATTTTATAATGTTTGCTTGGTTACTGCAACTATTAGCTACGCTTTCAAAGCCCGTGCTTTCAATCTTGATCTATAATCCCATATTGCAATTACAATACAAGCGATCGATAACCAAAATGTGAAATAACCGATTTGCGGACTGAATTGCGTCAAGTCACGGTAAATGGGCATTTGCCCAAACACATAATCAATTACATCGTTATGAAGTGTCCAAATTGCGGCAATGGCAATATGCCACCCAGTGAATCTATATTTCGGTAAATACAGAATGCCTTGCAATGCCATTGCGAAGTGAGAACCAATCAGCATCCAACCAACCCAGCCGATCGAACCCGTTACGACAAGTGTCAGCAAGTTCATTGCCACTGCCCATAATCCATATTTGATCAGCGTAATGAGTGCGAGAGCTTCCATCAGTTTGAAGTTTCGATTGAGTAGCCAGCCGATGATAGCGAAACAAAAGAATAATGTAGCGGTCGGACTATCCGGTACGAAAATCCAAAACTTTGGCTCGGTAATTTCCAGCTGCCACATATACCAATCATATCCGTACACAGACCCTAATATATTAATGAAAAGAAGAATCCATAAGAATGATTTATGTGAAAGAATCATCCAGATTTGTGCCCATAACATTCGCAAAAACATCACCACTTCCATTGGAATATACTACTTCTATGTATAATTTGGTTACGTATAAATAGATAGAAAAAAAGAGCCAGTTTCCTGACTCTTTTTTCTTACTTCGTTTCTAGCTCAGATATAAATTCAGCAAGTACTTGAAGATCTTCATCTGAACCTTCCCATGTACCAGGAGGCATTGAACCTCGGCCATCATGAGCGATTTCGATGATTTCTTCAGGTGTCATACCTGTGTTAGTTAACGGCAAGCCCAATCCACCTTGGAAAGAGTCACCGTGACAGCCAATACAGGAAGAGCCCTGATAAATCTCATACCCTTCTGCTGTTTCATCATATTCTACTTCATCAACGATTGCACCTTGAACTTTTGCTGCTTCCCAGTCGTGGTTTTCGACTGATTCCCAAGTCAAGTAGAAGATCGCCAAGAATGAAAGAATCATGAAGCCTGTTGGCAACGGACGCTTAAATGGACGTCTCTCTTTCGTTGTATCCATGAATGGAACTAGCATTAATGCCATAAATGCCAATCCTGGAATGACGATCGCACCGATCACGTTATAAGGACCGGAAGCGAATTCATATTTCAATAGCTGATACATGAATAGGAAATACCAGTCTGGTATCGGTATATACATTGTATCCGTCGGGTCCGCTTGACGCTCAAGCGGTGACGGGTGTGCAAGAGTAACGATTAGATAGCCGATTAAGAAAACCGCTCCAACCATCCACTCTTTCAATAGAAAGTTTGGCCAGAATGCTTCGGTTTTACCCGGATATTCTGAGTAGTCTTTTGGTGTATTCGCCATCTTGCCTGAAGCCTTGATGCGCGAATCCCCAACAAATTTCATCCCTTTTCCGCGGTGCATGTTATTCCCTCCTTCTTAAATTTCAGATGACCCTAACCATAAAACTGGTTCTTATAGTGGTCCGGAAATACCTTGTCTTCTGATCATGATAAAGTGTGCTGCAAGCAACCCAAGCAAAGCAGCTGGTAGGAAAAATACATGAATCGCGAAGAATCTTGTTAACGTCTGTGCACCTAGAATCGTGGAATCACCCGCGAGAAGAATTTTAATCTGTTCTCCGATGAAAGGTACTGACGCGGCAATCTCAATCCCAACTTTTGTTGCAAATAGAGCTTTCATATCCCAAGGCAATAGATAGCCTGTGAAACCTAGACCTAGCATGACGCCGAAGATTAACACTCCGACGATCCAGTTCAATTCACGAGGTTTCTTATAAGACCCTGTAAAGAATACACGCAAAGTATGTAGGAACATCATTACGATAACTAACGAAGCTCCCCAGTGGTGCATCCCTCGCACAAGTTCACCGAATGCAACATCATTTTGAAGGTAGAAAACTGATTTCCATGCGTTTTCAATATCCGGTGTGTAATACATTGTCAGGAACATACCAGACAAGATTTGGATAACCGTTACGAAAAACGTCAAACCTCCGAAACAATAGATGAATGCAGAAAAATGATGTGCAGGGTTTACGTGCTCAGGTACTTCGTGGTCAGCGATATCTCGCCAAATTGGTGTGATATCTAACCGTTCATCCACCCAATCATAAATTTTATTTAACACTGCGGTCGTACCCCCTTACCCTTTAGACTAATGTGTTCGGTATTACTCCACCAAGATAGACAAATCCGTCGATGACTTCTACTTCAAACTCATCAAGCGGTCCAAGTGGCGGTGTTCCTGGAATGTTATCACCATTTTTCTTGTAACGTCCAGCGTGACAAGGGCAGAAAAACTCGTTTTTATGCTCGTCGCCTTCCCAGTTTACAGTACACCCTAAGTGTTTACAGACTGGAGAAAGTGCTATGACTTTGTCGCCTTCTTTGTAGACCCAAGCCGTGTTAGATTCGTCAGAAGTATACCATGCATCTTGTCGATCTTTGATTGTATAGTCTACACGAACCGGTACTTCTGAAAGATCGGCTTCTTTTTGCGGTGTTGGAATCATGTCGGAACCGCCGGCACTAGCCAGAACGGGATCAATTGCGAAACGAATCATCGGCATCAGCATTGCAGAGGCCATGAACCCACCAGTTCCCATTAATGTATAACTTAGGAACGTGCGTCTTGACACTTTATTGCTCATCAGTAATTTCCCTCCTCTTACTCCAAAGTCAGTCCCACGGACATTCTTTTGCTAATTGTAATACTAGGACATATCTATGATATATCAATATGAAACTAAATTCAATAATGCTTTTAGTAGGTGCTTAAGT
Source organism: Sporosarcina sp. P17b (assembly GCF_002743115.1). Lineage (NCBI taxonomy): Bacteria > Bacillati > Bacillota > Bacilli > Caryophanales > Caryophanaceae > Sporosarcina > Sporosarcina sp. P17b. The sequence continues at coordinate 374,042 of NZ_PDYP01000001.1, read as the reverse complement.
TTGTGGACAAATATTAAGATTTGGTGACAAACCGACATAGTTCTTTAAATAAGTACAAAATAGTGCTTGCATCCTCTTGGTAGCGGTATTTCTGAATGATTACTTTGTGTTAATTAGCGTTGTCTTCGGACTTACTTTTAATACGTATACAGATTAAAGTTTAACATAGTTCAAATTCAATTTCCAAATCGATTACTGCCTCAGCTTGAATCGACCACAAGAAATACCTTCCACTTTTATTTCAACGATTAAAGGTTCGCCTCCAAAGCACAAATTCTCCCCAAACTCAGAAAGTATTCACTAATCGCAACCAGCTTCTCACTGGACGTTCCAACTCTCCATGAAGTGTGTCAGAACTTGCCGTAGCTGGTCTTCCATGATGGTCTGACGTAGATGGTTATCCATTGTCTCTAGTGGGATAGACGGCAGCCAGACAATCTTACCCTCCACCGTGACGCTTGTCCACTTCGGATCCGTCGTGAGATAGAAAACATGCGTAAAGGAAGACTTCTTTAAGTCCTCTGACAGCGTATCTGCCATTTGCTGCAAGTCTGTCGACTGTGTATAGGACACAGGCGGCATGAACATCATACGCCCCTTGAACTGCTTCTCGATGAACATGGAAAGATTCATCAAGAATTCGGAAGAGGAAGCGCTGTTTTTCATAGTTTCAGGTCGCGTATCTATGGCAATCAAAGGCACAACGATTGTATCGATATATTCTTTCTGATTTATGTAGGTATCTACATCCTTCGGAACCCAGTTCATTGTCATTCCTCCTTACATTACTTAGTAAAGTTTAGCGCATATGTTCCCTCAACGCAAACCAATGATTCCACCGCGAAGGGCGAAATCATTGGTGAATGTCTTTATCTTTTTTCATTTCATTCAGCATAGCCGTTAAGCTGATGAATAGCTCACGGTCGCCTTTGTCTAGCGCTTCGTCGATTTTCTTCAGCAACATTTCATTGGTCGTCAAGGTGAAGCTCTCTTCGAGAAGTTTTTCCGCTATTTGCTGGTCCTTCTTTTTCTTCAAGAGATCTTCAGGCAAATAAGGATTCTCTTCCGCCACACTCGCATACTCCGGACACTTATTGCTGTTTTTGAAATTCAGTTGGATGAACATATCTTCATCTGGATGCAGCCTAAGGTCGTGAAATGATTTTTCTGCGTCTGCTGTCATCAAACTCCCCTTGTAGAAACGGAAGGGAATACTATCCACTTCTGTTGTGGAAATGATCATAGCACGCGGACAGTGATGAGCTTCATCTGTGAAGTGAACATTCGTCAATAAATGTTCGTTGCTGAGAAGATAATTTAAAATCCATACACATTCCCGTCGCTTTAATCGATAGCGCTTTAAAAACCACCTTAAAAATTCTTTCTTGGCAGCTACAGGAACCATGGCATTCATCTTACCCCTCCTCTTCAGATTGCGCGATATATGCTGTCCATTCTTCTTCATGCGGTGCAATTCTAACTAGCTGCTGAATAATCGGCAATGCTTCTTCGCGTTTGCCTTCCTCTAGCAAGAATCGTGCATATTGATCTAAGAAAGCAGCATCTTCGTTCATCCCATCATATGCTTTCAAATACATTTCATTCGCTTTTTTATAATCTTCCTTACGCTCATAGGCATATGCAAGAAAAGCATCGAGTAAAGGAATCTCCAATTGATCTGCTTCTGCGTACAGTAGCAATTCAATTAATGCCTCGTCCTCTTCCTGATTTTCGTAGACTGCAGCAAGCGTTACGAGAGCATCGATATATTCCGGATCCAGTACGAGTGCTTCTTTTAAATGCATTTCTGCTTGTTCAGGCATTTGCAGTTTTAAAGCAGATTTACCTGCAGCGAGTTGTAATTCTTTATCAAATTCATCACGCTCAATACCTTTTTGGAACAGTTCATAGGCTTTGTCATCTTCATTTTGCTGGGCATAACTTTGACCTGCTAGCATATAGGCCGAGAAATAATCTGGATCCATTTCAATTAATTGCTCGAGACGCGTTACGGCTTCCGAATAGCGTGCAGTTTGGTAGTAAGCCAATGCCAATCCGAATAATTCTTCAGGATTTGATGCATTCTCAAGTAATTCCTCATAGAAAGGTATGGCTTCTTCATACGCAGCACCTGCGCTGTAAGCTTCGGCAAGACGTGAAGACAGACGTACGCCCGCAACCTCGTCAGATGACTCGTGAAGCTTCTGATAAATTCTCACCGATTCACTGTATCTTCCTGAGTCCAATAGAAGCTCCGCTTGCGCTAGCTGGATTACCGGTTCATGAGGAGCCAGTTCTGCAGCTTCCCGTACTTTAGCTAATGCTGTTTCGGCAAGGCCAAGCATTTGATAATAATCCGCCTGCGCGAGCAATGCTTGAACATATTCTTCCTCGTCTGGTGAGATATCCGTTAGCAATAATAGCGCTTCATCCTCTTCACTGAGTTCAAGCAAAGCAGCAGCTCGATCTATTTTCAGCTGCGCTTCATCCGGGAACACTACTAGTAGCTCTGAGAATATCCCGTCTGCTTGTCCGACGAATCCATATTCGACTAACATATTCGCGACATCATATAGAGCATCATATTCATTCGCCGCTTGCAGTTTCTGTATTTTATCTTGTAGAGCATCTAAATCTCCGTCGAGTAAAATTTGCTCCAATTCCTGCAGTACATTCATTTCTTCACCTGAGCTTTCTATTCTACTTTATTGATTCACTAGCTCCGATAGATCTTCGAAAAAGTGTGGATAGGAAATAGCAATACAAGATGGATTATCGATTTGAACAGGACTAGACGTAATCAATCCTGCAACGGCTGCCATCATTCCAAGACGGTGGTCACCGTATGATTGCAGTGTAGCTCCCGTTAAAGGTGTCGGTCCTTGTATAATCATTCCATCCGGTGTGGTCTCGATATTCGCTCCGAGTTTCCGCAATTCTGTAGCAACTGCTTCAATACGGTCCGTCTCTTTAACACGAAGTTCTTCCGCGTCTTTGATCACGGTCTTTCCTTCCGCTTGTGTTGCCAACAATGCAAGTACGGGAAGTTCATCGATCAGTCTTGGAATCAATTCGCCACCAATTTCCGTCCCTCGCAGTTTAGAATGTCGGATACGCACAGTACCGTAGCGCTCACCTGTAAACCCTTGTTCATCCGATAGTTCGATCTCTACACCCATCGATTCCAGTACGTCTAGTATACCTGTCCGAGTAGGGTTCAATCCAACTTTTAGAAACGAAACATCACTATTTTCTACTACTGCTGTTGCTACCATGAAAAATGCTGCAGATGAAATATCCCCTGGCACTACAACATCAGTCCCCGTCAGTTGCTGTCCACCTTCTATACGAATCACTTTATCTTGTTGTTCAAGCTCCGCACCAAATTGGACTAGCATACGCTCTGTATGATCACGAGAGACAGCAATTTCAGTAACAGAAGTCGTGCCCTGTGCTTGAAGACCCGCCAGTAAAATGGCAGACTTCACTTGCGCACTGGCAACAGGCATTAAATAGTCGATGGCTTGCAACGTTTTTCCAGTGATAGTCAGAGGCAAATAATCCGCCTTACCTTCACTCGTAATAGTAGCACCCATTTGTTCTAAAGGATCTGTTACACGCTTCATTGGTCGCTTAGACAAATATTGATCTCCACACATTTCAGAAGTAACCGAAGATCCTGATAAAATACCTAGCATTAAACGAGCAGTCGTTCCCGAGTTGCCTGCATCCAATGCCTTAGCAGGTGTCTGCCAATTCGCGATGCCAGGACTTTCAACAGTGACATCTGTTCCGTTACGAGTAATCTTCACACCAAGCTGTTTGAACATTTCAATCGTACTCAGACAATCTTCACCATCCAAAAATCCACTGATAGTCGTTTTGCCTTTTGCAATTGACCCCAACATCACGGCACGGTGGGAAATAGATTTATCTCCAGGTACTTGCAAAGTGCCGCGAAGGACCGGTTTTTCAAATGAAACGGTTTGTTGTTCTGACATTGCGCTCTCCTCCTCTTAAAGTACGTGCATGGAATAATCCGTTTCTGACGTCAACACTTGACGAGCTCGCTTACGTTCAGAAGCTGATTGAAAGCTAATAACCAAAATACCGTACACATCTGTACGTGTTTCGACGATACGTATATTAGTCAAACTAATAGTAGAATCTGCTAGAATTTTAGTGATTTCGGAAATGATACCAGGATGATCGGGTATGTCGATGTGTAAATCAAATGGCATATAAAGCGCCCCTTGAGTTGCACCTTGACTTGTGGAAGGCAATTGATCGCGGTACGTTTTTGCCTGTGCAAAGAAATCAAAAATATGCTCTGGATTATTCTCTTCTAGCATATCGCGGATCGAGTTCATCTCATGAAGCCAACCATCCACTTGTGACAATAATTCTTCTCTATTTTGAATGGTAATATCTCGCCACATGACAGGATCTGCCGAAGCGATACGTGTTAAATCTCTGAAACCACCTGCAGCCAATTTTTTTACGAATGGTTGACCTTCTTCTTGTGCAGCTAAACGGCCGACTAAAGAAGATGCCACAATATGCGGAAAATGGCTAATAATTGCCGTCATGCGATCATGCTCTTCTGCTTGTAGTACAATCAATTTCGCTTTAGTTGAAGACAGCAAATTTTCTATATGCATGATTTGTTCTTCAGTTGTTGTTTCATTAGGGGTGAGAATATAATACGCATTCTCAAAGAGATGCTCCATCGCAGCAGATACACCGCTCTTATGAGAACCCGCCATCGGATGACCACCAATGAAGGTAATTCCTTTATTTTGCAATGCTTTAGCTGCATCCATAATAGGTTTTTTCGTACTGCCTGTATCACTGACAATTGCATGTTCTTTAAAGTCCCACTCTACCGCTTCTTCAAAAAGAGCCACTGTCGTGTTAACAGGCGTCGCAAAAACAACAAAGTCAGCCTGTTCACAGGCTGATTTTGCGGAAGGTGCAACCGTATCGATGATTCCTCTTCGAAATGCTTCATCAGCAGTAGCGTAAGAACGGTCAAAACCTATAATATGAACTTCTGGATTTCGCTTTAATGCTAGACCAAGGGATCCACCGATCAACCCGAGTCCGATAATACTTACAGTCGTTTTCATTGTCATCTATCCTTACTAGTTAGTTAATAATTGATCAAATGCTTTGAATAAACCTGTATTTTGCTCATGCGTTCCAATTGTCACGCGAACAAATCCTGGTGTGCCCAGCAGATTTCCGCTGCGGACAATATATCCGTTTTGTAATAACACTTCGCATGCTTCATCTGCATCTCCAGGTACAGCGATTAATACAAAATTAGTAGCCGAAGGATAGATTGCTAATGAATGCTGTTTTGCATACTCCTCATAACGTTTTCGTTCTTCCGCATTGTGGGTCACGCAATGTTGAAGAAACTCCTGATCTTCAAGCGCAACTTCCGCTACCGCGAGCGCCAATGAGCTGTTGTTGAAAGGATTTCGTACTTTATTGAGTTCTGATACTACATCCGCGTTCGTCACACCGTATCCAATGCGGAAACTTGCTAGTCCATATGCTTTAGAGAAAGTACGAAGAATAATTAAGTTATCGTAGTCATGAATCCACTTCATTGCGTCTTCCTGTGAAGAATCCGTAACAAATTCAAAGTACGCTTCATCAAGAACGATAAGAGCTGTCTTAGGCGCTTGATCCAAGAAATTTTTCACCGCTGTACTCGACAAAAGATTTCCTGTCGGGTTGTTTGGGTTACAAATCCAGATGACTGCTGTTTCTTCATCCGCAACTTTTAAAAAGCCTTCTAGATCGTGGTCGCCATTTTCAAGCATGGCCACTTCACGAATTTCCGCTCCCTCAATTTTTGCATTATGTGCATATTGAGGAAACGTTATGGAAGCCATCACTGTATTCGTACCCGGTTGCAGTAAGGCACGTGAAATGATAGTAACAATTTCATCTGAACCGTTTCCGAAAAGAATTTCATTCGATTCAACTTGATGGAATTCCGCTAGCTTTCCACGTAAACCTGCTGTGTATACATCTGGGTATATTTCAAATTGGGCTGCTTTTGAACGTAAATACTCTGCGACTTTCGGTGATGAACCATAAGGGTTTTCATTTGAAGCGAGCTTATTTACTTCTTGCAAGCCGTATGTATGTTTTACACCTTCTAGTGAACGGCCTGGGGTATAAGGTTTCATCGTACGTAAAATTGGTTTCCACTTCATGGGATGGCTCCTCCTTTACTTTCGTTGATTTATTTTTGTAGATCAGGTCGTAATTGAATTGCCTTATTTTGATAGATATGTTGTATTTCATTTTGTTTTTTTGATGTATTTACATTCATCATGACGCGTATACACATACGCATAGAGCCTGGTACATCGATCTCATGTGTACACATAACCGGCACATACGTCCAGCCTTCAATTGAGCGGATTGCTTTTGCTGGGAATGCTGCTTTGACATCCACTGTCGTTGAAACAATGACCGAAACGATATCTTCGGGTTTAAATTGATTCGCCTCTGCCATTTCGAGTACAAGAGACTCTGTCGCTTGTAACACTTCTTGCGCGTTATCAGTTTCCACAGTTGTGGCGCCTCTAATTCCTCTTACACTCATACGATCCCCTCGCTTTCCAATTTCTCTTTGAACTCCATAAATGCTTTCTGACACTCTTCTGCACTAATTTCCTTCACAAACGGTTCACCAATCTTTTGCAGTAACACAAAATTCATCTTACCAAATGAAGCTTTTTTATCCTTTTGCATATAGGATAATAACTCTTCGAAACTATAAGAGAATACCGGTCCGAATGTATAACCGTTACGGTTAGCAAAGTGAAGATAACGATTAGTAAACCCTTCAGGAATATCACCATATTTTTCACTTAGCAAGAAAGCATATCCCATACCGATCATGACACATTCTCCATGACTGAGAGCGCCGAATCCTGATGCCGCTTCTACTGCATGACCAAATGTATGACCGAAATTTAGAAACTTACGAGTAGAACCTTCAAACTCGTCTTGTCCTACAATAACGGCTTTCACTTGGATGCCTTGTAATAATTCTTTTTCAAGCCACTCGATGGATGGAGTAGAGAACTCCTTCTTTTCCAATAATTGCTCTGTCCAATGCGCATCCGAAATAAAGGCGTGTTTGACTAATTCCGCTAGTCCTGAACGCATTTCGGAAGCCGGCAACGTGTTAAATACATCCGTATCAAATAATACCGCTGAAGGCTGGTGGAATGAACCGACCATGTTCTTCCCTTCCGGCATATTGATGGCTGTCTTGCCACCGACTGCACTATCATGCGCAAGAACAGTTGTAGGGCATTGAATGAAGCGAATTCCACGCATAAATGTAGCTGCCACAAATCCTGTCAGATCTCCGCATGCTCCACCGCCGAAAGCGATGAGAAGTGAATTACGTGTAAAACCTTCAGTCAGTAAGAAAGACTGACACTCTACGTAAACTTCTGGCATTTTACACTTCTCGCCGCCAGGCACAATTTTCACCGATACCTCGCGACCGGAACGTAGTAGAGCTTCTTGTAATAAAGGAAGATGTAACTCCGCAACATGCGCATCGGCAATGATACCAATTTTATCTGTCGAACTAAGTAACTCTGCATATTCAGTCGAAAATAAATCATATGTTTTCGAACCTATATAGACGTCGTATCGATGATCGCGGACGGAAACCGTTAACTTATCCATCTTAAAACTCCTTTACATATTGTCTATATTGTTCAATATCCTTCTGTAGACCGTCCATTGTATCCGAACGGAATTCCTCCATGATAGCTTTTGCCATTTCAGTTGCGATGACATGCTCAGCTACAACGGATGCGGCAGGAACCGCACAAGGATCAGATCGCTCAATTGTCGCAACGAAGGCTTCTTTCGTATCGATATCTACGCTTTCGAGTGGCTTATAAAGCGTCGGAATTGGTTTCATTACACCGCGAACTACGATTGGCATACCTGTCGTCATTCCACCTTCAAGTCCACCTAAACGATTGGATTTACGGTAATAGCCTTGATCTGCATTCCATGCGATTTCATCATGCACTTCACTGCCTGGCATTTTCGCCATATCAAATCCAAGACCTACTTCCACACCTTTAAATGCGTTGATGCTCATCATAGCTCCAGCAAGTTTGCCGTCCATTTTACGATCAAACTGTACATAACTACCGATTCCTGGAGGGCATCCTTCGATGATCACTTCCACTACGCCGCCCAGTGTATCGCCGCGTTTTTTAATCGCATCTATCGCTTCTGTCATTTTGGCTGACGCATCTTGATCCGCACAGTATACTGCATCTTCTTCTACGATGGCACGAAGTTCATCTATGGATAAATCTGCATAAGCAGCAGGATTTGTTTGAACGCCACCAATTTCTGTTACATGCGCTACAGTTTCGATACCGAGCTGACGCAAGAATTGCTTCGCAACTGCTCCGATTGCTACACGCATCGTTGTCTCACGTGCCGACGAACGTTCAAGGACATTTCGCAAATCACGGTGACCATATTTCATGCCACCTACAAGATCTGCGTGCCCAGGACGTGGACGAGTGATCTGACGCTTCACATCTTCAGGATTCATATCTTCGGGAAGTGGTTCTACGCCCATAATACCAGTCCAATGCTTCCAATCATCGTTAACAACCGTCAGCGTGACCGGTGAGCCTATTGTTTTACCATGGCGTACACCAGAAGAGATTTCCACAAGGTCCTTCTCTATTTGCATTCTACGACCTCTACCGTGTCCACCTTGTCTTCTCTTTAATTCTTTATTGATCATTTCAGCCGTTAGTTCCATCTGTGCAGGTAATCCTTCAATGATGGCTGTAAGTTTTGGGCCGTGTGATTCTCCAGCTGTTATAAAGCGCATATTCGATTCCTCCGTAACGTGGATTATTGTTTTTTTCTATAAAAGAATGTATCTACTGATTCAAAATTGTATTTTTCAGGATTGAAGATCTGTTCTGTACTTCCGACGAACAGAATCCCCCCTGGCTTTAATGCTTTGGAGAAGTTGGAATAGATTTGGTCTTTCGCCTCTTCCGTGAAATAGATCATCACATTACGGCATACGATCAAGTCATAGTTTGTATCATAGCGATCTTCAAGCAAGTTTTGTTGTTTGAACGTAACTGTTTTCTTAATATCATCTACAACTTGATAAGATGCGCCTTCTTTTATGAAATATTTATCAATGATTGGCTTGGGGACTTCTTTTAATGCACGTTCATTGTATAGGCCAACTTTCGCACGATTCAACACGCCCAGATCAAGATCCGTCGCGTGGATGGAGATATCACGCAATGGAACATGTGAGGACAGAACCATCGCAAGTGAATAAGGCTCTTCTCCCGTAGAACAAGCGGCACTCCAAATTTTCAAGCGCTTATTTTTCTCTAATAATTGCGGGAAAATCTTCTTCTCTAAGACATTCCAACGAACGGCATTGCGGTAAAATTCTGACACATTAATCGTCATTCGGTCAAGGAATTCTTCCAATAAGTCTTTGTCTGTTTGAATAGCTTGAGAGTAATCTTTAAAATTACGGAAGCCTTTTTTTTCATACAAAGAAGTGAGTCTTCTCTTCATTTGAGCTTCTTTATATAAAGATAAATCGATCCCGGTCTTCTTCTTTACGCCTTGAATTAATATCGAATAATCAGACATCTCATGACCCCCTGTTGCCTTTTCTTTCTATGTACGTTCTCATTATAGCGGAAAAAGTATATCGTATGTATAAGAAAAACAGCCACGCGAAATTCGCTCGGCTGTTTTTGGCAATTAATTAATCCAGTTGTTCACTGTTTTGTCATAAGTCACAAGCTCTTCTTCTTTAAAGAACAAGTTGATCTCGCGGCTTGCTGACTCAGTTGAGTCTGAACCATGAATGATATTCTTGCCTACTGTTACAGCGAAATCTCCGCGGATCGTTCCTGGAGCTGATTCTTTCGGATTTGTAGCACCCGTCATTAAGCGTGAAGTAGAGATTACGTTCTCGCCTTCCCATACCATTGCGAAAACTGGTCCAGAAGTGATGAATTCTACAAGCTCTCCGAAGAATGGACGTTCTTTGTGCTCTCCGTAATGCTGTTCAGCAAGTTCTTGAGAAATGTTCATTAATTTCCCGCCAACTAATTGGAATCCTTTACTTTCGAAACGACCAACAATTTCACCAATTAGGTTACGTTGTACGCCGTCAGGCTTTACCATTAAAAATGTTCTTTCCATCTCTAAAACACTCCTTCAATCATGTATAGGGAATATCCCTTTTAAATCGTAACATTGACGCCTTTTTCTTTCAACTATTAACAAACATCGTCAATATTTTCGTTGTCCGATGAAATCAGCGATTTGAATCAATGCTTTCTTCGATTTGCTATTCGGTAGACTTTCCAATTCCTTCAACGCTTTGATCAAATACAAATCACTCACATGCTGTGCTTTGTCGATCGCACCACTTTGTCGAATATAACGAAGCATCGCTTGTCTATCTGACTCTTCCATCTCACCGGTAAACGCACGTTCCATAAAGGGTTTGAATTGTTCATCATCTTTTATGTATAAAACCGGCAAAGTAATATGACCATTCAATAAATCGCTTCCGGCTGGTTTTCCAAGCTCCGCATCTGTTGAAGTAATGTCCAGGATATCATCAATAATTTGAAATGCCATCCCTGTGAAATAGCCATAACGCTTCAATTTCCGAACAGTTTCTGCATCTGCATCCGAACTTAATGCGCCAAGTTCACAGCTTGAAGAAAGCAATAAAGCCGTCTTACGCTTAATACGCTTTAAATAATCACGTAATCCTTGATCGGTTTGTTGCTGGAAATCAATTTGAATGATTTCCCCTTTGCATATCTCAAGCATTGTCTCTGCCAAAATTTGATGGACAGAAGCTTTTTCGATATTGCCTATAGATGTCAGCGCACGTGAAAAGATGAAATCGCCTGCATACATCGCTACCCTGTTGTTCCACTTCGCTTTAACAGTTTCTAATCCGCGCCGCATATCAGAATCATCGATTACGTCATCATGGACAAGAGACGCCATGTGAATTAATTCTAGTGATACAGCGACCTTTGCAGCATTTTCCATCGAATAGTTACCAGACTGTGCAGCCAAAATCACAAAAATCGGCCGAATCCTCTTTCCACCCGCTTTCAATAAATGCAAAGAAGCTTGACGAACAATGGGAGAAGAAGATTGCACGGAACGCTCAAGTTCTTTTTCAATATAGGACATGTCTTTGCGGAAATCCGTATAAAGCGACATCAACTTAATTTTCTCCAAACCCATTACCTTCTCCCGTGTACTCATTATTTGTAACCGATATGGCCCGCCGCCGCACCGCCACTGTAAGACTTATAAGAAACCTCTTGATATCCTGCATCGACAAAAAGTTGCGCCAACTCTTTCATGCCTGGGAAATCATTTGCAGATTCTTGTAGCCAAGAATATTCTTTATAGCTCTTCGCGAAGAGTTTACCGAATAACGGCATAATATATTTGAAATAGAAACGGAAACCTTGACGATAGACAGGTATTTTGGGTTGAGATGTTTCCAAACATACTGCCATACCACCCGGTTTTAAAACACGTCGCATTTCTTTTAATACAGTTAAGTAATCCGGAACGTTTCGTAGACCAAAACCTATAGTCACATAATCGAATGAATGATCCGGGAAAGGAAGAGACATGGCATTACCTTGAATCAATGTTAGATTCGGATAAGGTGCTACTTTATCTCTACCGGAATCCAGCATGTTCGCACTGAAGTCCAATCCAACAATTTCGCCAGTAGGTCCAGCCGCCTCGGCTAATGCTACGGTCCAGTCTGCTGTACCGCAACAAACGTCAAGTGCTTTCGCTCCAGGCTGTACATTCATGCGCACCATGATATCATTTCGCCACTTAATATGTTGATTGAAACTGATCACGGAATTCATTTTATCATAGTCTGTCGAAATTTTTTCAAAGACGTTATGAACTTTTTCTTCTTTTGAGACCGCCACAGTTCGTCCCTTCTTTCTTCACTTCAGTTTACTTTCTTGTTCGTTCGTCATTTTTTGCAACTCTTCCACTAATTCAGTATGTAAATAAAAACTGTTTTCTAATCTATCCTTCAGCTGTTGCTGCAATTGATCGATCCAGTCTTGCGTGTCACTCGTATTTGGCACTAAATGCGGAAATTTCATCCGATTTAAATCATGCTGTTTACTGTCAAGCAACCATAGGAATGGAACAAGCGTCTCGATGATGTGTGTGTACCGCGTAAAGCCAAATGTGTCGAAGAATTCTACAATACACGCGCTTTCCACTTCAGTAATTAACTGTAATCGCTCTTCGAGTGTTGTTGGCGGAGTTTGTAACAATGTCGTCTTGCATTCATTGACTCTACCGATTGCTGCAGACAAGGAACGAATGAGATGGAAATTCGGAATCGATGCCAATAGCTTGTAATGGATACCACTGAAGTGATCACCGGCGAGAACCATCAATTGCTGTTCTTTGGATGATGCATCTGCGATATCAATTTGGTCATGAACGTCAAATGCCGTATGGATGGCACCAATCGCCAAAGCTGCGGTCTGCATCTCGTCCGTCCACTGCTCTCCATTGAGCAAAGGCAATAGGAGCAACGCTGCTTTTCGCCTGTCAATCGATGCACGCCCTGCATCTCGTTCGACCACTGGCTGGTAAATAGCGCGTCGCAAATCATATATATAATTGTCGACTTGGTCAGTGAATCCTTTTGTCTCCATCAGTAAGCTCCATTCCCGTAAACTATACGGTCATTCTTTTTCTTCGCTTGAAACTACGCCATGAGCTGTATGAATTTCAGCTTCTCCCCGAATCTTTATAGCGGATGTATGCTCGGTAAACTGCGCGATCATGACTTCTCCTCTATCTAATTTTTCGGTATGGTGAAACTTTGTGTCATTGCCTCTAGTGAGTCCAATGACATTCACTCCATCTTTTTTAGCTTTAATAATTAGATAATCCGGTTGTGTCATGTTCGCATCTCCAGTCTATATATAATTCTAATGATAGCATATACAGCAAGTGCTCGGCAAAGACCTTAGTTTGTTCTAATAAGAGATAAAATTTCAGCCCGTTTGACGTCATCGTGTTCATAGATTCCTCTAGCGACTGTCGTGATAGTTTTCGCTCCAGGCTTCTTGATTCCTCTCATTGTCATGCACATATGTTCCGCTTCAATAATGATATAGACACCATGCGGATTCAGTTTTTCCATCATAGCATCTGCCACGCTCGATGTAATGCGTTCTTGCAATTGCGGACGACGTGCTGCCGTTTCAACCGCTCTAGCTAATTTACTTAAGCCAGCGACCACTCCATTACGTGGAATATATGCTACATGGGCTACACCGAAAAATGGCACTAAGTGATGCTCGCACATAGAATAAAATGGTATATCTTTCACTAATACGACTTCATCATGATTTTCATGAAATACCGTATCAAAATAATCTCTTGGATCTTTATTTAGACCTTCAAAAACTTCTTGGTACATTTTCGCTACACGTTTCGGCGTTTCAACTAATCCTTCACGAGCCGGATCTTCACCGATCGCTTCCAAGATCATCGTAACTGCCTGCTCTAATTTATTTACATCTTGCTCTTTCATAACAGCATGTCCTCCTTGTAGGAACAAAACCTATTTCACCAAAATACTAGCACATTCCAATCATTCCGTATAGTGACTTGTACTTCCTTATGTATTCCATAAAAAAATGGAAAGGAGTCCATCCATAGCCATCTGATTGACAGATTTGCTGGACGGACTCCTATGTAAAATCTCGAATTATTTTACTGCGTCTTTTAGTGCTTTACCTGCTTTGAAAGCTGGAACTTTACTTGCAGCGATTTCGATTTCTTCACCTGATTGTGGGTTACGTCCTTTACGTGCAGCACGTTCGCGCACTTCAAAGTTTCCGAAACCAATCAATTGAACTTTATCACCGTTAGCAAGAGTTGATTGAATTGTATCGAATACAGCTTCAACAGCTTTAGTTGCGTCTTTTTTTGTTAGACCTGCCGCTTCTGCTACAGAGTTAATTAATTCTGTTTTATTCACACCGTTCACCTCCTCTCAAAGGGGATGCTATTGCTGTTAACACTGTAAAAAGAGTAACATAAGAAAAACTGAGGTGCAACAATATTATCGCGCTTTTCCTTTATTCTCGGCATTTCAAGCGATTTTCATGGAAAAGCATAGAAAAAAGACCCGTTTTTGACGGATCTTTCTTCACTTCACACTATACTATTTATGCTTTTTTTCAGCTATTTTAGCTTAAACAATAAAAGTAATCATACCTTTATTTCCATCATTAACCATTTGTTCAATTGTTTCACGCAATCTTTTTCTCGCTCGATCTGGAACCGCTGCAGTCTTATATCGGATACTTTCTTTCATAACTTCATGAAGTGGTGTACCGAATAACTGCGTTTCCCACAGCGCTTCTCGATCATGTAAAAAGGCATTTTTTAATTCTTTTAACAAGTGATGACTGTGGAATTCAGAACCGATCAATGGAGCAAATTCTGCTTCCATATCGATTCGAATAATATGAAGCGACGGTGCTTTTGCTTTCATCTTTACACCATAAAACGTATCTTGTTTAATTAATTCAGGAGCAGTCGGCTGGAAATCTTCGATCGATGGCAACGCAACACCATACCCCGACTTTTTCGCTGTATCGATCGCTTCAGCATACATATCATAAGATTTTTTCGCTTTCACGGCTTCTTGAATAAATACGAGCCAATCTTTCTTAGAACGCATTTCTGTCCCCATAAACTCTTCACAGACATTAACGAAGGCTTGCTCATCCATATCAATTTTCACGATCGCTCGGCCTTTACCCGCATCCACTTCTATTACTTCTGCTTGCCTAATAAACTCCTCTTCTTGCAATAACTCTGCAATCTCCTGGACTTTACGAATCTTCGAGACGCCGAGGAACCCGTCTGTGATCAACTGATCGATACGTGAATTCAGTTTATGACTATCTCCTAGCTCTTCCATCCAATCCGGGCGTTGTAGTTCGATATCCGTAATCGGGAATTCATACAGCGCCTCTTTAAGAATTAACTGGATCTCTGCTGCATTGAGCTGATCCGCACTGATTGCAATGACTGGAACTCCATACTTTTCATGCAATTGATGTTTTAGTTCCAATGCTTTTTCATGAGCAGGCATTTTAGAGTTCAACACAATGACAAATGGTTTACCGATCTCTTGTAGTTTTGCAACAATTTCTTTCTCCGCCACTTCAGCAGCAGCCCGTGAAATATTATTCACCGTACCGTCTGTTGTCAGCAAGATACCAATTGTTGAATGATCACGAATGACCTTGTCCGTTCCGATCCGTGCTGCTTCTTGGAACGGGATGGGTTCGTTATGCCAAGGTGTATGGACATATTTCGGTCCGTCCTCGTCTTCATATCCTTTCACGCCATCAATGACGTAACCTACACAGTCTGCTAGGCGAATTTGGAATTCTAGTTCGCCATCCCCGATTGAAACACTTGTTCCTTGGGCAGGTACGAATTTAGGTTCTGCAGTCATAATTACGGGACCTGGTGAACTTTGGGGAAGTTCGTCTTGTGCTCGTATTCGATCATTGGCATCCGTCATGTTAGGAATTACGACTTCCTCCATGACTCGTTTGACAAAAGTGGATTTCCCTACTCGAACAGGGCCTACCACACCTATATAAATGTCGCCGTCTGTTCTTCTAGCTAAGTTTTCGTATAGTTCTTCTTTCATCATTAGCCCTCCTTTTTCTCCGCATTGTAGCTTATGAAATAGAAAACCGTTTCATGCATGATTGCATGAAACGGTTTTTAGGTAATGGTGCTAATTTAGTTAATAAACTTTGTAACGGTTCGGGATTGGTACTCCAGATGGGAACGCTTTCCGGAGGGCGTGGCTTGAGCCTCCTCGTCCGCTTCGCTCCCTGCGGGGTCTCAAGGCGCACGCTGATCCTCCCGGAGTCGTCCCATCTTCCGTACCAATCCTAGTTATATTTTGGTGACAGATTGTATTACTCCCTGAATATGTAAAGTTCAAAAGCGAATACATGAGATCACCTGCAAGTTAGAGTAGGTTATTTCTTCATAAACACAGGTTCGTTGTTTTCGTCTACTGTGTAGGGCAAGGAGTATGCCGGGAGGACTAGGGAGTCTTCGTATAGTAGATAACGGATGTCTGTGCCTGGTTCTATTTTCGGCTTTTTCTCCATCAAGATCTTGTTAAGGTCGATGGAGTAGTCTACGTAGAAGTTTCCGTCACCGCCTACTACGATGGGTAGGTGCGCATCGGAGTACGGACTTTGGACTGTTAGTGGTTCTTTGAAGCCCATTTTCTTAAAGTCTACTGCATAGACATTGTCCCCGACTGGATCCAAGAATGGTAGTTCTCCACTGATAAATTTGCGCAAATTTATGTCGCGCAGTTTTTCAGTAGTCCGCAAGTCGACTAGTTTAACAGTCGGATTTTCTTCTACATCCATGAGAACGTATTGGAAAATGCCACCGTTTTCGAATGCGTTGGACGGAATCTTTTCAGTGAAGTCTGGAACGATTTTCGAGAACTCGATAGGATATTTGATAAATTGATCGGTTTCTTGATCGCGTGTTTTGATGGGTAATAGACCACCCGTTTGTTCTTGGTAGCGCTCAACAGCCTTCTGGATTGTTTCTTGCTGATCAGGGTACGGTGTTTCGCTTGCTTGCTTCTCTTCTGGTGGACGACCGCCACAAGCCGACAGTAATAATCCACAGATCATAACTGACAGTATAAGTAATCGTTTATTCATACGTTACGCCCCTCCAGTCGGTCCGTTGAATACCAAATAGACCATTGCGAAGAACGATGTAATTAATAGTGTATAGGCAATAATCGCAAATAAGATTTGTAGTGCACGGTTTTTTATTTTATAACGACTTAAATAGATCAAGCCCATTGAAACAACCATGAATCCCATTGCGTAAAAAGATAGCCACATTTTATCTAACGAGGACAAAATTGTCACCCTCCTACTGTTTAGATACCGAAAAATGTATCGATTTCTTGTTTCTTTCCACGGTTCATTAATTCATCTACTGCTTGTTTAGGTGGGATGTTGCCGAATAATATAGAATACAGTGCTTCAGTTAGCGGCATATTGACGCCAAACTGTTCAGCCAACTGATAGGCAGCCTTCGTAGTACGAACGCCTTCTATGACCATTCCCATTTCTTCAGTCACTCTTTCAAGAGTTTGACCTTTTCCAAGTAAGTTTCCGGCTCTCCAGTTCCTTGAGTGTACGCTTGTACATGTAACGACCAAGTCCCCAAGTCCCGTTAAACCTGAAAACGTTTGTTGATCTGCGCCCATTTTGACGCCAAGCCGTGTAATTTCTGCTAGACCTCTCGTAATCAGTGCCGCTTTTGCATTATCACCGTAACCTAGACCATCAGAAATACCGGCAGCCAAAGCGATGACATTTTTCAATGCACCACCAAGCTCCACGCCGATGACATCTTTATTCGTATAGACACGGAAATAATTGCTCATGAATAAATCCTGCACCCGCTCTGCTGCTTCCATGTTGCTCGAAGCCGCTGCTACGGTTGTAGGGTGTCGAAGTACTACTTCTTCCGCGTGGCTAGGTCCAGACAACACGACAATGGCCTCACGCAGCTCTTCGTCTATTTCATCCGCAATGATTTCGGAAATCCGTTCCAATGTATTGGGATCGATTCCTTTGGAGACATGAACAAACACAGCCGGTTCGGTCAGTGATTCTTGTATACGACGGCACGTCTCACGCATCGCAACTGTCGGTACAGCCAGCACAATGGTTTGCGCATGCTGTACCGCCGTTTGTAGGTCACTAGTAGAGTTAAGGTTTTCGGGCAGATTCACCTGAGGTAAGTATTGGTTGTTTGTATGCTGACTATTGATTTCATCCGCTTGCTCTGCACGTCTTGTCCAAATTAAGCTGTCATGTCCATTTTCAGCCAGCACAAAAGCAAGTGCCGTTCCCCAACTGCCTGCACCGATTATAGAGACTTTTTCCATTACCTCCGCCCTTTCTGTTTGTGTATTTAGCTTCTTGCTCTTGTAATTAAGCGGATTGGTGTTCCTTCAAATCCAAAGGCTTCACGCAATCTGTTCTGTAAAAAGCGTTGATAAGAAAAGTGCATTAGTTCCGGTTCGTTGACAAAGACGACAAACGTTGGCGGCTTGACAGCAACTTGAGTTGCATAGTAAATCCGTAAACGACGTCCTTTATCTGAAGGTGCAGGATTTCTAGCTACCGCATCTTCCACTACCTCATTCAGAACACTTGACTGAATACGCAACGCATGATTTTCACTAATCATTAAAATATTAGAGAACAATGTATGCACACGTTGCTTCGTTTTAGCTGAAACGAAGAATATAGGTGCATAATCAAGGAATCTAAACTGATCACGAATATCATCGATAAAGTTATTCATTGTCTTGTCATCTTTTTCAAGTGTATCCCATTTGTTGACAACAAACATGACACCTTTACCTGCTTCTTCAGCAAAGCCGGCTACACGTTTGTCTTGCTCACGAATACCTTCTTCTGCGTTCATAACGATTAAGACAACATCTGAACGGTCAATGGCTTTTAAGGCACGTAGAACACTGTACTTCTCCGTGTTTTCGTATACTTTCCCTTTTTTACGCATTCCCGCAGTGTCGATAATTCTAAACTCTTGTCCATCCACTACTTTCGTGGAGTCAATTGCGTCTGTTGTTGTACCTGCTATATCACTTACGATGACGCGATCTTCTCCGAGTAACGCGTTCACAAGTGACGACTTTCCAACATTCGGACGTCCAATCAAACAGAATTTGATGGAATCGTCTTCCTCTTCTTCTAAATCCATATCTTTAAAGCTCTCCGCCATCGCATCCAATAAATCACCAAGTCCTAGACCGTGTGATCCTGAAATTGGATATGGTTCTCCAAATCCTAGTGAGTAGAAGTCATAAACCATATCTCTCATCTCTGGATTATCAACTTTATTCACTGCCAATACAACTGGCTTATTCGTTTTATACAACATCCGTGCTACATGTTCATCCGAATCTGTCACGCCATCTCTACCATTTGTCAAGAAGATGATGACATCAGCTTCTTCAATGGCAATTTCAGCCTGTAAACGAATTTGATCGAGTAACGGCTCATCACGAAGTTCAATACCGCCCGTGTCGATTAAGTTAAATTCATAATTCAACCACTCTGCTGCACTGTATATACGATCTCGCGTTACACCGGCAACGTCTTCTACGATAGAAATACGTTCGCCTACGATCCGGTTAAAGATTGTCGACTTACCGACGTTTGGTCTTCCTACGATTGCTACTGTTGGTTTTTTCATTTTCTTTCATTACACCCTTCCGACCTATCTTTGAATATTATACACAAAAAGAATGATGATGCATATGAAAGCATCATCATTCCAGTTACGCTTATTCATCATTTGTGGCTAGTTTATCACATTCCCAAGATTATTCTTGGAATTTCTTTAGTTGGTCACCAATTACATCCGCAAGTGAGAAGCCAGTCGTTTCTTCAGGCATTTCATAGCTGAAGTTTTCTTCACGTGCTTCTTTTGGCTTTTCTGTAAGATCTTTGATGCTCAATGAGATACGCTTTTCCTGTGGATTGACGTCCAATACTTTGACTTGTACAGACTGCCCTTCCTCAAGCACTTCTTGTGGTGTACCGATATGCTCATGTGCAATACGTGAGATGTGTACGAGTCCTTCTACACCAGGCAAGATTTCAACGAATGCGCCGTATGCTACAAGTCGTTTCACTGTGCCGTCCAGTACAGAGCCGACTTCCGCTTTTTCTTCGATGTTTTCCCATGGACCAGGCAATGTATCTTTAATGGATAAAGATACGCGTTCCGCATCACGGTCAACAGACAATACTTTGACTTGGATTTCGTCTCCTTCTTTCAACACGTCTGACACACTTTCGATATGTCCGTGTGAAATTTGGGAAATATGAACCAAACCATCTACGCCGCCAATATCAACAAATGCCCCGAAAGAAGCGATGCGTTGTACTGTACCGTTTAAAACGTCACCATCTTGAATTTCAGAAAGTGCAGCCTCTTTTTTCTTGTCATTTTCTGCTTGAACAACCGCACGGTGAGACAAGATCAAACGATTCTTCTCTTTATCCATTTCAACGATTTTGAAAGTCATCGTACGACCTTGATAATCATCAAATGATTCTACAAAGTGATCTTCTACTAAAGAAGCTGGGATAAATCCACGAACGCCAAGGTCAACAACAAGTCCACCCTTTACTACGTCCTTTACTTCCGTTTCGATGATTTCACCATTTTCAAATTTCTCTTCCAATGAACCCCATGCATTCTCTGCATCCACTTGGCGTTTGGACAAGACGTATGTCTCATCTTCCACTTTGGTAATCGCCAATTCTAATTCGTCACCGACTGAGACTGCATCTGCTGCTTTTTCAATATGCAAGCTGGAAAGTTCACTGATCGGAATCACGCCGTCAAAAGGAGCGCCTGCAATTTCAACAGTCACCGATTTCTCTTCAACCTTCGTCACTACACCCGTTACGTGTGCACCTTCACCGTATTCTTTAACTTCATCCATATTCATCTCTTCAGTCATATGTAGTCCTCCTCCATAATGAATCTTACATCTATATTATGCGAATCGAGACTTAAAAACAAAAAATTGCACTTATTCTTTTATTTGTACTGTTCAATCAACTTAGCAATCTCTGCCATAATTGCATCTGTTACCTCTTCGGCAGATGCTTTTCTTTCACGATAAGGCGTCATGTCCATCGCTTCGCCATACACGACTTTCAGTTGCGAGAAGGCTTTGTACGGTCCAATGATCGCACAAGGGACCACTTTCGCATCTCCTCCTTTTAGCGCGAAGAAACCTGCACCTGCTAACCCCTTTCCGATTTCCCCGGTTTTACTTCTTGTTCCTTCAGGAAAAAGGCCGACTACTTTATTGTCTCGTAATAGTTTTATCGTTTTCCGGAACGCCTCACGGTCACTCATACCACGTTTTACGGGATATGCTTGTACTTGCGGCAATAACGTTTTAAGAATAGGCTTATCAAAAAGCTCCTCTTTGGCCATAAAATGAACGGTTCTAGGACATGTGATTCCAACTACAGGCGGATCCAAATTGTCTATATGATTGGTACATAAAAGTACGCCGCCCTCTTTAGGGAAATTTTCTTTGCCGATTACTTTAATTCGATACAGTGGATAACAAACAGTACTAATCAAAAATTTGCCGAGTGGATATAAATTCATCATGCTAACCTCTTTTCGGCATATTTGATAATACTATTCGTCACTTCTTCTATTGTCTTCCCTGTTGTGTCAATTGTAATCGCATCTTCCGCTTTTTTTAATGGCGAAATCTTACGTTCGCTATCTGCTTGGTCTCTTTCGCTAATTTCTCTTTTCAATGTTTCATAATCTGACGTCATGCCACGCTGTTGTTCCTCTAGCAAACGACGCTCTGCACGTTCTTCTACAGAGGCTGTCATGAAGATTTTCAACTCCGCTTCAGGTAAAACAGCAGTCCCGATATCTCTACCATCCATTACAACGGATGATTGCGCAGCAAGATCTTGTTGTTTAGCAACCAATAATTCACGAACAGATGTCAATGCTGCGATCGCTGAAACGTTTGTGGTCACTTCATGAGAACGTATCGCATCCGTCACTTCAATACCGTCTAGCAAAACTTTTTGCATCCCTTCGTCTGGTTGCAATTCAATTTCAGTTTGTGCAATTAATTTAGTAATTTCTTCTTCATCACGCGGATCAATGGCACTTTGTAGTACTTTGTAAGTAATAGCACGATACATAGCTCCTGTATCGATATACGTGTATCCTAATTTCTTAGCTACTAATTTAGCAATTGTACTTTTACCTGCTGCTGCAGGGCCGTCAATTGCGATTCTCATTCCACTATTCATGCTGAAAACCCCTCCATTTACGCCTTTATTGTACCATATGAAAAAAAGAAAAGTCTGCTGTAGACAGACTTTCCTGTTAGTTATTTCGTAATTCAAGCTGTCGTTCAAAACAATAGCGAATAATATGTTGTCGGTCTTTCTCATCTACTTCATCAAATTTGAAAGAAGTCAGTCTGCGTTTCTCGCTTTCCCAATTCCTTACTACTCTTGCTTTACATGAAACATATTTGATTTCTGTTTTTGAGAAATATAACACAATGATCAACTTTACTTCTTCATTTTGTGCAAAATAATCATGATCTTTCATATTGACCGCTAAGCCGCCAGCACTCAGATCCATTGAAACTAACTGTAGTGAGGTGGCATCAGCCTGCAATGCTACGTCGAGCGAAGTATCTACGCGAACGAATTCTCTTCTCTGGATTTTAATCAGTTGCTTATCTCCAGGATACTCCAGTTTAAGCATAGGAATTGTTCGATTGATACGGCTATGCACTTCGGTACGAAATGCGTAAGACATCTTATAGTCATCCACGAACGTTACTAATAATTGTGTGCCATCTATGAAGAACGCCGTTTTTCCTGTTGCCATATTGATAGGATAATCCATCATAAAGTGATCATCACCTTCAATATCAACTACACGACACTTGAATTTCTCCGATTCTTCCGTGTAATCCTTTTCTATTGTTAATACCGTTCCGATAGTTAATTTCATTTCTCCACCTGCCATTCGTCCTATACATTCATTATGTCATGTGGAGTACATTTTTCCAATCCTTTTCTTATTGTTTTTCTGTCGTAATGACTTCTAATGTATCAGTGTCGACAAGAATTTTGTATGTCTCTACGTTCTCTTCGCCTGAAACAACCGTGAGATAGTGCGCAAGACGCTGTTGCATTTGACTATTTTCTACATATGCGAGCTCTTGCTTCATGACCGTAACTTCAGGTCTGAAGAATGTGTGCCACTCGGCTGTACGAATAGGTTGCGGTTTTGGTTGCTCTTTACGAATATATTCGGACGCATTGAGACCGATCACTTCTCCGTTATCTTTTGCTAATTTGATATGAATCGGGTCCGAGAATACTTTAGCCCCATTTTCAGGATACACGCGGACATAAACAAAGTGCCAAGCCGTATCGTTCTCTCTCGCTTCTTCGAGAACCAAATCTTTATAATCAGCCTTCTTTAAAAACTCGTCAGCTAACTTCTCCAATTCTTCATACGATACTGCAGGTTTACCCATACGACGCTCCACAAGATAGGACAATACATGACCGCCTTTTTCAGTTAGATCAATATAGCCGATTGAAGAGTTTTCCGCAAAACGGATATGATAAAACGGATAGGGAGCACCTTTCCTACTTCTTTCCGCTGCAATGATATCATTTGACACGGCGGGCAAAAGCTTTTTGAATTTCTGAATCGCCTCGTCCTCGCTTATTTTCTTTTCTTTTATATCGCGCAACTCTTTTTTCTTCTGAGCATCAGACTCACTTGCCGTTAAAGGGAATACCGATTCTGTATATTGCATGACAGACTCTCCCATTTTCGACCAATTCGCTTTACCATCTGGTGAGTCGCGCAACTTCTTTTCCCAGTTACTCATCGACATTCTTCTTGAAAACATGTCTTTTGTTGCCAATTGCCATTCACTCGTTAATTCATTAAGATTTTCTGAAGCGCGTTGCATGACACCATAATATTCGTCAGGTTCACCATTTTCCGTAGATTCCTTTGCAAAATTCCCTAACCGTCCTAAGTAATTCATCCAGGAAGTAGAGAAACTTTCATCGACAGGTAGAGAGGAAATGGACGATTTGATGTCCGAAGACAAACGCCAAATATCTTCTCTCTCTTTTGCGGAACTTTTTTGATCTTCAAAGAGCAACGACTTGTTTACGGCCTCTTCCAACTCCCCAAGTTTTTGCGAGGCATCTGTCATACTTTTCGAATACTGGCCATTTAGTGCAATCGATAACTCTTCATTTTCACGCACTGTCCCAAACGTATAGATTCCTAACACAATAAATGAATAGGTCAAAATGAAAATCATGCTTCTCATAATAAGCTAGGTCCTCCTTTCTATTAGTCACAAAATATGTGTAAACCGATTTTCTTAATTTGTGGTCTCGACCAAATCCATTTGCTAGTTGCGGTAATTGGATTGAAATAGTAAATAGCGTTCTCTGAAGGATCCCAGCCGTTGATTGCATCGATGACCGCTTCTTTCGCGCGCTCGTTCGGTGTCAGCCAAATCTGTCCATCCGCAACCGCAGTAAACGCGCCTGGTTGAAATATGACCCCACCAATTGAATCAGGAAAGTCTGCATGTTCAACACGATTTAAAATAACTGCTGCCACGGCCACTTGCCCCTCGTATGGCTCTCCACGCGATTCACCATAAACCGCATTCGCTAATAAATTAATATCTTGGTCAGTGTATTTAGGCGGTGCTTGCATTTGAGTTTGCGACTGTTTATGTGGCGCGCCGCCCTTTTTCACCTGCGATTCCAGCGACTGACCACCATAATAGGTAAATTGGTTGCCCTTAGCAATCTGTCCCTTTACATACTTTTCATCGTAATCCGTAATTCCTTGCAACTTCTTCTGGGTTCCTTTCCCAGCAATCCCGTCAAGCGGCAAACCGTATTGCTCTTGGAAATTGCGCAATGCCCAGTAAGTCCCAAATCCAAAATTGCCATCAATCTCTCCGTGATAGAAACCGATATATTGAAGTCTCGCTTGTAACTCAATGACATCATCTCCTTTTGCACCTTTTGCCAAGTCACGTCCACTGAATGCTTCACTATGACTCGCAAAGAAAGAAAACATCATGATGCCTGCCAGTAATAAAAATAGGAAGCGTTTTGTAATTCGCTTCATAGACATCCACCTCCAAAAAATTGTGCTTCCTTGTAGTTTGTCCAATATGCAGTATTTTATAAGGCAAAAAATCCGTCTGATTAATTCAGACGGATTTCTAAAAGTTTGATTGATTTTTTTTTCTGAATTGCTGCATCGCAAAAGTGTGTGCGTACTTTACTCGTGTCAGGCCAAACCACCAAAGGAACAGCATGAAAGGGATCATTAAATATAACCAATAATCATAGGTAAATAAAATCGAATTATAAAGTACATGAAGCAAAAATGGCGCCAAAAATGCAACGGCTATCCACTTCGCTTTTTCTGACACTATAGAAAACTTAGCTTTACCAAAATAATAGCCCATGACCACACCAAATAACGCGTGACTTGAGACGGGTAGCAATGCTCGAATAAAAGCTGTGTCCAAACCGAAGGACAGTAAATATAAAATATTTTCTACTGTAGCGAATCCAAGTGATACACTTGCTCCATACAATATTCCATCATAGGCATCTTCAAATTCAATTGTTTTATATACGAGAATAAAAATAATAATCCATTTAAAAAATTCTTCTAAACTGCTTGTAAATAAAACATTGCGGAAAAATTCACTATCAAATACACGCTCTTCCTCAAAAACATGTTGAATAAACAAAATTGGGAATGTCATGATCGCACCGTAAATGAATGCATGGAATAGCGACTTGGATGGCTCCTTGGCAATTTGTTTACGTAAATACAAATAACTGAAAAGTGCCAGCGCCGGCGCTATTGCGACTGTCAGTAAGATAAACATAAGCGCCTCCTCATGTCGATAGTATACCACACACTAAACGACAAAAGTCGCCTGACCTATAAGGCAAGCGACTTTTCGATTCACTTCCGTTGTTGGATAGATTGCGCAATCATTCCACCATGGAAACGACCATTTTCGATGAAAATCTCATTGGCATTATTGCCTGCTGCAATGACACCTGCTATAAATAAATTCTCCACGTTTGTTTCCATTGACTCTTCATTGAAAATAGGACGGCCCGACGTCTCATCCACCTCGATACCTATTTTACGTAAAAATGCATGGTCCGGATGATAGCCAATCATCGCAAAGACATAATCACTTTCGAGATCAAACGATTCACCTTGCTGATTAACAGTGACAGCTTTTTCATTAATTTTGGTAACGTCCGCATTGAAGTACATATCGATTTGACCATTCCGCACTAAACTATCAAAGCCAGGCAAAATCCAAGGTTTGACACTTTTTGAATACGTATCATTACGGTAAACGACCGTAACATGCGCTCCAGCACGCTGTAATTCCAATGCCGCATCGACTGCAGAATTTTTGCCACCAATGACTGTTACTTTTTTATTGAAATACGGATGTGCTTCTTTAAAGTAATGGAAAACAGTTGGCAAATCTTCTCCTTCTACATGTAAACGATTAGGCTGATCATAATAACCTGTTGCCACTACAACATACTTTGCACTATAGACCGCTTTATCCGTTTTTACGGTGAATTGATCACCGTTTTTAACTACATCTTCCACTCGCTCATGGCTATTAATTTGCAGCTCTTCAATTTGTGCAACGGTTCTATAATAGACCAATGCATCATTACGTTTCGGCTTATCCATCGCCGTAATAAATGGCGTCTTGCCAATTGATAACTTCAAGCTTGAACTAAAAAAGGTTTGGTGAGTCGGATAATTATAAATGGAATGCACGATATTTCCTTTTTCAATTACTACTACCGACAAACCGATATTTTGTAGTTCAATTGCCGCTGACAAGCCACATGGACCGCCACCGACAATTACTGCATCTACAGAATTCATGACATCTACTCTCCTGACTTCTTACTGCCTAATAGCGAACTTCCACTACATGACATTCGGGTTTTGCACCGAGTCGTAACGGTAATTTGGTCGTTCCATAACCGTTACTGATTAATTTCGCACCGTATTTCGTTATCTGGAAACACCCTAGATCCTGCAATCCCCATGGCCCAAATCTAATTTGCCCACCATGCGTATGCCCAGCAAGCGACAATTTAGGTTGCAGTTGTTTCTCTACCTTTTTAAACAAAGAAGGGTTGTGCACAGCGAGAATTAAATACTCATATCCACTTGCTGAGTCGATTGCTTTATTGATATCGACGGTACCATTATTCCGATCCTGCAGTCCACACAATCCGAAGCGCGGATGATTTGGTACGGTTGCTGTACTATCTACGAGTACCGTTGCGCCTACTTCATCCATCACTTGTAAAATGTTTTTTCTACCAACTTCTTTATCATTATTACCGAAAATATAAAATAGCGGTCCGACTGAAGACAGCAATCGCATGTTATGCAAAATCCGCTCCATAGGTACACCTTTTTCTGCTACATCTCCGCCTACTATGACCGCATCAATTGCACGCGTACGTAATTCATCGATTAATCGAGGCGAGATAGTACGTCTGTGTATATCCGAAATAAAGAATATATTCAGCTGTTTAGTAGGATTTGGATCAATCGACAAAGTATGCGTTAGCAAACGATTTCGATTGGCCAACGTATACATATACGTCAACGTAGTTATTGCTGATAAAAGAACTGATATTCCTGCTGTTTCTGCCTTTTTCATTTGTCAGCTCCCATAGAAAAAAGCAAAGTATCCACTTTGCTTTTGTAGTAATAAATTTCATTAGTAGTATAGCAAGATTCCGATAATACCCTCAACCATTTTACTTTCCTTATGAAACTGCACCCAAGTATTCTGTCATGGTTGGATGAAACCCAACCGATAACTCCACTTTTTCCACTGGCACTTGATCGGGAACGTCAGGGGAATAGAGATCGGATAATACGTAGAGTAAAATAATAATAGGAATTAGCGTAAAGATTGCTAGAAAAATATTAATGATCTTCACGCGACCGTATTTTTCCTCTTTCTTCTTTCCATGTACTTCTGCACGGGAAGGAAGTTTATCGGAAGGCACTTTATCTTTAATCTCTTTTCGCTGCCGTTCAAAATCCATCTTATATTGATCGTTTAACATGTCTAATTTCTCCTTCACACCGCATAATGTCTGTTGCTATTATATGATGCAATTCGTTTATTCATCCGTGAAAAGTACGTCCGCTCATAAACTCATCTGTTTCTATTATGCCGAATTTTGTCTTAAAAGTAAATACAGACAGTTAGGATCAACCTAATAATTGATGCAGTCGTTCACGCCATTGTAACGGCTTAGCGACCCTTTCAGGTAAAGATTCTGATTTCATTAGCCAGCTATCGTCAAGATTCTGGCAGTTTGAACAGCAATCCATTTCTGCTGGTGAGGTGTTTTCGTCAAAAAACTGCACTAATTTTCTCCGTAAGCAACTATCACATTTTATATAACTTTCCATTTCCTCAATTTGTTTCTCTTTTACATGATAAATCTGCTGGATTTGTCGAACGACATTTTCCACATCAAATTGTTCCAAATAATAATCAAGTAGACGGGATGAGACTTCAGACAATCCTGCTTGTTCTGCAGCCAATTGCTCTCCAGTTCCCGCTTGCAATAAAGAAGAATAATAAAGTGTTTGCTGTTCATCGGGCAAATCTTCATAGACAATGAATTTTACTTTCTGAATATCTCGATCATTATACAAAAGAGTGGCGGCTGCTTTTCCTCCGTCACGCCCTGCACGCCCGACTTCTTGTATATACGCACTGGGAGTGGCAGGGATATGTTCATGAATAATTTGTCGAATATCATCTTTATGAATTCCCATACCGAATGCATTAGTCGCGCAGATCCACTCAAGTTCTCCTTGGACAAATTGTTCTTGAATGATTGACCGTTCGTCCTGTTCTTTGCCCCCGTGGTAACTAGCAGTCGCGATGCCTCTTTCTCTGATGATTGCAGAAAGTTCATCGGCTCGCTTTCGTGAAGCTACATAAATTATACCAGGACCGATTGTCGTAGAAAGCCTGTCGATAATCCATTCTGTCTTTGCTAATTCATTGTCCATCTTCAATACACGATACGAAATAGCCGTTCGATCCATTGGCTGACGTTCAATATACGGGTTATTCATTTGCAAATACGTAGTGATATCCCCCACTACTTTTTTATTCGCAGTAGCCGTTAATGCCAAAACCGGTGCTCTTCTTGAAACTGCAAATAGTTCCTTTAAGCGCAAATAGTCTGGACGAAAGTCAAATCCCCACTCTGAAATACAATGCGCTTCATCTACTACGAAAAAAGCAATATGTAATTGGTTGACGAGTTGTTGAACAGGTTTTTGCATCATCATTTCAGGAGATAAAAAAATAAATTTATATTGAGATAAAGTAGACAGCGCTAATTCTTTCTCTTGTCTGGACAAGAATGAATTAATGGCCACAACACGTTTCTCTTTATGTTTACGTAAATTAGCAACTTGATCTTCCATTAACGCAACGAGCGGAGAGATAATGACGACTGCACCATTGAGCATATACGCAGGTAACTGATAGCAAAGGGATTTTCCCATGCCTGTAGGAAAAATCGCTACCGCATCTCTTCCTGCGAGAATTTCTGTAATGACTTCTTGTTGTCCTGGACGAAATGATTCATACCCAAATTTTTGATGCAAAACTTCCTGTAGCTCCATTAGCTCTCCCTCCTTCCAATAATGATTATTAATCGTAGTTGAAAATACGTCAATTCTGGACACTGTTCTTTTAATACACGTAATCGCTTTGTTTGGATCTGTTCTACATGACGCCAAACTTGATCAATTTGTTCGTTTGTCACAAACTCTTCATATGGAAAACTTTCTACATTCGCAGCCATTTCAATAAAATGATCTTCTATTGTACTTAATTTCAAATTCCGCAAAGAAGAAATTTGTTCAACGGTATAACCACGCTCGAATAGCTTCCTCGTTCTCTCAGCGGATTGTGTCAAATACGTGTCCACTCTACAACCTGCAGCTAATTCTTTTAGCAATGGAGTATTTCGTTGTTGGTGAATAAAATCGAGCAACATATGCAATGCTTCTAGATAATAAAGTTGGATCGAACGGATCGGCATGTTGAGACTTTCTGCCATCTGCTCCCAAGTAAAGGCGGTAAGCCGGTTTCCTGATAATCGACCAATCACAATTGTACATTGCAACTCGGGTACTTGAGCGTCTGTTAGTGCGTGTTCCAATTCTTTCTGCAGCGATATAGATAGTGTATTCATCGGTTTTGATTGATTACGCAGAAATCCTTTTACAAATTGCTGAGTAGGCAATTCTTTCTGAATCGGCATGAACATAGTTTCACCTCTTCGTAAATTAGACAAGGTTTGAACTATCAATGCCAATCGCCTACCGAATTCTCTTTCACGTCCACGATAGTCCCAGCCATTAAATCGCCACATTTCACTCCCTGTCGCCATTTGACCTTTTGCTGTGACATAAACAAGTTTATCTATATAGATAAGACCGTCCGCCACCATCCGCTCGAGCGCCTGCTGGAATTCGCTTGAGGACAACTGTGGCAACAGTGCGTAGTATGATTTGACTTGATAATATTCGACGTCTTGCAATGTCTGTCCCGATCGTTTCCCACGAAGTATGTGGTAAACACCTTGCGCCGAACGCTCACCATGAAGGCGTTGAAAGATCGTTAGTAAGATGGAATCAAAACTCATTTGCGCTCCCTCCTGAAGAAATAACGTTTTTTTGTTGAAAAGTGATGAAAACAGCTTTAGAATGGAGTAGATACAAAATAGGTTGAGTGAATGGAAGAAGGGAGAAAGACAAATGTCTAGCAAAAAATATACGATTGTCGATCAGGATACGTGTATAGCTTGCGGGGCCTGCGGGGCTGCTGCACCAGATATATATGATTATGACGATGAGGGGATTGCATTTGTTATTTTAGATGATAACACGGGAAACACTGAAGTTCCAGAAGAACTGATGGAGGATCTCGAGGATGCGTTTGATGGCTGCCCTACTGATTCAATTAAAATTGCGGATGAAGCCTTTGAAGGCGATCCATTAAAATATGAAGATTGATTCAATCCCGACAACACTTCCTACTATTGGATGTGTTGTTTTTTTGTTTAGGTTAGGAAGAAAGGTCGGCATTAGGATTTGCGAGTTCGAGACACTGCAGGAACGTAGTGACGAGTCGAGTCGCCTCTCCTACACTCCAATCCCATGCAAAAACAACGCCAGCCTTCCTTTTCGGAAAGACTAGCGTTGTTATGATTAAAATGATAATTTCTTTTGTTGCTGAAGAATCCACTTCTCCATACTTCTATATAACATCAATGTGATGACCAATAAAATGACACCCTTGACTAGGTTGAACGGCAAGATTCCTAAGATAATCATCTGATACAATGAGTCGCCAGTAACTGCTGGCATACCAAGGAAGTATGTGTACATCGGCAAGAACACTAAGTAATTCAACAAGCTCATACCTACTGCCATTGCTACTGTCCCTGCGAACAAACCTGTCATCAGACCTTTAGCTGAACGATACTTCATGAAGATCCAGTAGATCGGCATAATGAATAATACACCTGTCGCAAAGTTTGCGATTTCTCCTACCGGTACTCCTGTCGGGCTGCCTGATAAGAACCAGTGCATGACGTTTTTCAATAACTCCACGCCAATACCTGCTACAGGTCCCATTGTCATGATTGCCATAACAGCAGGAATCTCACTGAAGTCGATTTTTAAAAATCCGGGCATAGCCGGGATGGGGAAGTTAAACTGCATCAACACCGTTGAAATACTTCCCAATATTGCCACCAAAATTAACTTACGTAACTTCTTGTTATTCACTTGTTCCTCTCTCCTTTTGCGATTCACTTCAAAAGAGGAAAGGCTTGCACATCTGCTGTTCCGCGAAAAATCCCTAAAGCAAAATATGCCTTAGGGAGAGTAAAATGCACTGTTAAGAGCAGATAAATTCAATGAATTTATCCGTCAGAAAACAAGCACCACTTTTGCGTACACAAAAAGATGGCTGCACCTTCACCTTCTCCCATCCAGACTATACTGTCGGCTCCGGAATCACACCAGAATCAGCTGTTAAGCTCGCGGGCTAAAAGTAGAAAACTACTCCATTTCCGCCGGTCGGGAATTACACCCTGCCCCGAAGATGAATCAATATTTAATTATGACTCTATTGTAGCGTAAAAAAACTGTTTTGTAAACTTTACGAGTTTACAAAACAGAATTATTCGTTAATCAGAAACTTAGGGTTTGCACCAATCGGTTTTTCGATTGCTTGTGTAAAATCAAAGCGCCCCCATTGATCTTGTTTAATTTGATCAAACTCTACTTGCTTATCAAAGCTAGCCGCTGTTAGTAAAATCCCCTCAATCAGTTGCATAGCTTCTTCATATGGTAGATTATTTAAGTCCAGTATCTCACTAAATTTCACGCGCACTTTATTTTTTTCATCCGTAACCGTGAAGTTTACTCCATCAGGAACAACAGACGAGTAGATATCGTTTGGTGTCTCTTTCATCGCATTCAATGCTTCTTCTACTGTAGCGTAAGCCTTACCAAAATTCGTCGAAAGAAATACTTCTCCATCCGATTTCTCAAATCGATAGTATGCCTGACGCGAGTTATTACCTGTTATGATAAGAGGTTCTTCAACTTTCCCTACTCCGTCAAACGTAACGGGTGATGCGTCTTCTTGTAGAAATCGGATTTCATCAAAACCGTAGAATGTATCTTGTACAGACAGATTAAGCATCTCAAGCGTCGCACTCGATCGATCATAAGAATGGTCAGCTGAAAACTTCATTTGAACTTGTTTTCCAACTGATGAAATCGTCGCCATATAAGGGTGATACTCTGTGAAGCCAAGTGACCCTTCATCTATTGTATTCGCATACTCATTATAGAGTGCCACTGCGTCTGGAGATGACCCTAGACCTTCAGGAAGTCGTTCATTCGGGATCAAGAACGTCACAGGGACAATTGTCGCCTGATCGGTAGCCAGCCCAATACGGAAAGCTGTGTGATCGATGAGATCATCAGGATAAGCAGCATTGGTAAGTGGCGCTGCAGTCTGTTTCGTAAAGACAGATGTATCACTTGAATCTTCGGACTGCATTTCTTCACTATTTTCCATCTCGATAGTGCTTGCCGATTCACTCGTTGTTGCTTTATCCATTGATACTTCATTGTTCTGTTGAAGGAAAGTTGGTATGAGTATAGTGAGCAACAGGACCGCTGCTACAGCTGCAATAATTGATGGCCATTTAGATTTTGACGGAATGTTCTTTGGCTCTTCAAGTTCTGTAAGTCTGGCATCGTTTTTCAATCGTTGCAAGATCTCTTCTTTGGACCGCCGATCTTCCACGACTGGCATATGACGTAATCGTTTCTCCATATCGTCTTCATTCCACTTATCGTTACTCATCTCATCCCCCCTCCTTCACAGAACGTACGTCAAGTTTCGTTTTCAATGCTTTTATTGCACGATGCTGTGTTGTTTTCACTTTGCTTTCGGTCCAATCCAAAACTTCTGCAGTTTCAGCAACCGAAAGATCTTGGAAAAACCGCATGAGGATGACCATCTTTTGATCCCCCGTACAAGTGTGCAATACTTCCAGCAATTGTTTCTGTTGTTCATCCGCTTCAATGAAATGCTCAGGTAGTTTATCAGTTGCGGTCAATTGCTGTGTTTCCCAATCAAAATGAATATTAGTATGCTTTTTGATAGTTGATTGTTTTCGGAAATAATCAATAGACACATTTTTCGCTATCGCAAACAGCCATGTTTTCTCGGAGCTTTTTCCTTCGAAACGGCCGAAGGATTTAAGAACACGCACATAGACTTCATGCATTAGATCTTCCGCTACCTCCCGATGGCGAGTTAGATAAATCAGGAAGTTAAATACATCGCGGTTATAATCTTCATACAAACGTTGGAAAACAGAGTCATCCATCCAATCCCCTCGCTCTGTAATAGTAGTCGTTTCAGTACAGGAAAAGTTTCATTTATTTATTGCGTCAAATGGGAGCGAACAAATAAAGATCGTTCCTTTTTCATCACCACGTGTCGCTAAAATCGACCCATCGTGTGCTTCCATAATATTTTTTGCAATAGCTAAACCAAGTCCCGTTCCGCCTTTCCCTCTAGTTCTTGCTTTATCGGCTTTATAGAAACGTTCAAAGACGAACGGCAAGTCTTTTTCGGGAATACCGACGCCTGTATCGGCTACTGTAATATCGAGCATACCAGCAGATTTGTAGACGCCTAACGTCACAGCTCCACCATCCGGGGTGTGACGGATAGCATTGTCAATCAAATTGGTGAATACTTGTTCTAGACGGTCTTCGTCAGCTGTCACAAGTAGAGTATTCATTTCCTCAGTTTCTAGCGACAAATCTACCTCCGCATCTTTTGCAACTTGTGAAAACTTTGTAACCATGCGGTCCAAAAACTCTACAATGGATAAAGGTTCTTTATGAAGTTGAATGTAGCCAGACTCCATCCTTGCTAAATTCAGCAAATCTGTGACTAGACGACTCATACGTTTTGACTCATCATGAATGATCTGTACCATTTCCATACGCTCTTCTTCGCTGCTCACTACGTCATCAATGATCGCTTCACTGTACCCTTGCAACATCGAAATCGGTGTCCGTAGTTCATGCGATACGTTAGCAATGAAATCCGAACGTAACTTATCCAATTTATGCTGTTCAGTCATATCCCGGAATACCGCCACAGCACCTCGTATACTGTTTTCACTGTACAATGGGCTAATAGAAATCACATAAAACTGCCCGCCTAATTCCAATTCATCTTCTACTTCCTCAGCAAACGAAATAGCATGCTCCAACATATGAAAGACTTCTTTAGGCAACGGATGATTCTTTTTCTCATTGAAGCCATACCACTTTTTCAACAGTAATTCAGCTTGAGGATTTTTCAGCAGGATAGAGTAATCTTGATTAAACGTTACCACTGCGTCTGTCATTGAGGTGAGAATGCTCGAAAGCTGTTCTTTCTCTTGCTTAATCAATTCGATATTATACTTCAATTGACGTCCCATCTGATTAAAAGCCGTAGCCAACTGACCAATTTCATCTTTTTGCGCAACCGGTAAATGCGTATCAAAATTGCCTTTAGACAATTCAAACGCCGCTTGCTTCATTTTACGTAATGGCAACGTGATTCGCGTAGATAGGAAAAATGCAAAAAATGTAGTCAAAAGAAAGGCAATAAATGCAGACAAGAATACGATATTCGTTGTACTTTTTGTTGTACGGTGCACAGCATCTAGACTTTGATACATCAGTACACTCGCTTCCTCACCACTTTCTTGTTTAAATGGATAGGATAAAATTAAAAATTGCTCCATGACATCTTTTTCTGTCAATGAAGGCAATATCATTTCTTTCATTTTTTGCTTACCTGATTCAGGTGACTCGAATAAAACGCTTTCAGAAAGAAGCTTTTCTTCAATTTCATCTTTACTTGAGGATGTATGGAATGAATATAAAATATCACCTTGTCGATCAACTACAATTGCGTTCGTCTCCAAGTCGAGGATATCTTCTATAATCTGGTGAATGGAATCATTCGTTTGTCCATTGCGATCGTTCACAATCTTGCTGATGGTGGCAGCTTCCCTCTGCAAGGACTCTTCTGCTTGTTTCGTATGGAAGTTATCCAGAAACTCAAGCAAGAACAGTGTGACAATAAACAGGACAAACGAAACGAGAAGCAATATGGTTG
Source organism: Sporosarcina sp. P17b (assembly GCF_002743115.1). NCBI lineage: Bacteria > Bacillati > Bacillota > Bacilli > Caryophanales > Caryophanaceae > Sporosarcina > Sporosarcina sp. P17b. The sequence goes on along the minus strand of NZ_PDYP01000001.1, from coordinate 338,341 downwards.
CCCATAGCTTCCCGACAATTGAATTCCATATTCGCATCACTCGTTCGGAACCTCGAACTTATAACCGACACCCCAAACAGTGACAATCATTTTTGCTGCCCGCTCTGAAACCCGGCTCAATTTTTCACGGAGCCTTTTGACGTGTGTATCCACTGTACGTAAATCTCCAAAGAATTCGTAATGCCATACTTCCTTCAGCAATTGTTCACGATCAAATACTTTGTCTGGTGATTTCGCTAGGAAATATAATAATTCATATTCTTTCGGCGTTAAATTTACTTCTTTCCCTTCAGCTGTCACACGATGCGCGTCATGGTCAATCGTTAGTTGTGGGTAAACCACTAAATCTTTAGACGTCGTGTTAGATGAAACGTTCGGGAATGCTACCGAACGTCGGAGCATAGCCTTGACGCGTAAAACTACTTCTCTTGGACTGAATGGCTTGACGATGTAATCATCTGCACCACTTTCAAACCCGCTTACACGATCTGCTTCTTCACCTTTTGCTGTCAATAAAATAACAGGTGTCATAATTTTATTTTCACGCAGTTCAGCTAATACTTCCATGCCATCTTTTTCAGGCATCATCACGTCAAGCAATATACAGTCATATTGTCCAGCAAACACTTTCTCTAATGCATCTGCTCCATCGACTGCTTCTTCAATTTCATAACCTTCTCTAGATAAATACATATTCAATAGGCGACGAATGCGATCCTCATCATCCACCACTAAGAGCTTCACTGTTTCTTCCACAATTCATTACCCCTTTCGACAACCTTCTATCTCCATTGTACAATTACTAACCTATAAAAAGAAATAAAAAGACTGCATGACAATTATTGTCATACAGTCTGATTTTATGCATAGGAGTGTAAACCTGCAATAATTAAGTTTACGGCAATCAGGTTGAACATGATGATAACAAATCCGATGACAGCAAGCCATGCAGACTTTTTACCTTCCCAACCTTTTGATAAACGCAAGTGAAGGAATGCAGCGTAGAACAACCATGTAATGAGTGCCCACACTTCTTTCGGATCCCAACCCCAGAATCGTGACCAGGCTTCATGTGCCCAAATCATGGCGAAAATCAACGCACCGAGCGTGAAGACCGGGAAACCAATCAATACAGCACGATAGCCGATTTCATCCATCAGTTGAGAATTCGCCTTCCGCGCTAGCGGTTGGAAGACCGCAGCGAGTGGTTTGCGTGCAATTAAGCGTAATAGTACGTAAAGCACTGAACCTATGGCAATAGACCAAACTAGAGAAGACATTTTTTGAGCATTGATGATCGGAGGTAACTCCACCCAAGGTGTCATTTTATCCGGTGTCATGGCTTCATACTCATTCATTCCGAATAGCGGAGGAACATGATATGTGATTTCAGCTGGTACTTGATCTTTATTGATGTATGTGAACTCAGCTTGATAATCCATTACCTTAAATGTTGTAGATGCCACAACAAATCCAAGTACTAAAACTAGCGTATACATAACTGCTTCAATCCAAAAACGCGATTTGGATTTCTTTGTCATGTCGATATTTTTCACCAAATACACAAGACCTGCTATCGCACTGATTGCAAGGATAGATTCACCAATAACCGTCGTGATTACGTGGATGAACAACCATTTACTCTGCAAAGCAGGGATTAGCGGAGTTACGTCAGTCGGGAACATAGTTGCATACGAGATAATAATAATCGCAATAGGTAATGCAAACAATCCGAGTGACGGTGTTCGGTATATTAGATACAACATGATGAATGCACCAACAAGCATCATACCGAACGCAGTCGTAAATTCAAACATATTACTTAATGGAGCGTGACCTGATGCAGCCCATCTAGTAAAGAAATAGCCTAGGTGAGTAAGGAAACCGATGATTGTAATGACAATACCGATTGTTCCCCACTTACTATTATGATAAGCCTTTTCAGATTTCGATTTTTTAATTGCCCCACCAAAGAACATTGTTGCCACTAAATACGCAACAAACGAAACTAATAATAAATTACTACTAATGGTAACTAAGTCCATATTTCCTCGTCCCCTTCCTGTTCTGGCTTGTCCAACTCAGGATCCTGACGATCTATATAAGCAGGCAAGTCTGCAGTTTCTCGTAATGTATCTAGCTCTTTACGTAAAGAGAACCAGTTTTTATTCGTATGTGCAGCAATCAATAGATGTCCTTCTGTATCTTCTTGGATCCATACTCTGCGGTGTTGCCAGTACATACCTTGAATAACACCAATCATAAATACTAAACCACCGAATAAGAGGATATATAATGTCTTATCTTTACGGATTGTTAAACCAGAAATATTTCGAGTCTCGGCAGCTGCGAACTTAATCGCGTAATCGTTCTCTTCTACTTCAAGTGTTTGACGAATAGCAACGAAACTCTTTTCACCTTCTGGCTTATCAGGTGTGTTCATTTGGAAAATGAATGCTGGGTTATTTGGAACAGGTGACTTCGAGAACGGTTCCCCATCTTTAATTCCATCATAGTCGGGATAAAAACCAAGCATATTTACGCTTGAGCCGTTTCCAAGATCATATTCCTTCTCGGGGTCACTTAAATCTACAGTGAATTCCCCTAGTGAATCTTCAGTAGATTTATTTACCAAATTAAATGTCATGCTTTTAAGCTCATCCAGTTTATAATCCATCTGGAATACATTATATCCATCAAATTTCAATGGCTTGTTAACATTGATAGAGTAATCCTCTACTTTTTTCAAACTTTCACTACCAGGTAATGCTCCCTCTTCTTGTTTATACAAAGCAACGTCGGTTGTATACGATTTAGCAATGGCGCCATTTTTCTCCAACGCCTTACCAAATACTTCTTCCGCTTCTTCTTTTGTATAATTCTCAAGAGTGAATTTTTTATTCTCAAGTACATAACCTGGTGCTCCAACGATATTACGTGTTTCTCCTTCTCGGAGCCACATCGCCTCGTCCACATAAAAACCAGGTATTCCTCTAAGCAGAACGCCTGAAATGAAAATAATTAATCCAACGTGATTGACATATGGGCCCCAGCGTGAAAACCGATACTTTTCAGCTAAAATGGCACCGTCTTCTGTTTTCACATTGTAGCGCATAGCTTTTAGTTTCTCAGCTGCTTTTGCAAGTGACTCTTCGGTATTTTGGACATCGCCTTCTCCGAAAATCCGCTGACGCTTCATAAAGGATGGGTGACGACGTGTACGTTGCTTTTTAAGTGATTTATAAAGCGGAATAACACGGTCGATACTTGCGATAATAATAGAAGTTGCGAGCATACCGACTAATACTTTAAACCACCAGCTATTATACATATCATAAAAACCAAGTTGGTAATACAGTTTTCCTACCGTACCATACAGACGCTCATAGTATTCCAAATAGCCTTCAGGCGTAGTAGCAGGTACATAAAACTTCTGTGGAAAGATTGTTCCAATTGCTGAAGCGATTAATACCGCTGCAATAATACTGACACCAATCTTGACACTGGAGAAGAAGTTCCATATTTTATCAACAATGGAACTCTTATAGGTTTGAGATCTTCTAGAAGATCCCTCGTAACGCATATCTACAACATCACTTTTTTTTGCTTTTTCAGATAAGGGACGACCACACTTCTCACAAAGCTCTGTACCATAAGGATTTTCATGCCCACATTGGCATTTGATTTTGCTCATTGAGTAACAATCTCCTTACTTTGGTTGAATGCTTTCCAAATACTCGTAAATTTGTTGATCTGTCATTCCCTGTTTAATGACTTTCGTTATCTTTCCTTCTGGATTGATGAGGAAAGTTGTAGGTAATGGTTTGATATTATACAAATCCATCACAGTTTTATTCTTATCCCATAACATTGGGAATGAAAGGTTCATGTCGTCTCTAAAAAGTTCTATTTTCACTTTTGGTTCTCCTACGTTGACAGTAAGGATATGTACACCTTTCGCTTCAAAGTCTTTATAGAGATCCTCCATGTGAGGCATTTCCTTTTTACAAGGTGGACACCATGTTCCCCAGAAATTCAGGAATACGCCTTGTCCTTTGTAATCCGATAACCGATGTTCATTTCCTTCTAAATCTACAAGCTCGAAATCAGGAGCTGTATCACCTTCCGCCAAGACTTTCACTTTATCTTTTGAAGTAATTGCGTAGATCAAAATTGCAGCTAAAATTAATAGAAGGGCTGCTCTGCTAATTAGCCTGATAGTCTTTTTGTTTTTCTTTTTGGCCAATCATGTAACCTCCTGTCTAATTTGCGTTCCAATTGCTATTATAGCAAAACGTAAAATCAGTTGGGACTGCACTAGTGATAGGTTTGTGAACATTCCACGCTTTCTTAGCCGATCTTACCTGTTTCTGCCAAGACGCGTAATTGTTTCAATTCGTGTCTAGTTAACTCACGTGCTTCTCCGGCATTTAATCCACGAGTAGTCAAGTTCGCAAACTCTTCACGCTTCAATTTTTGCACAGGGCAATTAATTGCGTCGAACATTCTTCGTACTTGACGGTTACGCCCTTCATGGATTGTGATCTCGACAATCGCTGAATTGGTTTTCTTATCCGAACTTGTCATTTTCACACGAGCAGGAGCAGTACTACCGTCATCTAATTCGATTCCTGTCTCCAGCTTTTTAAGATCATCGCGGGAAGGAATTCCTTTTACTTTTGCTACATATTTCTTTTTGATTTCAAACTTCGGATGAGTCATTAAGTAAGAGAAGTCCCCGTCGTTCGTCATCAACAATACGCCCGATGTATCATAATCCAATCTGCCAACCGGGAAAATACGCTGGCTGACTTCTGGCACTAAATCCATAACGGTTTTGCGACCCTTTTCGTCATCTACTGTTGAGATATAACCACGTGGTTTATAAAGCAGATAATAGACAGGAGTTTCTTTTGTTAATTGAACTCCTTCTACCTCAATTGTGTCCATTCTAGTAACTTTAGTGCCTAATTCTGTCACGACTTTACCATTTACTTTAACCAAGCCATCCAATATAAGTTTTTCTGACTTTCTTCTTGACGCTACGCCGGCTTGTGCCAATACCTTTTGTAATCTTTCCATGGGTTCCTCCTTGATGTTACATACTGAAAAAATTATGTCATACTTTCAGCTAAATGAAAAGAAGACTGACCTATGTAGGTCAATCTTCGAAATAGTATGTTTTCTATTCATTTTTCGGACTCGATCTCGACTGCTACTGTCTTAATTGGTTCTGTACCTAAATAAATAGACCAATAGCCTTTTTTCTGTAGTTCATCTGCTTGTGGAATCTGTAACACATTGGACAACATTTTCTTCTCTTCTTTCGTTACAAGCAACTTTACAGATTGATCTAGCTTTGCGACCATATGTGGAAATACTTGATACTTCCCTTTTTTCACTGCAGTATACGATTGATATTCAGAGAACACCCGCTCTGATAACTGTTTATGAACTTGCCAATCATCTCCGTTATTTAATGTAACGACAATGACGGACTTTCCATCCTTTTCGAAATAAGTAGCCAATGTACGTCCTGCTGCTTTTGTGAAGCCTGTTTTACCTGCGACAGCAGTTGGTTCAGATATCACTAGTCGATGTTTGTTTTGCCAACTATTTTTTCCATGTTCAGTTTCAAAAGGATAGTTTTTTGTAGAAGCTATTTTACGAAACTCTGGATTCTTCATGGCAAAATATAACATTCTCGCTGTATCATACGCAGAAGATAGGTGATGCTCGCCGTGCAAACCGGATGGATTCATAAAATGCGTTTGCTCCAAGCCATGACTTTGCGCTACTTCATTCATCAAGTAGACGAACCCTTCAAGTGAGCCACCCGCATGTTCCGCGAGCGCCTGGGCTGCATCATTACCTGAACGAAGCATTAAGCCATACAGTAAATCTTTCGTCTTCATTACTTGACCTGTTTCTAGATAAATGGATGACCCTTCTGCCGTCGCGGCTTGTGAGGAAATGACTGTTTCCTCTTCACTTGGATTTAACTCCAAAAACGTATAAGCCGTCCACATTTTAGTCAAACTTGCTATTGGTAGCGGTTCATGCTCATTTGACCCCATCAGCAATCTTCCGTTATTCCCGTCTATCACTGCATATGACGCGCCTGCCGCTTGACTACTTGCAGGATTCATCACTAATCCGACTACCAGTAGAACGATGAACGAAATCTTTCTCAAGCATCATGTCCTCCTTCTTCTGTATTGGAAAACGCTTCTTGGAATTTTGTCATGAATAAATCTGTCTCTTCGGATGTTTCTTGTTCTTCATCAATTGACAGTGGTGGCATATCTTCGAGTGAAGCCAGTCCAAAACGATCTAAGAAGAAAGCTGTCGTGCCATATAAAATCGGCCTACCAGGACCATCCATGCGCCCTACTTCCTCTACAAAGCCTTTAGCGGCTAACGAAGACAAGGCACGCTCAGACTTCACTCCACGCAAATCATCGATCTCTACGCGCGTCACAGGCTGCTTGTAGGCGATGATCGCCAACACTTCAAGTGCAGCTTGTGTAAATGTTGATGGCTTCGGATCTTCCAGCATTCTCTTAATATCGTTTGCCCATTCGCTCTTTGTCACTAAGCGGTAACTTCCACCATAACTTTTTAGCGTAATACCCCGTGTATCATCCTCGTCATATGCAGCTTGCAACGAAATCAGCACTTGTTCTGCTTTTTGCTCATCGCATTCCAATAATGTGGCTAACTGCGCAAGGGTTAATCCTTCTTCACCTGCTACGAATAAAAAGCTTTCCGTCATACCGATGAAACCTGTTTCAAAATCCATACCCCTCACCCCTTCACATCAACGAGATTCGTAATTCTTCAAAGTTATTGCTTTGTCGTACTTTAACTTCTTGTAATTTCATCAGTTCGAGCAACGATAAAAATGTCAAAACGAGTTCAGTCACTGTCGCCGTTTCAAAAAGAGCTTGAAAATCACATTCTCCGCCACATAGTTCAAGTTTACTCATAATCGAAGACATCTTATCCCCGACAGATTGCTCTGACTTTGTTATACTCGCTGTAAGAGGCAGTTTCAGCTTTTTTCTGTGTAACATTTTTTGAAACGCACCGATTAAATCAAAGACATTCAGTTGCTCTTCCGTTTCCGCTACAAGTGGGACACCGTAGACCGTTAAGTCTTCAGGCTCTTTTGTGAAGTGTTCATCACGATTCGCTGCGGATTCACGTAGCGAATGTGCCGCTTCCTTAAATTTCCGATACTCCATCAAACGGGCAATCAATTCTTCACGCGGATCCTCCTCATAACCGAATTCTTCGATGAACGCTTCTTCTTCATTGACTGGCAACAGCATTTTACTTTTCACTTCTAGAAGTGTCGCTGCCAGCACGAGGTATTCGCTTAATTCATCCAACCGAAGAACACGCATGGCGTGCAAATGTTCTATGTACTGCTGTGTCAGCTCCGCCATGGGAATGTCGTAAATATCAATTTCGAGCCGATTGATCAAATGTAGTAATAGATCAAGTGGACCTTCGAAAACTTCGAGTTTTACACTATAACTCATTTTACCAACCTACCTAACTAGAAAGGAATGATTTAGATGCACCCTTACTATCATCCTCTTTTTCTACAGTTTATTGTGTATTTCAATGACAATCAAGATTATTTCGAATGCCATGAAGTGCTAGAAGAATATTGGAAGGAACAAGAGAACTTTTCAAAAGACCATCCACTAACAGGCTATATTCTCATGGCTACAGGATTATACCACTGGCGCAGAGGCAATACAGCAGGCGCTTCCCGCACTTTGAACAAAGCCATCACACGTTTTAGACAAATGCCTGTACAATTTGGCGACTATCTGGAAGAAGTGGCCATTGATGATATCATTAGCAAGCTAGAGCACTGTTTGGAGAGTATTAAATCTAATGATGAATTCTGTGCATTCCAACTCCCCATCTCACCACGCTTGCAAGTTGCCGCGGATCAAACTAAGCCCTCGATTGCATTATTGCCAAAAAATAGCGCGTCAGTTATTCATAAGCATATGCAGCGGGACAGGTCGGATATTCTTTTACAACGTGAAGAAAAGAAGAAGGGCAGTCATTAAAGATCTGCGCCTTCTTCTTTTCGTAAGCAACTTTGTATAAAGGGTTTGGTAAAATCAGTGCCTTCACAGCTGTATCCCGGATAAATCTCCTGCAATTCCTTCATCATCTTGTACGCTATTCCTTCTCCACGAAACGATGGATTAACCGAAATATGCTGGACAGTATACGTCTTAGCCTCATCATTTATTTCTACACCTATTAAACCAATGTAATCCTCTGCTTCTTTATAAAGAAATAACTGCCACTGTTCTTCGCAAATATACTGCTGAACAGTTTCTTGTAATTTACATAACATTTTCTCACTAGGGATATATGATAAAAAACCCATAGCAATTTTCTCTTGTGCTTTCTTAAAGCGAATAAGATTCAATAGTAACCCCTTCTTTTCAGAAATCCTCTGTATAGTTTACACCAATACACCGTTTTCTTCAACTTACGCATTATTTATAGCTCGGATCGATCACCGGAACAACTAAATACCAATAGATGACACCCCAAACAATCGCCATTACAACAATGGAAAGGAAGAGAATGATGTTTTTCTTTTTCATCAGAAATTCTCCTTCTCATTTGATTGTAACGGAAGATCCAATTTAATAATGTCTTCGTAGGTTTCGCGTCTTACTACTAACTGATGCTGGCCATTTTCAGCAAACACAACAGCGGGTCGTGGTAAACGATTATAGTTGCTGGCCATGGAGTACGTGTAGGCTCCTGTACAAAAGACAGCTAGTAGATCGCCTGTTTCCACTTTCGGTAAAGCGGCTTGTTCTATTAATTTATCGCCTGACTCACAGCATTTACCTGCTACAGTCCATTGCTGATCATGTGGTTCGTTCATTCGATTGGCGATCGCACTAGAATAATGTGCATCATATAAAGCAGGACGTATATTATCAGACATTCCGCCATCTACTGCTACGTATGTACGGACACCCGGCACAACTTTTGTGCTGCCTGTGGAATAAATGGTCGTTCCTGCATCTCCAACAAGCGAGCGGCCGGGTTCTATCCAGATTTCAGGAATGGGATACTGACATTCCTCCGCCATCTTCTTCACTACATCTGCCATTTCTTCTACATATACGGCTGGTTCTAGCGGCGTATCTTCTTCTGTATAACGAATACCAAATCCACCGCCTAGATTTAAGACCGGACAGATAAACTGGTAGTTCTTCCGCCATTCCACCATTCTTTCCATCAGCACTTCTGCTGCAAACTTGAATGCATCCGTTTCAAAAATCTGCGACCCAATATGGCAATGCATACCGAGAAAATGAATATATTCATGATCATACAGCGAACGGAATGCTTCATCAGTTTGACCATTTTTCAAATCAAAGCCAAATTTCGAATCTTCCTGTCCCGTCGTAATATAGTCATGTGTATGTGCTTCAACACCTGGTGTTACGCGAATCAGAACATTCATTATTTGCTTGCGCTCTTCCGCAACCTTTTTAATCATGTCGATTTCCAAGAAGTTATCGACTACGATACAGCCAATTCCCTCTTCAAATGCATACAAGATTTCTTCTCTACTTTTATTATTTCCGTGGAAATGAATACGTTCACGGGGAAAACCTGCTGCTACAGCTGTATACAATTCTCCACCCGAAACTACGTCAAGAGACAATCCTTCTTGTTCTGCCAACTGATAGATCGCAATGGATGAGAAAGCTTTACTCGCATAAGCAACCTGAGCGTTAATATTTTTGCGTTCAAACGTTTCTTTAAATGCTCGCGCACGCTTTTTGAATAACTCCGTGTCGTACACCATGACCGGCGTTCCATATTGTGAAGCTAATTCTGAAACGTCTACTCCACCGATTGTCAGATGACCACTTTCATTCACTGCCTGTGTTCCATAAAGATGCATGTCCCATACCCCTCCCGAATTCTCTCAGATAACTTTATCACAAGAAGACGGAAAGTAGCAACGAACGATAGAAGGTCTACTTATCTTTACGACATTCTGTCACGGTTTGGTGATTTTGTGATAAACGGCCGTGGGTCATCGATTGTCATAGGGAAGCGAATCAATACACGTAGCAAAGCTTTCGGGAAGAAAGGTGTGAACGGCCACAAATATGGCACATTCATCGGCTTCAATGAACATAAGTAATAATAAATGACAGCAAGCGCTATGAAGAAGCCTGGTGCGCCTAACAAGGCAACAGAGACCAATAAGAAAATCCGGAATACCTTAGTCGTAATACTTAATTCGAATGAAGGTATCGCAAATGTCAAGATGGCACTTACTGCCACATATAGCACAACTTCCGAAGAGAATAAGCCTACGTCAATCGCCACTTGTCCAATCACAATAGCAGCAACGAGCCCCATGGCGGTCGAAAGTGGCGTTGGAGTATGGATTGCGGCCATACGTAATACCTCAATACCTACATCCGCAATCATCAACTGAACAAATAGGGGCACTTCTCCCCATTCATTCGGACCGATGTACTTGATCGCTTCTGGAACGAATTGTTTTTCTACTGACATCAAATACCAGAATGGCAGGATCACTAAACTTAAAAACGTCCCAGCGAAGCGTACCATCCGGATGAATGTACCGATTAAAGGCGCTTGCCTGTATTCTTCGGCGTGTTGTAAGTGATGCACTAGCGTTACAGGAACTAAAATGACAGATGGAGACGTATCTACAATAATCGCGATATGTCCCTCAAGTAAATGCGCTGCACAAATATCAGCGCGTTCCGTATACCGAACGAACGGCATCGGATGAAACCCTTGTTTAAAAAGGAATTCCTCAAGAGATTTATCGGTCATCGTCAAGCCATCTGTTTCTAAAGCATCCAGTCGTTCCCTTACGAAATTTAAATGTCCCTCATTTGCGGCGCCCTTCAAAAAGGTGATCGCAATATCCGTCTTACCTTTTACTGACGTTTCATGCATTTCAAAACGTAGATCCGTTGTACGTAAACGTCTTCGGATTAACGCTGTATTTGTCAAAATGTTTTCTGTAAACCCGTCCCTTGAGCCACGTATGACTTTTTCAGTATCCGGTTCTTCGGGACTTCTGCCTGGATAGGATCGCACATCAAGTGCAAATGTGAAACCATCTTTCATGACGAATACAGCTAACCCACTTAAGATCGCTTTCGCGAGTTGATCTTCATCCTTCACAACTTCCAGGGAATGATACGGAAAATAATCGACCATGGCGCGATCCATATTCTCAACAGCTTCACTTGTAAATAATTCATTACGGTCCTGCATTTCGGTCATTAAGGTAGTTAAGACCTCACCATCCACTAACCCGTTCATATACAGAAGAAGTATTTCTTTATCCCATAGGTGGATCAACCGTTTAGTCGCATCGAATGTTTCATCTTCGCCAAACTGATTGATGAACCACCTTTCCCCTTCTCTTATGGACGTAAATAGTGTATCGGTCAAATTATGGTCTCCTCGCCTTTTCGAGCGCATCTTCGGCATCTGCGCCCATCCATGTTTTCATTTGTGTCAGAATCTTTTTCTCCAACCGTGATACTTGCACCTGTGATATACCGATTCGTTTCGCAATATCACTTTGTGTGTAATCCAAATAATAGCGCATATAAATGATCGTCTGATCCCGCTTGTTCAAACGGGTAATGACATCTCGTAACGGAATATGATCGAATACTCTCTCCGACCTATCGTCGCGAAGCTGGTCCATCAGCGTCAAACTGTCACCTTCACTCTCATATAATTGTTCATGTAAGGAAGCCGGATCTCTGAGCGCATCAGAAGCCAGAATAATATCTTCCTGCTTCACTTCCAATATTTCTGCCATTTCTGAAATGGAAGGTGAACGTCCATGCTTCTTGAAAAAGTCATCGGTTGCGTGACGAATTTTATAACTCAATTCCCGAATCGTACGCCCGACTTTCACCATTCCATCGTCACGTAGATAGCGTTGAATTTCTCCCACGATCATCGGCACTGCATACGTTGAAAACTTTACCTCGTATGTTAGATCGAACTTATCTATAGATTTCATCAAGCCAATACAGCCAATTTGAAATAAATCCTCTAAATCCGCACCACGCGAAGCAAAGCGTTGAACGATAGACCATACGAGTCTTGTATTGCCTTCTACCATCATTCGTCTAGCTTCTTTGTCACCCGCTTGTGATTCTTTGATGAGTTCTCGCATTTTTTCTTGTGACAATAGAGCGTGTTGCTTCTCAACAGATGCTTCCATACGTCACCTCATTCTACTTACTTCTGTGACCGGAGAAAAACTTTTCTCAAATGTCACGATTGTCCCATTTCCAAGGGTAGAATCTACACGGATACCGTCCGAGAAACTTTCCATGATAGTAAAGCCCATACCGGAGCGTTCCATTTGTGGTTTGGTCGTGAACATCGGCTCCATTGCTTGCTCTATGTCGAAGATCCCCATTCCTTCATCTGAAACCGTCATTTTTACCGAACGGTCATCTATCGTGGCGTGGATCTTCACCATACTTTTACCATCGCATTCGTAGCCGTGGATGATGGCATTAGTGACAGCTTCCGAAACAATTGTTTTAAATTCCGAAAGTTCTTCCAGTGTCGGATCTAGCGGTGCGATAAAACATGTCAGTGCCATTCTGGCAAGTGCTTCATTTTGTTCTATCGCCAGAAACGACAAGGTCAATTCATTTTTCATGTACAACCCCTCCGATTTCGTCGATTGCTTCTTCGACTGTACAAATTCTGACGACATCTCCGAGACCTGAAAATTGGAATAGCTTTTCCATTGTTGGAGATGGATTCAATATAAGTGTTTCTCCATTAACAGGGACTAGATCACGCATTCTTCCGAGTATAAGTCCAATCCCTGCGCTGTCCATGAATCCTAGATTGAAAAGATCCCAGATGATTGCGCGTGTTTTTCCTGTGAATATAGCAGTAGATACTTCTTCTCTAATTTGGTTGGCTTCATGGTTGTCAAGTTCTCCTGCTAGCGTGATCAGGACTATGCCGTTTTCCAGTTGTGTAATAGTTGCCATGTGTAGCTACGCCTCCTTCATGAAGGCATTGTCGCACATTTAGAACCGGTATCCTTTAGTTTTGACAAAACTAGTCAGCCATCCCCAAAACTTCTTACGTAGTGACAGAAATTAATAGAAATAGGAAAGCAACTTTGATTTGCTTTCTGGTCGGACGATTTCCTGCGAGAGTCGCCATTGTGTATTAAATGATGTCACTTCTTCACTCTTCACGAGCTACAACAGAGTCTGTACAGTTGGAAGCACTTTTACACATGAACGACAAAAAAACCATGTACTCTGAAGGAGTCCAATTTCTGGAGTCCTTCAGGTACATGGTTTTTATGGATTATAAAGGGTGAATGAGTGATGGTGCTTGAATTTTTTCTTTCGAGATATGCATATGAGATTGCAGCAGTTTGATTGAATCATCTACTTGTTCGGTGTTTGTATGGAGTACCGCGAGCGCTTCGCCTATTTCTACAAAGTCACCTATTTTCTTGCGTAGCACAATTCCAACCGCGAGATCGATGATGTCTTCTTTTGTTGCACGGCCTGCGCCGAGAAGCATCGCAGCTACGCCTATTTCATCAGCGTCGATCATGGATACATAGCCGCTTTTGGTTGCAGGCACTTCTATTTGATACTGTGCTTGTGGCAATAGATTTGTATCCTCTATGACCTTTTCGTTGCCACCTTGCGCTTTGATTAACTGTCCAAATAAGCGTAGCGCATCGCCGTTCTCCATGACAGTTTGTAATTGTTTGCTCGCGTCTTCTTGCGTTGTGGCTTGTTTCGCTGCGAGCAACATCTCGCTTCCAAGTACTAAACATAGCTCAGTTAAATCAGCCGGTCCTCTTCCTTGTAGCGTGTCGATCGCTTCTTTTACTTCTAGCGCATTGCCAATCGCAAGTCCAAGCGGCTGGCTCATGTCTGAAATAACGGCACTTGTGTTTCGCCCTACTTCATTTCCAATAGCTGTCATGGCATCCGCCAATTGCTTGGAATCTTCCAATGTCTTCATGAAAGCTCCTGCACCTGTCTTAACGTCCAATACGATGGCATCTGCACCCGCTGCCAGCTTCTTACTCATGATAGAACTTGCGATCAACGGAATGCTGTTAACAGTCGCTGTAACGTCTCGGAGCGCATAAAGCTTTTTATCAGCCGGGGTCAAATTCCCGCTTTGACCAATGACAGCGATCTTCAAGTCATTAACTTGCTGAATGAATTGATCCGTGGAGATTTCCACGTGGAAGCCATCAATCGCTTCAAGTTTATCTAGCGTACCTCCTGTATGACCTAGGCCACGACCGCTCATCTTCGCGACCGGCACACCGCATGCAGCAACCAATGGAGCTAGAATGAGTGTTGTCGTGTCCCCCACTCCACCTGTTGAGTGTTTATCCACTTTTATACCTTCAATAGCCGATAAATCGATTTGATCACCAGAGTTTGCCATAGCCATTGTTAAATAGCCTTGCTCCTCCGTCGTCATACCTTGAAAGTAAATCGCCATAAGAAAAGCACTGGCTTGATAATCAGGAATCGAGTCATTCGTGTAACCTGTCACAAAAAACTCAATTTCTTCTTTAGTCAGCTCTTCCCCGTCTCGCTTGCTTTCAATAATATCTACCATACGCAACATAAGCTTAATCCTCCTTTGTTAATGAAGACAAGAAACTTTCACCATGCTCAGGCATATCTACTTGGAAGTTCTCGGCAATTGTCGCACCGACATCAGAGAAAGTTTTACGGATTGGCAGTTGGCCAGCTCCTGTGTTTGAAGGTGAATAAACGAGTAACGGTACATATTCTCTAGTATGATCCGTCCCTTCATGAATCGGGTCATTGCCGTGATCTGCTGTGATAATCAATAAATCATCCGGTCGTAGCGCATCCATAATCTCAGGCATGCGTGCATCAAACTCTTCAAGTGCATTACCGTAGCCTATCGGATCGCGTCGGTGACCATATAACGCATCAAAATCTACTAAATTGACGAAGCTAAGCCCTTCAAATTCTTTTTGCATGACCGTGACGAGCTTATCCACGCCATCCATGTTACTTGTTGTGCGGACTGCTTCCGTTACACCTTCGCCATTATATATATCAGCGATTTTGCCAATTGCAATGACGTCATAGCCTTTATCCTGTAACTCGTTCATGACGGTTTTACCAAATGGCTTAAGGGCATAATCATGACGATTTGTTGTGCGTGAAAACGCTCCCGGTTCTCCAACAAACGGACGTGCAATAACGCGTCCAACTAAAAATTCAGGTTGCAGCGTTAGTTCTCTTGCGATTTCACAAATACGATATTGCTCTTCAATTGGAATAATTTCCTCGTGCGCTGCAATTTGTAGCACTGGATCGCCAGATGTGTAAACGATGAGAGCACCTGTCTTCATATGCTCTTCGCCAAGTTCTTCGATAATCTCCGTACCACTTGCCGGTTTGTTTCCGATAACTTTTCTGCCTGTTTTTAATTCTAGCTCATCAATTAATTCTTTTGGAAAGCCATTTGGGTACACTTTAAATGCATCATCGATTCGTAAGCCCATGATTTCCCAATGTCCTGTCATCGTATCTTTACCGACAGACGCTTCTTGCATTTTTGTATAATATCCTTGTGCTTCTTTTTGTGGCACTAGACCTTTGATCGGTGCAATGTTTGCAAGACCTAAGCGTTCCAAGTTCGGTAGTTTCAGCCCATCCATCTCTTCACCAATATGTCCAAGTGTATTGGAGCCAACGTCACCAAATGCTTTAGCATCCGGCGCTTCACCGATTCCTACAGAGTCGAGCACGATTAAATGAATGCGATTATAACGAAATTCTTTCATGTGAAAACCTCCAGTAATAATAATTTACGCTCTCGGATGAAATTGACTATAGACATCTTTCAAGCGTTTTTTGCTGACATGCGTGTAAAGTTGCGTTGTGGAAATATCGGCATGACCAAGCATTTCCTGAACCGCACGCAAATCGGCTCCGTTTTCGATTAAATGTGTTGCAAATGAATGGCGTAGTAAATGAGGCGAAATAACTTTCTGAATTCCCGCCTTCACTCCAGTATCTTTCAGGATTTTCCAACATCCCTGCCTCGTCAGCCTTCTGCCGTGCATATTTAAAAACACAGCTTCCGTATCACGAATGAACTGCGGACGCCCTTCATTCAAATACTTTGTACAAGCATCGATTGCGGAACGTCCTAGCGGTACAATCCGTTCTTTACTGCCTTTTCCGAACACGCGCACAAAGCCCATTGTCAAATGAAGGTCAGCTAAATCGATCGCTATCAATTCACTTACCCTCATTCCGGTTCCATATAACAATTCAAGCAATGCAATATCACGCATACCTTGTGAAGTGTTGCCATCCGCTGCATTAATCAGCCGCTCTATTTCAGGAATAGAGAGCACATCTGGCAATTTTTGTTCGATTTTAGGTAATTCAATATGTACCGTACAATCATGTGTCGTCACTTGCTCTCTTACTAAAAATTGATGAAATGAACGAATGGAGGAAATATGACGGGAAAGCGTTCGACTGGATTTACCACTATCTTTTAACTTCTGCAAATATTGTAGAACGGTTGCACGTTCGATCGAATTAAGTGTTTCCAATGACAAGTTTTCAATGAAATGCAAATAGGCCACCAGATCTCGTTGGTAAGACTTGACCGTATTTTGCGATAGCTGCCTTTCAACTACTAAGAAATGCACATAATCTTCTAATGCAAACTGCGCATCTTTCATAGACCTTCCTCCTTTCTAACATGAAAGTAAAAAAGGATAGCGCTTAGGCCATCCCATTGTCTTCTTGCTCTTTCTCTTCGTCCTTCACTTTGCAACGTTTACAAATTCCATGAAACGTCAGCCAGTGATCTTTGACTGTAAAACCATAACGACCTTCTACGACTTTTTCAACTTCGCCAAGTAGGTCTTCTTGAATTTCATCAACCGTTCCACATTCTAAACAAATTAAGTGATGGTGGAATCGAGCAGCGCCTTCTTCTCGCAAATCATAACGTGCTACACCATCGCCAAAGTTAATTTTATCGACAACTTTAAGTTCAGTTAATAATTCTAATGTACGATATACAGTCGCTAGACCAATATCTGGTGCTTTTTCTTTTACTAGTAAAAATACATCTTCTGCACTTAAATGGTCTTCTTCATTTTCCAGAAGAACTGCTACAGTCGCTTCACGCTGAGGCGTCAACTTGTAGCTGGCCCCGTGCAATTGCTTCTTGATTCGTTCAATTCGGCTTTCCATACGACGCCCCCCTCAAATTGTTTCCATTATACCAAACTGTCGTTCCAGATGACAATAGAAAGGAAAGGTTCAGTTCATTATAGTGTGTAGTGGACATTACTTTATAAAATGAAAGATCGATAGTTCCAATATTTGCGTGATCAACAATAAAGCAATTAATGGTGGCACGGCAGTTAGTGGGCGATCTTTCTTATTTGCTGGTGCAGCGAAAAACGGCGGGTTCAACACCGAGCATAAAATCAAGAACAACAAACAGCTGATTAATTGAAATGGGAACCACCAAATCGTATAGGATACCAATTTTAAGCCTGTCGATAATAAGTAGGTAGATGACAAACCAAAAAGAGCACATTTAATTGCACCAAGAAACATAGTGATAAAACGGAGTCTTTTATACTTAGACAGAATGATGGCTACTAGAATAAAGCTCAATGTCACCACAACAGGCGACCACAAAGCTGCTTCAGATCCATTCACTACGCGCTGATCATATAAACCGATGATCTGCTCTAGCGACGTGACCGGCCACTCCCTGAATAATAAAGCCCCTCCTATATAACTGATTGCGAGTATAACGAATAAATACACAAAAGACAATGATCGAGCCATAAATAGGACACCTCCGCATCGTTTCTATAACATATGCTTGTCCGTCCAGAAATAGCTCAATCCTTTATAGGTTTTTTACATACCAGACAGCAGCAACCGTCTTGGCATCATAAATCCTTTCATTTGCAATGAATTCCTCTGCCTCTTCAACAGTTACTTCTAGTACTTCAATGAATTCATCTTCATCCCCTACAGCAGGCTGTTCCACTTTCTCGAGCTCTTTAGCTACATATAAGTGAATGATTTCATCCGCGAAGCCAGGTGAAGTGGAAAAAGTCTGCAAATATTCGAATGAATTCGCACGGTACCCGGTCTCTTCCTCAAGCTCACGAATTGCCGTCAATTTAGGTTCTTCACCAAGCTCAATCTTGCCAGCAGGTATTTCTAGCATCGTTCGTTCCAAAGGCTTTCTGTACTGTTCAACTAACACGATTTTTTTATCTTCAGTTAAGGCGATAACCGCCACGGCACCTGGATGTTTTACTAATTCTCTTTTCGCTATTTTTCCATCAGGCAATTCTACTTCGTCTACTTGCACCGAAATGATTTTACCTGTAAAGATGTGCTCTGTTGAGAGGGTTCTTTCTTCAAACTTCATGCAGCACTCAACCCTTTCCATTGGTTTTATATCCCGCATTCATTGTACCATGAAACGAAAGGAGTGAGGCACATGAAGAAGCGTACAATTGGTTCTAGTAATTTATTAGTTTCTGAACTCGGATTGGGCTGTATGTCATTACCAACTGAACTCGAAGCGGCTCGTTCTGTACTCGATGAAGCAGTAAATCACGGCATCAACTACTTCGATACAGCAGATCTTTATGATAAAGGAACAAATGAAGAACTCGTAGGAAAAGTGTTGAAAGAAAAACGTCAAGATTTGATCATCGCGACGAAAGCCGGTAACAAGTGGGTTTCAGGAGAAGAGTCTTGGACTTGGGATCCTTCAAAAGCACATATCATGGACGCTGTTAAACAAAGTTTACGACGTTTACAACTCGATTATATCGACTTGTATCAACTTCACGGCGGGACGATGGAAGATGATGCTGAAGAAACAATCGAGGCATTTGAAACATTAAAAAAAGAAGGCATCATACGTGAATACGGCATCTCAAGTATTCGACCTACTGTAATTGACCGTTTTCTGAGTACTAGCAACGCCGTTTCTGTCATGATGCAGTATAACTTGCTAGATCGACGTCCTGAAGAATACTTTTCTATGATTGTAGAAAAAGGGGCATCGGTTGTCACTAGAGGGACGCTAGCAAAAGGCTTGCTCACACATGAAAGTATGGTGCGCGTCAAGAAAGCAAATGGTTTCGTATCCTATCCACAATCCGAGCTGCAGCAGACAGT
This sequence comes from Sporosarcina sp. P17b, assembly GCF_002743115.1. NCBI lineage: Bacteria > Bacillati > Bacillota > Bacilli > Caryophanales > Caryophanaceae > Sporosarcina > Sporosarcina sp. P17b. Next base: position 319,016 of record NZ_PDYP01000001.1, on the reverse strand, counting down.
TCAAGCTCTTTCAAAGGAAACAAACGACTTACAGGCGTACGCTCTTGCTTTCGTCCTTAAAGAGCCTGCTGTCGCGTCGGCTTTGATAGGTTCCAGAACACAAGCACAACTTCGTGAATCATTAACAGCTTATGACACGCAAATAGATCCACATATACTAAAGAAATTAGTAAACATAACAAAACAACATCAATATGAACAGCATCGACTGTGAAATACAAAAAGAGCAACTGCATTTTGGCAGTCGCTCTTTTCTTATTTATGATCCGCTGTACTTACTAAGACCGAAGAAGGTCCTTCTTTTATGCTAAGCGGCATAGCTTTTGCTTCATTTACCAGTTTAGCCATTTGTTTTTTCTTTGAAGGAATCATATTAAAAATGATATTCAAGAATATAGCCATGATACTTCCTAGCACAATTCCATTATTCGTTAAGATTTGCACGTTTTTAGGCAGTTGTTGGAATAGGTCAGGCACTGCTGCAACTCCTAGACCGAGTCCGACTGAACATGCAACGATCATTGCATTATCCTGAGTTTTTGAGATAACAGGAATTAACATTTTAATACCTTGTGAAACAACCATTCCGAACATTGCTACCATTGCTCCACCAAGAACGGCTGGTGGAATGATCGTTGCTAAAGCTGCTACTTTCGGCAAGAAGCCTAAGGAAATCAACATAATTGCAGTAACGAATACTACTCGACGTGATTTCACACCTGATAACTGCATTAAGCCAACATTTTGAGAAAATGTCGTGTATGGAAATGCGTTAAAGATACCGCCTATAACAGAAGCCAATCCTTCTGCACGATATCCTTTTTCTAACATCTTCTGATCGATTTCTTGCTCACAAATGTCACCAAGCGCGAAGTATACCCCCGTTGATTCTACAAGTGAAACCATCGCAACCAAAGTCATGATCACAATCGGCAACAAGTGGAAAGTAGGTGTCGCTAAAAAGAATGGTGTAACAATATGAACGTACGATGCTTCTTGGACATTTGAAAAGTCTACCATACCAAGCATTACAGCAGCCACTGTACCTACAACCAATCCCATTAGAATGGCTATAGATTGTAAGAATCCTGTAGTGAAGCGGAACATCAAAATAATGAACAATAATGTTCCAAATGATAAACCAATATTGATCATTGAGCCAAAATCTTCAACCCCTTGTCCGCCACCCATATTCGTGATAGCGACCGGAATTAGCGTAAGGCCAATGATTGTCACAACAGAACCCGTGACGATTGGAGGGAAGAACTTCACAAGACTTCCAAAGAAACGACTGATGAAGAAAATAATTGCACCCGATGCAATGACTGCACCGTAAATAGCTGAAATACCGTAATCATTACCTATCAAAATCATCGGACCTACTGCTGTGAACGTACAACCAAGAACTACAGGTAGACCGATACCGAAATATTTATTACGTGAAATCTGTAATATTGTCGCGATCCCGCACATTAGAATGTCAATTGAAACTAGATACGTCAATTGTGTCGGAGTTAAACCAATCGCATTTCCGACAATGAGTGGAACCAATACTGCGCCTGCATACATAGCTAGTAAATGCTGAAAACCTAGCAGCGTAGTTTTCATCGTTCCGTTTCCTCCCCAACAAACTGGACTTGACCATTTTGTAATGACTGAAGCTCAGCCAACGACTCTAAACGCACGCCTTCTTTTCGGATTAAATCTCCACCCGGTTGGAAGCATTTTTCAATGACAATTCCAACACCTGCGATCGTTGCATCTGCCTGTTTTGCGATATCTATTAATCCAAGCGCGGCTTGTCCGTTTGCAAGGAAATCGTCAATTAGCAATACCGTATCTTCACTTGATATAAAATCTTTCGAAACTGAAATATCATTCGATTCCTTCTTCGTGAAAGAATACACTTCCGCGGAGTAGAGGTGATCCGTCAATGTAAGAGATTTACGTTTTCTGGCAAATACTACCGGAACGCCTAATATCATTCCTGCCATCGTCGCTGGAGCAATACCTGAAGATTCAATCGTGATGATTTTTGTGATGTTTTGATCGCTAAATCGGCTTACAAACTCTTTCCCGATTTCCTGCATCAATAATGGATCGATTTGATGATTCAAAAACGAATCCACTTTCAATACCTCTTCTGATAATACTTTACCTTCTTGTCGAATCTTGTTTTTTAGCAACTCCACGCTGTTATGCTCCCTTCATTTTTCCGAATAAAAAAAGCGTATATGCCATACTCCCATATAACAACTATGAGAGAGCGGCATGTACGCTTTTAAAAATGAAAAAGCAATTTCTTGTCGAACGACAAAGAAAGCTGCTTTTCATTCTCCCCATAGGCGGTCTATTTTCGGTAGACCGGTAGAAACTTACGGGCCATATCCCCGTGATTATATGAGTCTTATTTAACTGAATGCTAACAGTATAGCACGATTCGACATTTTTTCAATACGAATATTTGACGATTTGCTTGCTAGCTTTCACCTCACAAGCATGTGGACATATTCTTGACAAGAAGTTGGATTTATTTGGAATAAACGTTATTTGCAAAGTGAGTTAATAGTGAGTACAAGGGGATGGAAGGACCAAGAACACTTACTGTCGATGGTGTGTGAATTATTGTTTTGTCTTTACTTATTTTAATTAAGTACTGAAGTTCAAATATGTATTACAACATTTACTTTACTGAGCAACAAAAATTATCTTCCACTCACACTGCAAGGGATTGGTGCGTAGGAGGGGCGACTCCGAGAGGGTCAGCGGGACAGGTGAAACACCCAGCGAGCGAAGCGAAGGGGTGTGGTTCACCGCCCGCCCTCCGGAAAGCGTCCCCTCCGAAGTACCAATCCCCACCCAAATACAATGACCATTCTCTCATACGTTGATTAAAACAAAATAGATGATAGATAAATTACTACGCCTACTGTGAAGCTGCTGGCTACGGTGTTGAATAGGACGATTTGGGCTGCTAGCTCGGACTCTACGTCGTATTCCAATGCTAGTGTTGAGCTATTTCTCGATGTTGGAAACGAACTGGCGATCCACAGTGACTGAGCTGTGACCCCGTCTATTTTTAACAGTAAGATCAACAGCAACGCAACGGCTGGGGAGATGATGAGTCGGCCGATAGCGCTAAGGTAGATCAAACGATTCCAAAGTGTCTTCACTTTAATCTGTGCTAACTGTGCGCCAAGTGTGATGAGTGCGATGGCGATAAAAGCATCCGATAAATGACCGATCGGTAGCTCGATAAACTGCGGCAACTGGATATCGGCCAAGTTAAGCAAAGCACCTAGCCACAAAGCATGGATAATCGGCATGCGAAGAAACTGTTTTGCAATGTCTCTTCCCGACTGCGTGGAAGATACGAGATTATACAATCCATATGAATACGTCAGTAAGTTCTGATAGACGATCAAAACGATCTGAATCGATACACCAAGCGGATTCGCATGAAAGACTAGCTGACTGACAGGTAATCCATAGTTTCCTGAGTTGATTAGCACGATACTATTCTTCATTACGGCGGTTTGCTGGCGATTTAGACGCAATATTTTACTGAATAAATGACCAGTAATTATTAAAGTGGTCGTGAATAATACAACAAACATTAATACGTCAAGTAAGATTTCTACATCAATAACGGTATGATATAAGTTCATGAATACGGCGGCAGGTATCAAACAATATGTCAGAATATTGCCTAATGCCTTAACATTAAAAGTAAACTTTATTTGTAAAACAACACCAATTCCTAATAAAATCAGCATCGGTGTGATAACATTTACAAAGACTATGAGTAAGTACTCCACAAAGGAATCTCTTTTCTGCTGCTACGACTACATACTTCTCAGAACAATCTTCAAGGAATACAGGAGGCTTCACAATGGAAAAAGAACGACCAAGTAAACATTTACATTTCCCTAAGAGTCAGTGGGTATTATTAGCAGGTATTTTATTTTTAGCCGCTACTATCCGTTCCCCACTAACATCTGTAGGGCCTATTATCAGTAACATTCGTGATCAACTGCAAATTTCTAACTCGTTAGCAGGATTTCTAACAACCATACCGCTACTGGCATTTGCTATTGTATCACCTTTTACACCAAGGATTGCAAAACGATTTGGCATGTCTAGAACGCTTTTCTATGCAATGATTATTTTATTACTAGGGATCATCATGCGTTCGGTCGGTACTAGCACATTGCTACTAATCGGTACATTTTTAATTGGAGTAGGAATCGCATTTGCAAACGTCCTATTGCCAAGTCTTCTTAAACTGAGCTTCCCTTTACATATCGGATTGATGACGGGATTGTACTCCGTGTCTATGAGTATATCTGCAACACTTGCTTCTGGTATCGCTTCTCCCATTGCCAATGAAACAGTGTATGGTTGGCAAGGCGCACTTGGGATTTGGGGAGTCATTACATTACTAGCGATTATAGTATGGATTCCACAAATTCGAAAAAAGAAAGAAGTCATCAAAACAGTTCAGAAAAACACAAAGTCGAAACCAGCTCTTCCTATTTGGCGCTCACCACTAGCTTGGAGCATCACGATTTTCATGGGACTGCAGTCGTTCTTATTTTATACGACAGCATCATGGATTCCCGTTGTGTTGCAAACGAATGGTATGACCGCTGATGCTGCTGGATGGATGTTAGCGCTTGTCCAGCTCGCACAATTGCCTATGATGTTTATCATACCGGTGGTTGCTGATAAAGTACGTGATCAACGTATCCTTGTCGTAGCTGTTTTCGCTTGTTATTTAATTGGCTACGGTGGTGTACAGTTCGGAAGCGAAAGCCTGACTGCACTTTGGATGATTTTCATTGGTCTTGGAGGCGGTTCGGCATTTGGACTCGCTATGATGTTCTTCACTTTACGTACCAACACACCAGACCAAGCGGCTTCAATTTCCGGAATGGCGCAGTCGATCGGATACTTACTCGCGTCCGTAGGTCCTGTACTGTTTGGTATGCTTCATGACTTTACAGGTTCATGGACGGCACCACTTTATACCTTCATAGTTGTTGCAACTATACTATTTATCAGTGGTATGTACGCAGGTAAGAAACGTTATATTTCGCTTGAACCAAAACAGAATGCATCATAAAAAAGTGAGAATACATTTGGGGTTACGCTCTTTAGTTCACTATTATAAAAACGCATTTCAATAATTAAACGAAGAACCCCAATTCATACGAATTGGGGTTCTTCGTTTAACCAGTGTATAAACCTAGAGTATAAAAAGCCAGCAGTTTTAAATAGCTTGTTAGCAATCCAAATAACAGGCAGTTGTTTGCTGTTTTTGCACTGCCAATGTATAACTAAAACTCATTAATAAATTATGTTAACTCATAAATAGATGATCCAATAATAATGTGCACTCTACAAGCTAGAGTGATATCTAACTTTTCGTGTATTTTATTATGGCAAATCCTACAGATTAACAAGGTACATATTGGAGCAGATTCATACTTTATCATGTTGAGTGCACGTGATACTTATGAAGCAATTCGTTAGCATGGAAAAGTGCTTATATCGATCAGGAATGGTGACTATGTCAATAGAACAGAACCACGAAATATGTACATGAAATTAGTGGAACTTCAGCTATTACACCGTTTTAGAAAGAATAACTGGAACGAATTTACACGGTTAATTGAATTTTATTTCCTGATGGATCTTCTATGACAAACAATCCATCTTCAACTACATACGAAGCGCCTAGATACTGTAATTGTTCAATAACCTTTGCTATTGCTTCTTCATTTGGAAAAGTAAGAGTATACCAATTTATACCGACGCTATTTTCTCGTGGCTTCGAAGCACCTACTCCTTGCCATGTATTCAAGGCGATATGATGATGATAGTCACCGGTTGAAATGAAAACAGCTTGAGGATAATGACTCACAACTGTAAAACCAAGTCCCTTCGTGTAAAACTCCTCTGCTTTCTGAAGATCGGCCACATGCATATGAACATGCCCCATAACCGTGTCAGCAGGCAACCCATCCCAATCCATATCACTTACTGCTAATAGACTTTCTACATCTAATGGGTCAGAAACCATCTTGACTTCCCCATTAGACCAGGTCCATTCGATAGCTGGCCGATCTATATACACTTCAATGCCATTTCCGTCTGGATCTGTAATGTATAGAGCTTCACTTACAAGATGATCTGATGCTGCGAATCGAAAGCCTGTCTCAGATAAATGGCGTAAAAAGACAGATAAGTCAGCCCGTGTTGGTAATAAAAGTGCAAAGTGAAATAAACCGGTTTTCCCTTTTTCCTTTGGTAGTACATCAACCGGTTGTTCAATTGTTAATAATCCTATTTTACCATCCGCTGTTAAAACGGCTTTTCGATCTGTTTGCTCCAATATTTGAAATCCTATAACCTTTTGGTAAAATTCAAGCGATGAATTAAGATTTGTTACATTTATATTAACCTGTCCAACAAATATATTAGGACTTTGATGAAAGTTTTTCATTTTTGCAATCAGCCTCTCTTCTATCTAGTATTGTTTCTTACTGTTCGTGATATGAATTTTTCTTTTTTCTATTAAATATAGCTTGATCAACTGCCCAAATCTTACTTCCATTTATGGTTAAAAATATGGCGATTACTAAAAGCACAAGATCTAGTTCATAGCCAACCTTTTCCCCCGTGCCTAAGAATCCAGCGGTAAGTTTAACCTTTAGAATTGCACCAACCATGATTATAGCTAGCAATGCAGAAACAACTCTCGTCCCTACGCCTAAAATGAGTGCCATTCCACCTATTAGTTCCACAGCTCCTACAAAGTATGCTAAAAACCCTGGAATTCCTATACTATCAAACCATCCTGCCGTATTTCCTATTCCATCTTGAAATTTAACGAACCCATGTAAAAAAAACTAATCCCTAACATTATTCTTAATAAAAATATGCTTATCTCTAATTTCTTCATCTTCATTTCCTCCTAAATTTTATTACTTAATTCAGTTACATTATTTCACAACGTGTTCACATCAATATAATTCCCATTAGAAATGTGACCACCTGATAATCTTCAATTGAGCTTACTAATGCCTTTGTAGCTCTGTCATCCATATCCCAATGAGGCTTAGCGTATCCTACGATCATAAATAAGCTGCTATTCTAATGATCTTCTTAGACTTATAACAAACAGATCGTTTCCTGTTAGTGGATAAGAAGAAAATATACTCTGTGTATTAAGAAAATCAATGCATTATTCATTCCAAAGTCATTGTGTTCCGGGCTTCGAAGCGCATAAAAATCCGTTGTGTCATCATCCCAAATTTTATGTACCAAAAGATTATTATTTCTATATAGGTGAACACTGTTTGTAAAAATAATTAACCTTCGCTTTCAATTGATTTCCAGTAGAAATTACAGTTTACAGAACCTAAGAAACCAAAACATAGCTAGAGTCCCAATGGAATGTTCAAATATTTTAACAGCTCTTTCAATCCGCATAGCTAAATATCTGACTAATAAACTTCTCCTCCTTTCTCAAATATTACTATATTCCTAGGATTATTTTACTTTTTAAAACTGCATATATGTTCGTGAAAAACATCAATAGTTTTATTATTAGTATATAATCCAATAATAAGTATCACTAGGTGAATATTAATTCTCTATAGGATAACATCATGCGAAAGTTCGCGTCAATTTATGTGTGTTATCATATAGTCAAACAACAATATTCTTGGAGGGATTAGAGTGAAAATCGGCTCGAAAATACGAGATATACGGAAGAGAAAGAAAATAACAATTGCCCAGATGAGCGAACAAATTGGACTCTCAAAAGGGTTCATAAGCAACATCGAAAACGATAACGCATCCCCCTCCCTAAATACGTTGCAAGAAATCGCCAGCTTCCTGGACGTTCCTCTACCCTATTTGCTGCTAGAAAAAAAGAAGCATATGAAAGTCATTAGGAAAGCCGATCGGGTATATACAACGTTTAACGGCATAAAAATTGAACATATTTCTACTCAAAGCGGCCTTCGCATGATGCACGTTGAATTACCCCCCGGTACATCGACTGGTCAAGCGATTGCCCACGAAGGTGAAGAAAGCCATGTCGTACTTAAAGGCACGGTCCTTGCTGAACAAGGCGAAGATTCTGTCATTGCAAAAGAAGGCGATTCATTCAGTTGGAATGCTAGTGTGCCTCACTTTGTAAAAAACATCGGAGAAGATGTAGCTGTCTTACTTATCGCTGTCTACTCCGAGGATAAAATCATATGACACTCTTTTCATTTAATTTTTTCCAAGCAACTAGAATTGATTTAATCAAAAAATCGCAACACAAGTTTGACTTGTGTTGCGATTTTTATTTTACAGCTTCAGTATCCTCCAACTAAACAGGTTAATTTCAGATGCACTGGCTCTAATTAGTATATTTCTAACTCTGCAGAAATTGGACAATGATCACTGCCCATGATTTCTGAATGAATGGCTGTCGCTTCTAAAGCTGACTGAAGGCGTTCTGAAATGATAATATAATCAATCCGCCAGCCGATATTTCGTGCACGTACGTCGCGCATATAAGACCACCACGTATAACTTCCTTCGAGATCCGGATTCATAAAGCGAAATGTATCAATGAATCCCGTATCTAATAGCCGTGTCATTTTTCCACGTTCTTCATTCGTGAACCCTGAATTACCAATGTTTGATTTCACGTTACGAATATCAATTTCTTCATGCGCTACGTTTAAATCTCCGCAATAGATGACTGGCTTGATGGCATCAAGCGACTGTAAATGCTCGAGTAATTCATCTTCCCATGCCAATCGAAATGATAATCGTGCCAAGTCCCGTTGCGAATTAGGTGTATAACAATTGACGAGAAAGAACTCTTCAAATTCTAGCGTCAGCACTCGTCCTTCTGCTTCGTGATCTAGATCATTCAATCCATAGCGTACAGATAGAGGCGTTTTTTTCGTAAACACCGCTGTACCGGAATATCCTTTTTTCTCTGCATAGTTCCAGTAAGATTCATAGCCATCGAAAGAAAGATCGATTTGTCCTTCTTGGCATTTGATCTCCTGGACACAAAATATATCTGCTTGTGCATGTTCAAAAAAGTCACTGAATCCTTTTTTCACACATGCTCTAATACCATTCACGTTCCAAGATACTACTTTCAATGCTACACAACCTATCCCTATTAATTACCGTTAAAACTCACTGCCAATTTTGCAGCTAGTTCTGCGTTTGACTTCACCAACGCGATATTGGCTTCGAGGCTTTTACCGCCTGTCATTTCCTGAACTCTTTTTAACATATGTGGTGTGAGATTTTTCCCGCTAATGCCCAATTCTCCAGCTTCTTTAAGCGCATCTGAAACCAATCCATCCATATACTCTTGATCCATCGCATATTCTTCAGGAATAGGATTGGCGATAATCGCACTTCCTTCCAAGCCTAGATTCCATTTAACACGTAACATCTCTGCCATCATATCGATTTCATCCACTCGATAGTCTACATGATGTGCACTGCTTCTTGTATAGAATGCAGGGAAAATATCCGTTTGATATCCCATCACAGGTACACCTTTCGTTTCCAAGTATTCAAGTGTCTTGCCAAGATCCAAAATGGATTTTGCTCCAGAACAAACAACCGCAACACTGGTACGTGCGAATTCTTCTAGATCAGCAGATATATCCATCGTTTGTTCTACGTTTCTATGCACGCCACCAATTGCTCCCGTCGTGAACACGCGGATTCGCGCCAAGTCCGCAAAAAACATTGATGCAGCAACCGTTGTTGCCCCCGGCTTTTTAGTCGCAATCAAATAACTAATATCGCGTCTGGACGCTTTAACTACACCTTTGCTATCACCGAAACGTTCCAGTTCTTCATCGGTTAGCCCTATTTTTATTTTCCCGTCCATAATGGCAATAGTTGCCGGAACCGCTCCGTGATCACGCACAATCTGCTGAACTTCACGTGCAGCTTTTACATTTTCCGGATATGGCATACCATACGTAATTATTGTGGATTCCAATGCGACTAACGGCTTGCCGTATTTCATCGCTTCTTTTACTTCCTCCGAATATGAAACATATCTTCTCATAAGAATCTTCCCCCTGACCGATCAATCGCTATATATTCATAATAGTCATTATACGCACTTTATTCAATGATCTTCGGAAATTATTTGGTTGATGGAGTAGCTTTCTAAATCCCATCCTGTTTCTTGATTTAGTACTAGCTGGGATAAAAGCTTGCCAAGAAGTGGGCCGACTGTTAATCCAGATGATCCAAGACCATTAGCAATCCAAATTTGTGGGTGGTCTGGCAGTTGGCCAATCACCGGCATAAAATTCGGTGTATGCGGACGGATACCTACTCGGACTTCAGTTAATTCTGCTTCGCCTAGTGCAGGTGCAATGGGTAAAATATTCGTTAACACTTCAAGTATACCGCCAGCTGTCTGCTGTATATTAAAGTCGTCTGTATCTTCGTGTGTCGCACCTGCTATGAATTTTCCGTCTTGAAATGGTACAAGGTACTGAGTGTTTGGTGGCATAATGACTGGCCATTCGCCGGACATGTTTTGATTGGATTGTAAATGAAGGATTTGCGCTTTCTGTCCAGCTACTTGTAAATTCTTGCCTAAAGGTTTTATAAATTCACTTGCCCATGCACCTGCTGCCAAGATGATTTGATCGCCTTCTATAATTTCTCCATTCACTCTGACACCACAGACTTTCCCTTCTTTTATATAAGGTGTGGCGGAGCCTTTTATACTTTGTACACCATGTTTGACTGAAATACGTTCCAATGCATCGCGAAGTTTATCCCCTTCTACTTTGGCTGCGCCTGAAATACGAACTGCTGAATACTCTCTAGACAGAACGGGAAAATAATTTGCTGTCTGCTCTGCGTCTAGTAATTCCACATCACCAATCTCGGGGGAGAGTTCTTTTCTTTTATTCAGTAATTCGACTTTCTTCTCTAAACGCTTTATATCTGTGTGAATCGCCAAAGCCCCTACTTTCTTATACCCTGTATCGGTCTCACCATGGTTTTCCAATGAACGAATGAATTCAGGATAATACGCAGCACCAGCTGATGCCAATGCATACCATGCTTTATTTCGCCGCTGGGATGCCCAAGGACAAATAATTCCTGCCGCGGCTTTCGTCGCCTGTCCTGGCTCTTGTCTATCGATCAATACAACTTCTGCTTGTCGACCAGATAAGTGATACGCAGCAGAAATACCGACGATTCCAGAGCCGATAATCAATACTTTTTTCATAAGATCATGTTCCTTTCTTAAATTGTTTTACTATTCGTCAAACTTTTTACTTTATTTTTCTTGAAAAAGCAGTATAATTACATTATTCGGACTTAAATATTCGGAATATTCTACATCTTAAGGAGATTTGATGATTATGACAAGATTACCAATGCAAATTCAACTTGCACAAAATAAAAAAGAAAAGCCAGACCCTAGCACCTTAGTTTTCGGTAAGACATTTACGGACCACATGCTTATTATAGACTATGAGGAAGGCAAAGGTTGGCATAATCATCGCATTACTCCTTACGCTCCATTAGCACTTGATCCTGCTGCAATCGTGCTGCATTACGGACAAACGGTTTTTGAAGGAATGAAAGCATATCGTTCCAAGGAAGGAACTATTCGTTTATTCCGTCCTGATCAAAACTTTAAGCGCTTGAATTACTCACTTGACCGTTTATGCATGCCGCGGATCGATGAAGAAAACGCATTATACGCCCTTAATCAGTTATTGCAAATCGAGCAGGATTGGATTCCTACACTAGAAGGAACGTCTTTGTACATCCGTCCATTCGTCATTGCAACTGAAGCTTTCCTAGGCGTAGCACCAGCAAAGAAATATCAATTTTACATGATTTTGTCTCCTGTTGGTTCTTACTACAAAGAAGGAATTCACCCAGTCAAAATCCTTGTGGAAAATGAATTCGTGCGAGCTTCAAAAGGTGGAACTGGCAGCGCCAAAACAGCAGGTAATTATGCATCCGCTTTAAAGGCGCAGGAGACAGCAGATAAACAAGGTTACTCACAAGTTTTATGGCTCGATAGCACAGAGCGTAAATACGTTGAAGAAGTAGGAAGCATGAATATCTTCTTCAAAATAAATGGTGAAGTTGTAACACCCGCAATCAACGGCAGCATCCTCGAGGGCATTACACGAAAATCAATCTTGCAATTGCTACGACACTGGGATGTACCCGTAGCAGAGCGCAAAATCTCGATGGATGAAATCCGATCTGCTTACGAAAGCGGTGAACTAGAAGAAGTCTTCGGTACAGGTACAGCTGCTGTTATTTCGCCTGTCGGTGAACTGAATTGGGACGGTTATAAAATGATCATCGGTAACGGTGAAACGGGTGAACTTTCCACTCGACTATATAACACATTAACGAATATCCAAACCGGTAAAGAAAAAGATCCGTTTGATTGGGTATATGAAATCAAGAAACATATTGCACAGCTTGCCTAATACAAAAATGGCCCCTGTTTCCAAACCGGAAACAGGGGCTTTCTTTTATACAGAAAGTAGTGCAGCATCACTAGTAAGTTGTTCTCCACGTATGCGCTGAAATTCATCCATCAATTTTGCAATCGTTAAGTGCTTCTTCTGTTCTTCTTCCACTTCTAGGATGATCTGTCCCTTATCCATCATAATCAAACGATTTCCAAGGTCAAGCGCCTGCTGCATATTATGTGTTACCATCAAAGTCGTTAGTTGATCTTTCTCAACCAATCTCTTCGTTAAGTCCGTAATAAGCTCCGCACGCGATGGATCGAGTGCAGCCGTGTGCTCGTCGAGTAAGAGAATAGATGGTTGCGTGAAGGTCGCCATAAGCAAAGACAACGCTTGACGCTCACCGCCTGACAGCAATCCTACATTAGCCGTCATTCGATCTTCAAGATTCAAGTGCAACGTCTCCAGGGACGTCCGGAATAAATCCTTCCGTTTCTTATCCACTCCTCGATGCAAAGAACGCCGTCTATTACGTGAATAGGCCATTGCCAGATTTTCTTCGATCGTCATAGTAGGTGCTGTACCTGACATTGGATCTTGGAATACTCGTCCAATCATTTTGGAACGTTTATATTCCGCCAAACGTGTAACATCTTTATTATCGATATAAATAGAACCGAAATCCGGTGATAGTGCACCTGAGATCATATTCATCATCGTTGACTTGCCCGCACCGTTACTGCCTATTACTGTAACGAAATCACCAGGCTTTAGATGCAGATTAATCTGGTCCAGCGCTACTTTTTCATCCGGAGTCGACTCATTAAACACTTTATTGATGTGATCCAGTTTCAACAACGCTATGACCTCCTCGTAACGATTTCTTCGCTATCCGTTCAGCTTGCCTTTTCGCTTTACGCTTCTTTTCCCGTCTTTTCTCAAGAACTTGTGGAATAATCAATGCGGCAATTACGATAACGGCTGTGATCAATTTCATATCACCAGAATCTAGAATTTTCACACGCAGTGATAATCCTAGTACAATACGGTAAATCACGGCACCGATCACTACCGCTAACGTTGTACGGAAGATGGTTTTTGTTCCGAAGATTGCCTCACCGATAATAACAGATGCCAATCCGATGATAATCATACCAATTCCCATTCCGTTATCGGCAAATTTCCCGTATTGTGCAATCAATGAACCCGAGAAAGCTACTAATGCGTTAGAAATTCCTAATCCGAGAATAACGAGTGTATCAGTATTTGCAGAGAAACTGCGAATCATCTTTTTGTTGTCGCCCGTCGCACGGATTGCCAAACCAACTTCGGTTTGCAAGAACCAGTCCGCAATAAACTTAATAATAATCACAACTAAAATCATCAAAATCAATGTTCCCCAAGTTGAAGGTAAATGTTCAATACCAAGTCCCGCCAAGAAGCCGTTGATTGCTTCATCAACTCCAAGACCACTCCAGAAAACTTGGAACTTGCTAAAAATCGTTTCTGAATTTAAAAGCGGAATATTTGGGCGGCCTACTGAATTTTCGGTAGTCAGTCCCATTATCCGAAGGTTTATCGAGTAAAGAGCTATCATCATGAGAATTCCGGATAAAAGTGGATTAATTTTTCCTTTGGTATGTAATAAACCGGTTATACATCCAGCAAAAAAGCCGACCACAATCGCGGTAAGTGTTGCAACAAGTGGATGATAGTCAAAAACGATCATCGTAGCTGCTACTGCTGCACCTGTTACAAAACTTCCGTCCACTGTTAAATCTGGAAAATCAAGCACCCGAAATGTTAGATACACTCCGAGTGCCATGATCGCATAGATGATACCCTGCTCAACTGAGCCAAATACAGCTGAAAACATGCAAGATCATCTCCTAGTTGAATTTATTCTACAACTTCTGCATTCCAATCTTCTTGAATCTTCAAGCCGATTGCATTTGCTGTTTCTTCATTCATTACCAATTTCAAATTTTGGGGTAACTGGACAGGCATTGAATCAGGAGTTTCTTCTCCCTTTAGAATCTTAACTGCCATTTCACCAGCTTCATAACCAATATCATAGTATTCAAAGCCGTACGCTCCAAGCCCGCCACGTTTCACTGAATCGAATTCACCAACCATCATTGGAATCTTATTGTCATTCGCAACAGAAATAACTGATTCAAGAGCTGATACCACGGTGTTATCCGTAATGATATAAAACGAGTCTACTGAACCAATCAAAGATTCAGCTGCTTGTTTTACGTCTGCTGAAGTTGCAACAGATGCTTCTACAACTTCCATATCCATATCTTTAAGAATTTCTTTCACGTGGTCCACTTGCAAACGGGAATTTTGTTCTCCTGAGTTGAAGATCATTCCTACTTTTTTTGCACTTAAATTTTCTTTCAAGAATTTCATTGTGTTTGGAATTGCATCCGGATGATTATCCGTTGTACCCGTAACATTACCACCGGGTTCTCCATTAGATGCAACAAGTTCTGCAGCTACTGCATCAGTTACAGATGTGAAGATGATCGGAATATCTTGAGTCGCGCTAGCTGCTGCTTGAGCACTTGGTGTAGAGTTAGCAAAAATCAAGTCCACTCCTGCACCCGCTAAGTTATTTGCAATCGTTGAGTTGGAACTATTATCATTTTGTGCATTTTGTTTGTCATACTCGACATTCAATCCTGCATCTTCAATTGCTTTTTGGAACCCCTCAAATGCAGCATCCAAAGATGGGTGTTCTACAATTTGTGTAACACCAATTGTGTATTTTTCTTCAGTACTTGCTTTGTCATCATTTTTATCATCTGCTGCTGAATCAGATGACTCCTCTTTTCCACCACATGCAGCCAAAATGAGCACAATACTGAATAGTGCTGCTGCATAAGTCATCCAACGTTTCTTCATTTAAATCCCCCTATACTATGATCTATCACTTTTTCGATATATTCAGAAAAGGTAATAATTATACGTAATCGTACCCTTTACTACGTTATTCGTCAATGGATTATTCAATATTTTGTGTGAATTCACATAAGTTTATGAACGATCCATCCAAATTTTTCATATACTACAATAATTCCAAGAGAAATAATAAATTAGACATAAAAAAGTCATGCGGTTATTTTAATCGCATGACTTTTTGTTATTCACTTAATTCATGATTCAAAAATAGTTTCGTACGAAGTTCTTTTGGGGATTTGATGACTTCATCGGGAGTACCTGATTCAATGATCCTTCCATCGTCCATGAAGATCACATGATTCGCGACATTGCTTGCAAATTCCATTTCATGCGTCACCACAATCATGGTCATATGTTCTTCTGCTAGATTTTTCATAACCTCTAGTACTTCTTTCGTCAATTGAGGATCCAGTGCGGATGTCGGTTCATCGAATAATAATATATCGGGATCCATCATTAACGCCCTCGCAATCGCAACGCGCTGTTTCTGGCCACCTGAAAGTCTAGAAGGTAGTTCGTTAGCTTTTGAAGCCAATCCAACTTTTTCAAGTAACTCGATACTTCTATCACCATAATCTTTGGCTTTCTCTTTCTTCACAAGTTTAGGTGCAAGCTCCAAGTTCTGTTTAACCGTTAAATGCGGAAAAAGGTTGAACTGTTGAAAAACCATACCCATTTTCGAGTTGATTACCTTACTATCAGAAGGGTTTGCATAAACGCCATCTTTAACTAAGTAATCCCCGTCAACAGCAATACTGCCGCCACCTACTTGCTCTAACTGAATCAAACTTCTTAGCATCGTACTTTTTCCAGATCCCGACGGTCCGATAATGGCCATTACATCATTCTTTTGAACATCAAACGATATATCTTTCAATACTTCCAATGGCCCGAATGATTTCTGTAAGTTGCGTACTTCAATGAAAGACATAGTTTTCTCTCCTCATTCGTATTGCAGCTTTCT
Source organism: Sporosarcina sp. P17b (assembly GCF_002743115.1). NCBI lineage: Bacteria > Bacillati > Bacillota > Bacilli > Caryophanales > Caryophanaceae > Sporosarcina > Sporosarcina sp. P17b. The sequence continues at coordinate 302,567 of NZ_PDYP01000001.1, read as the reverse complement.
CTCTAAATACTTGAATACTACAGTTAACCCAAAAGCAATCAACAGGTAAATACCCGCCGCAATAAAGAACGGAATGATGGTGAAATCTCTGTTGACGACTGTTTGAGCATAGTGGAGCAGTTCAGGAACGGCTACCGCGTATAAAAGGGCTGTATCCTTTACTAAAGACACCGATTCATTCGCAATGGGTGGCAATGTTACACGGAACATCTGTGGTAAAATCACACGCACCGTTGTCTGCCATTTCGATAATCCTAGTACTTGTGAAGCTTCATATTGTCCTTTATCGATGGAGAGTAATCCACCACGGAATATTTCAGCAAAGTACGCTGAATAGTTCAAAATAAACGCAAGTGTAGCCGCCACAAAACGGTCAAACACTAAATACTCACCAATTACCGGCAGAAGTGGTAAACCAAAAACAAAGAACAATAGCTGTAATAACAAAGGGGTCCCACGCATGACGTATATAAAAGTCTGCGCCAAATAAGAAATTGGTTTAATACTACTTCTTACGGCAAGTGTCAGCAGGAATCCGAGTGGAATAGATAGGACAATCGCTATTACGAATAATAAGACAGTCGCTTTAGCTCCTTCCAGCATAGGAATCAGCATGGACATAAAATATTCATAGCTCATTAGTTAATTCCTCCAAAAAACCATTCAAGGTTTTATGTACTTCTCTTACTATATTAATACTAACGGAAGTCACTACTGCAACTTCCGTTAGTATTCCTTATTCTACATCTCAACGAAGAACTTTGTCTTCTCCGAACCATTCTGTGGAGATTTCAGCTGCAGTACCATCTTCATTCATAGTGTCTAACGCTTTTTGAAGATTTTCAAGTAATTCTTCATTGCCTTTTTTCACACCCACACCGTATTCTTCCACGGCTAATGATCCCTCTACTTTTGCAAAGACGCCTTCTTCTGTTGTCATATAATAATCAATAACGACTTCATCAATTACAACCGCATCGAGACGGCCAGTTTTTAAATCAGTCAATGCCAGAACATTGTCCGAGAACTCCGTGACATTCTTCACTTTTTCATGGATTGGATGACTCTCGAGAGCTGGACCAGCAGAAGATAATGCCTGCACGCCCACAATTTTACCATCCAAGTCTTCAATCGCATTTACTTCAGAATCAGCTAATGTGACTACGACTTGGTTATTATCTAAATAAGGCTTCGTAAATAATACTTTTTCTTCTCTTTCTTTAGTGATCGTATAACCATTCCAAATCAAATCGATACGTCCACTACTAAGTTCAGTTTCTTTAGTTTTCCAGTCAATAGGTTGGAACTTCGCCGTAGCTCCCATATGTTCAGCCGCAGCCGTTGCCATGTCAATATCGAAACCGACTAAATTATTTTTGTCATCACGGAACCCCATTGGTGCAAATTTATCATCAACACCGATGATGATTTCTTTTGTTCCTTCTTTACCTGTGTCCGATGTCGATTTATCTTCTTCAGAAGACTTGCCCGAACAGCCCGCCAGCACTAAGAATAATGCAGCGAATAATAAAGCAAGAGTGGTCTTTTTCATGTATTTTCCTCTTTTCTCAACTCTTTAGTACGTTAATGAGTTAGTATACTATAAAAATAACATTAGATGCACAAAATGAAAAGTAGCAAAATAAAAAACTGAAGGCAATCTCCATATTACTGGAGTTGTCTTCAGCCTTAAAATAAGCTATTGGCCTTACTCTTTCCGTTATTTACTTCTTCTAAACACTTTGTGACCATCGTATGAAAAAACAAGAGGTTTATTTTCAAGTATAGTCTCAATGTGCACGATGCGCCCCCAGAGTTGATGGATATGTGGCAGGACGTGCTCTAAATAAGGTAGATCCAGTTCTGTTTCTTCGTATCGATGAACTAGGTAGAGCTCGCCATTCCTCATATAATCACCGTCTTCAACTACTATATAGGGGAATCCGCCATTCACCCGTTGTCCAATTAGTTGATTCCGGACAGCTTCAGTCTGTTTATCAGAGACTTTGTATTGATTATCCTCCTTTTGGAAAACGTATAAATCTTCTTGTTTGATTAGGTCATCGGTCAAGTAATTACGAATGAATGATGTGTCATTTTCTATTTCACGTGCTTCAAATATTTTTTCGCGTCCTGACATCGCCTCCTCACCACGTGCATTAGCTTCTTTAGCCAATAGATCGTAGCGCTTTTCAATGTCTTCATACATTTTAACACCTAGATAGTATGGATTGATCGAGGTCTTAGAAGGTTGCAGTACACTTGCGTTCAGTTTTGCAAATTCGATGGTCTCGGATGGTGTTAAATCCATTTGGCGCAGGATTGTTTGATGCCAATAAGATGCCCAGCCTTCATTCATGATTTTCGTTTCTAATTGTGGCCAGAAATAGAGCATTTCTTCTCTTAACATGGTTAGGATATCTGCTTGCCATTCTGTAAGATTGCGACTATTTTCAAGTATAAATAATAAAATATCTTTTTGTTGTTCTTTCGGATTCTTTTTATGCATCTCAATTGCTTGCTGACCAGGAATAGTTCGTTGATCCAGACCCCATAAATCTTCATAAACAGACCTTCGGGGCGGTTTCACAATTGAAGGAGACGGAATAATGTCGCGCATAATACTAGGGTCAACGTGTTCTTGAATGGCTAATACCGCATCAAGAAATGTCTCTACACGTTTCTTACCATAGCGTACCTCGTAGTCTGCAATCCGTTCCGCTGTAGCTGACATACTTTCGACCATGTCTTTACGCGTCTTTGAGAAATAGATATTATTCTTAAAAAAATCACAATGTGCTAATACGTGCGCGATGATCAATTTATTTTGAATTAAACTATTCGTATTTAATAAGAATGCATAACATGGATTTGAATTAATAACTAACTCATAGATCTTGCTCAAACCAATGTCATACTGCAATTTCATCTTATGGAATTGCTTACCGAAACTCCAATGTGTGAAACGTGTTGGCATTCCGTAAGCGCCAAATGTATATAGTATATCTGCCGGGCAGATTTCGTAGCGCATCGGGTAAAAGTCAAGTCCAAAACCACTGGCAATCTCCGTGATTTCATCAATTGCATAATATAGTGCCTGTTGATCGGTCAGCGTAATCCCTCCGTTCGCTTTTCGAAAAACTTCTTAAGTGCATAGTAAACGTCACGGTTTTTCTGTAAAATATAGTAATTAAATTTAGGATGTTCAATGGATTTATACGCAGACATTAATGTGGACATTCTTCGATGTTCATTGACCTCTGCGTAGCCGAACATATTGGATATTGCTAATAATTCATCCACGTGTTCCAGACACTTCTTATTATCACTCGTCATATTCTCCCCATCTGAAAAATGCACGGAGTATATATTATAACTTGCAGGGGGATAAGACTCCCTGATGACTTCCAGTGCTTTACTATAGGCAGATGAACATCTCGTACCGCCACTTTCTCCTTTATTAAAAAAGTTTTCTTCTGTCACTACCTTCGCTTCTGTATGATGCGCAATGAATTCGATTTCTACAGTTTCATACTTTGTCCGTAAAAACTTCGTCATCCAAAAAAAGAAACTACGTGCCATATATTTCTCAAATTTCCCCATTGAACCACTAGTATCCATCATGGCAATGACTACCGCTTTAGATTGTGGTTTTTCCACGGGATTCCATGTTTTAAATCGTAGATCATCTTCCAAAATCGGTGCAACTTCTGCTTTTCCATTCATTGCATTACGTTTAATAGCCGATAATAATGTTCTTTTTTTATCAATATTTCCGATTAAACCTTTTTTACGAATATCCGTGAAATCGATATCTTCAATGGTTGTGACAGACTGTTCTTTTTGTTCCAAGTCTGGTAATTCCAGCTCTTTAAAGAACATCTCTTCTAATTCTTCAATCGAAACTTCGGTTTCATAGATATCTTCGCCTGGCTGATCACCAGCTTCTTTCCCATCGCCAGGTTGTGCTTGTTTTTCTCCTTGTGCTACGACATCTCCTACTGCACTATCCCCTTTACCTTGGCCAACGTGCTTGGACTTATCATGGTTGTATCTAATTTTAAATTCATCCAATGAGCGAATCGGTATTTTCACCATGTCATTTCCGTTTGAAAGGATAATGTTCTCTTCACTGATTAAGTCAGGTAGATTACTTTTTAATACTTCGTTTATTTTATCCAGATGGCGTTGCTGATCCTGGTGACCTTTGCGATGGAGAGACCAATTTTCTTCAGTGACAACGAATCGACTTTTCTGATTTTCTTCCACTCGTATCCCCGCCTATCTCTCGAACAATTTGTTTCCTTATCATATGCGGTGGCCATTTGAATATTGACAAAATAAAAGAGACCTCTTGAATTGAGGTCTCTCGTTTCACATTACATAGGCTGACAATATCGTATAGGTAGGAATTACAAACGTACTTATCTATTCAATAAACTTCCCACGTACCGCAACAGTTCATTTGCCGAGACGGAGTTGTAGCCGTGTTCATCTACTAAACGCGCTACTACTTCATTCATTTTCTTCAGCTGCGTTTCATCTGGTGTGGCAGAAGTCGTAGTGATCTTCACAACGTCCTTTAGATCAGCGAAAAGCTTTTTCTGAATTGCTTCACGCAAGCGATCGTGGGAGCGATAATCAAAGCGCTGGTGTTTCCTCGCGTATGCGGAGATACGGATTAAAATCTCTTCTCTGAATGCTTTTTTTGCATTCTCCGAAATACCTATTTGCTCTTCTAGGGAACGCATCAACTTTTCATCTGGATTAATTTCTTCACCTGTAAGTGGATCGCGTAATTTGTTTTTATTGCAATATGCTTCGACGTTATCCAAATAATTATCCATCAATGTTTTAGCGGACTCTTCATAGGAATACACGAAAGCTTTCTGGACTTCTTTTTTCGCAATTTCATCATACTCTTTACGCGCCATAGAAATATAGTTCATATAGGTGTCACGATCCTCGGACGAAATAGAGGCATGCTGATCAAAGCCGTCTTTTAATGAACGCAATACATCCAGCGCGTTAATGCTAGGGACTTCTTTTCGAATGATAGCAGAAGAAATACGGTTGATGACGTAGCGTGGATCAATTCCGTCCATACCTTCATCGATAAATTCGTTCTTTAGTTCTTCTGCGTCTGCATCGTTGAAGCCTTCGACATTCTGACCATCATACAAACGTAGCTTTTTCAAACGATCAATACCTTGTTTCTTCGATGCTTTCAAACGCGTAAGAACAGAAAAAATAGCAGCTACGCGCAGCGCATGTGGTGCGATGTGCACGTGAGCTATATCACTATCACGTATCATTTTTTCATAGATTTTTTCTTCAGCACTCACTTTCAGATTGTACGGAACTGGAATGACAATCATTCTAGAGTGAAGCGCTTCGTTCTTTTTATTGCTGATGAATGAACGATATTCCGTCTCATTCGTATGTGCGACAATTAGTTCATCTGCACTAATCAGCGCAAAGCGGCCTGCCTTGAAATTCCCTTCCTGGGTTAAGGACAATAAATGCCAAAGAAACTTTTCATCAAGCTTCAGCATTTCTTGGAATTCCATCATGCCACGATTTGCTATATTCAATTCCCCATCAAATCGATATGCACGCGGATCCGATTCGGAACCAAATTCAGCAATAGTCGAGAAGTCTATGCTCCCAGTCAAATCGGCAATATCCTGTGACTTTGGATCGGAAGGTGTGAATGTTCCAATTCCTACTCGACGATCCTCTGAAAATAAGATACGTTCTACTATCACATTTTCAATCTTACCTCCAAATTCTTCGTCAACACGCAATTGATTCAGAGGCGATAAACTACCTTCAATTCGTATACCATATTCTTCAAAGAATGACTTCCTTAAAGATTCGGGAATCAAATGCAATGGATCCTCATGCATTGGACATCCTTTGATAGCATATACCGCCCCTTCGTCTGTACGTGAAAAGGCTTCGAGTCCGCGTTTTAACATCGAAACGATAGTAGATTTACCACCACTGACAGGTCCCATTAGTAACAATACGCGTTTTTTAACATCTAAACGCTTTGCTGCCGGATGAAAATACTCTTCTACTAATCGTTCGATGGACTCTTCTAAACCATATAACTCTTGATCAAAGAAATTATAGACTTTCTTGCCGTCCTTCTTTTCAATACCTGCACTTTTTATCATTTCATAAATACGGGAATGAGCAGTTTGTGCCACTTCTTTACGCTCTTTTATTAAATTTAAATACTCTAGGAATGTACCTTCCCATTTTAACTGATTTTCTTCTTTGCGATAATTATGCAACTGACGAATAATATCCAACATATCTCCTCCAATTAGGCTATGATGTATTATCTTATGTCCACGAAGTGTAAAACATTCATCACGTACTTTGGAGAAAAATATAAAACCTAATATTTACACTACTTTCTTTCTTTATATTCCGTTAAGATAGAAAGTAACAGTTTTGGAAAAGAGGCATTTCATGAGAAAACAACATAAAAAAGAAACAGTAGGTCATTTACTCAGACGCTATTTATTCATTTCGATTGGTGTTGTGGTCACGGCAATAGCACTAGACTTATTTTTAATTCCTAACTCTGTAATAGATGGGGGCATTATTGGAATTGCTCTTATATTAAACTTCATTACCGGTATTCCATTCGGGATTTTAATATTAATTCTGAATTTACCGTTCTTGTTTTTTGGCTATAAACATATCGGGAAAAACTTCTTTATCTCTTCATCTTATGCGATCGCGTTACTGGCAATTGTAGAGTTTCCACTTAAAAATGTAGGTCCTTTCGTTACCGATTCTTTACTTGCGACAGTTTTTGGAGGTTTATTACTAGGTGCGGGTGTCGGAACCATTATACGTAATGGCGGTGCGTTGGATGGAACGGAGATTCTTGGAATTCTACTGACTAAAAAGATTCCATACAGTGTCGGAGAATTCGTCATGTTCTTCAACCTCTTCATCTTCGGTTGGGCTGGCTTTGTTCTTGGACCAGAAAAAGCTATGTATTCAATCATTACATATTATATCGCTTCTAAAGCGATCGACATTGTCATACAAGGGCTGGATGAAACGAAAGCGGTCTTTATTATCTCGGATGAATATGAAGAACTTGGGGAAGCGATTCGTCTCCGACTTGGTCGTAGCATCACGAAGTTGCACGGTCGTGGTGGCTATACAGATAATGAAAAAGATGTCATCTATGTCGTAGTGACTAGGCTAGAGATATCAAAGCTGAAGCAAATCACTACCGATATAGACCCTTCCGCATTCCTGACCATTATGAATACACAGGAAACGCATGGAGCGACTTTCAAGTCACCCATACATTAAAAAAACCGCCACTCATTTGAGTGGCGGTTTCGTGTCTTTTATTGGAAGACAATGGTTTTATTATTCTCTACTATCACTCGATCTTCAAGATGCCACTTCACTGCACGCGCCAGCACACGTCGCTCAATTGTACGGCCAATCTTCTTCAATTGCACGATATCATCACGGTGATCTACACGCTCGATGTCTTGCTCAATGATTGGACCTTCGTCCAAATCATTCGTCACATAGTGAGAAGTTGCACCGATTAATTTCACACCACGTCCAAAGGCTCTCTCGTAAGGTCGCGCGCCGATAAATGCTGGTAAGAATGAATGGTGAATATTGATGATTTGATTCGGGAAGTGACTGACAAACTCTGGAGTTAGAATTTGCATATATCGTGCTAGTACCAAAACATCTACTTTGTATTCTTCCATCAGCTGTACTTGCTGCCGCTCAACATCTTTGCGAATATCTTTATTCGCTGGAATGTAGTGGAACGGAATTCCATATGACTCGACCATAGCGCGTGCATCTTCATGATTACTAATGACAACAACGATGTCCGTATTCAAATCGCCATTGTACCATTCCCACAGCAACTCCATTAAGCAGTAAGGTTCTTTTGATACGAAAATAGCGGTGCGCTTTAGTTCCACTGCATAGGAAAAGCTGTAGTCGAGCTCGTGCTGATTTGCGATTTTCTTAAAATCTGCTTCAAATTCTTCTTTTTTATCCAATAAATTATCTAAGTGGAATTCGATACGCAGATAGAACATGCCGCCTTCAGGATCGGTTGAATATTGGCTAGACTCTACGATATTTGCTTTATGTTTCAACAAAAATGTTGAAACAGCAGATACAATTCCTGGTTTATCGGAGCATTTCACTAACAGTCTGCCGATATTTTTTAATGCTGCGGATTGTTCTACTAAATGTGTTGTAATTTTACTTTGGGTTGACATTTTTTCATCTCCTACATATAAAGTTGCTTAATGAATAAGTTCCCCAGCCAGAATGGCTAGGGAACGCATGAACTCTTCTATTACAGTATGAAGCAACTTAGCCTATTTCGCAAAAATCTTACTCTGATTTATTTTCTAAACCTTTACCCATTCCTTTTAGGAAGTTCATACCGTATGTTAACGCACGGTTAATATCTGGATCATTGATGGATTTCATCAATTGAAGAACACCTGTTTTCTGTCCTTCTTCATTTCCTTGCTCAGCTTCAGATACTCCCTTTTGTATACTTTTAGAAAGTTGCTGAATAGTTACTGGATCTAATGCGGTTAATACTCCAGCTCCCGCCATCAGATTATTTAACATATTCGTAACTGGCTCCCTTGAAACTTGCCCTAAAGCGATACCCGTGATTTTTTCTTTCGAATGAAGCATGGCTTGCAATGCGTCTAACGCGCCAATCTTATGCAGTTCTCCTGCAATTTCCATGATCTTCTGCAAAGACTCTTCCTGTTCTGCAATCTGTTTCTGCAGTTCGGCCAATTTTTCCTGCTGAATTTCTAGTTCAGATCGTTCTTCTCTTTTAATAGAAGTAATTGGTGCCGCCATTGACATTCACCTCACTGTTTATTGATCTGTTAATTGGACGTATCCTGGTCGATTCCATTTACGCTGTACTTCCACGCCATTTTGCGGATGACGCTTCTTATCGCGGTGATTACTCTTTGGCAGAGGATTCTCGCCTTGTTTTTCAAGCACTTCCATGCGAACTTTCGTCTGCTTGTACGCCGGAGTATTTGTGCGTTCATCTGTAGCCGGTCCTGTTAAGAAGTTAATCGCTGATTCCTTATCAACTGAGTTCATCGGTAAGAACAATTCATTTTTCCGCACCCTATCTGTGACGACTGCTGGCAATTTTACAGCTCCATATGGTGAGATCAGCCTTACATAAGTACCTGTTACTACCCCGCGTTCTTTTGCCAGTTCAGGAGAAACTTCCACAAATATATTAGGAACCTTCTCTTGGATTCCTTCAGATTTATTCGTCATATTCCCTTCATGGAAATGTTCCAACATTCGCCCATTGTTAATATGAAGATCAAATTCTTCAGGGAATTTAACTGGTTCAATCCAATCAGATAATGCAAAGCGTGCTTTCTTATCTGCGAAATTAAATCCATCCGTATAAAGAAGTGGTGTGCTTTCGCCTTGTAGACTGCCCCAAAGGAAACTGCCCCAATCTTCCAACATGTCGTAAGAAGCGCCTGAGAACATAGGACTTAAACTAGTCATCTCAGCAAAAATGTCGCCTGGATGCGTATAATTCCAGTTTGCCCCTAAACGATTCGCAACTTCTTGGATGATCCACCAATCCTGACGGGAGTCTCCTTTATTCGGCAATGCTTTATATAGTCGTTGGACGCGACGTTCCGTATTGGTGAACGTACCATCTTTTTCAAGGGACGGCACTGCAGGCAAAATGACGTTTGCATACTGTGCTGTACGTGAGAAGAAAATGTCTTGTACAACTAGGAAGTCGAGTTTGGATAATACATCGTGAACATAGTTCGCATTGGAATCTACGAGGGCCATATCTTCTCCTACAATGTACATACCTTTCATAACGCCCTCATCAATCGAATGAAGCATTTGAATATTGTCTAGACCAGGTTTGTTATCTATTTCTACACCATAAGCTTGTTCAAATTTCTGTCGTGCTGCATCGTCTGTAATATGCTGATAGCCAGGCAACCAACCAGGTAAGCTTCCCATATCACATGCACCTTGTACGTTATTGTGTCCACGTAAAGGATATGCGCCTGCACCTGGACGACGGTAATTTCCTGTTGCCAGCAATAAATTCGAAATTGCGGCGGATGTATCAGAACCACCTGTATTTTGTGTAACACCCATTCCCCATAAGATACATGTACCATCAGCATCGCGAATCATTTCTGCAGTATGAATCAAAACTTCTTTTGAAATACCTGTTACTTTTTCTGCATATTCGAGTGTATAGCGATTCAAGACATCAGTAAATTCATCGAAATGATGCACATTTTCTTCAATGAATTGCTGATCATGCCAACCTTGATCAATTAAATATTTCGTGACTGCCATCAGCCATACTTGATCAGTACCTTGTTGAGGTGTCATGAAGATATCAGCACGCTCCGCCATTTCATGCTTTCTAAGATCGGCTACGATTAACTTTTGGCCGTGTAGCTTATGCGCACGCTTTACACGTGTCGCAAGAACGGGATGTCCTTCTGCAGGGTTTGCTCCCACAATAATAACTAAGCCTGCTTCAGCAATATCTTTAATAGTTCCAGCGTCGCCACCCATTCCTACTGTACGGAACAATCCGTCCGTTGCAGGTGATTGGCAATAACGCGAACAGTTATCTACGTTATTAGTACCGAATACTTGGCGCGCGAACTTTTGAATGACATAATTCTCTTCGTTAGTAATTTTAGATGAAGATATGACGCCAATTCCGTCACTTCCATGCTCGTCACGGATCTCGCCAAGGTTTTTCGCGACCAAATCCAATGCTTCTTCCCATGAGGCTTCTACAAATTCATCCCCTTTACGAATAAGGGGTGTGGTAATGCGTTCTTCACTATTTACAAAATCCCAGCCGAATTTTCCCTTGACACACGTTGAAATCTGGTTGACCGGTGCATCGGAAACAGGTTGTATTTTTAATATTGTACGATCTTTCGTCCATACTTCAAATGAACAGCCAACTCCACAGAATGTACATACTGTTTTCGTTTTATCAATTTTTGATTCACGCATCGCTGCTTCAACATCGGAAATGGCCATAATACTGCTGTACCCAGGCTCTACATCCTTTATTAGATCCACCATAGGCTCCATCAAATCGTCGCCCATCTTCGTCATAAACCCTGCTTCTCCAAGCATAGTTTTTTCCATCAGAGCATTACATGGACAAACCGTAATACAATGGCCGCACCCTACGCAAGACGAATCATTGATCTTGGCGCCGCCATCCCATAGAACAATCGGTCGGTCGCGTTCCCAGTCGATAGAAAGTGTCTCGTTCACTTGCAAGTTTTGACAGACTTCTACGCACTGACCACAAGCAATACATTGATTCGGGTCGTAGCGATAAAAAGGATGAGTTAAATCCACTTCGTCTTTTGAACATTTTGGTTCGTACGGATATTTTTGTTCTTCCACTTCCATAAGTGCCACAGTATTATGTACTTTACAGTTCCCATTATTGTTGTCACAAACAGTACAATAGAGTAAATGGTTTTCTAAAATCCGATCCATTGCTTCCGTTTGTGCTTCTTTTGCACGTGGAGACGCTAATTTAACATCCATGCCATCGACTGCTTGTGTCGAGCAAGCGCGTGTTAATTCACCATTCACTTCGACTATGCACGTATCACATGTCTGGATCGGGTCAACTTCAGGCAAATAACAGATTTGAGGGTGCTCTATTTTATTTGCATTGATGATCTGAATGAGTGTTGCCCCTGGTTGGAAGTCAAAAATTTTATCATTGATTGAAATAGACATACAGGCATCCTCCTCTTTCTAAAATAAAAAATCCACCATAAAAAAACCGTCATCGCGGAAATTTTTATGGTGGAATAGTTTCTTAACAGGTCTTGCTAAAGAACCAATCCATACTTACTATTACATGTAGTTGATGAACTTCTAGCAATCACATACTAGATTTACATCTGTTGTGTATTTAGTATAAAGTAATAAAGCGTATAACACAATGACAATTCTCAAATAGTTAGATTATTCTGTGATATAGAAAGGTGGACATTCCATGAAAAAAGTTCATGAATTTAACGATATTATCCGCAAACTACGGAAAGATTTATTTGGCAAAGGCCCAGAACGTATTCATACTATATTTATTGATAATATGGCAGTTTCTACGCTCTACGGTAATTTGACTCCGACGGAAAAGTTCATCGCTGGAACACAAGACGGGAAAGAAATGGTGCACCGCGCACGGACTAGCATGATTCAAGAAGTCTATAAAAAAGAACCACCTGCTGGATTGGAAGAATTGGTTGAAGCAAAATTTGTACATTTATTTAGCGATTTTAAAATTGATGATGATATTGCCGTATCAGTTTTTTTATTTGATCGTTCGATTGATTGAGAGGAGGCCGGACTATGGAGCAGCAACAACAACGATCCGTTATTCGATTCCAAAATGGAAATGTATTTGAAAAAGAAGATCAAGTAGCCGTAGAATATGCTGTTACAATAAAACTAAATAACCAAGAATTCGCTACGATTGTTTGTACACCGGAATATATCGAGGATATGACAGTAGGTTTTCTAGCTTCAGAAGGTGTCGTTCCAAAATGGGAGCAAATTAAAGACATTCGCTTGGATTTAGAAAACGGATTTATTCATGTCGATACGGATAAAGTGTATCCATTCTTTGAGCAGTTACAAAATAAGCGTTATATTACTTCCTGTTGTGGAATGAGTAGACAAGGATTTATTTTCGCAAGTGATGCGCTAACGGCAAAAAAGATGGATAGAATTTCTGTCCAACTTACACCGGTGCAAATATTTTCCTTGATGAATGACATGGAAGAACAAGCTGATATGTTCCGTCATACTGGCGGCGTACACAATGCTGCTTTGTGCGCACCTGATCAATTACTGCTTTCACGAATGGATATCGGAAGGCATAATGCACTGGATAAAATTTATGGACACTGTCTGAAGAACGATATTACTGTTCGCGATAAGATTATTGTCTTCAGTGGACGAATCTCCTCTGAAATTTTACTAAAAGTAGCTAAGATTGGATGTGAAATTGTATTATCCAAGTCTGCACCTACCGAATTAGCCTTGACTTTGGCAGAAGATTTAGGAATAACGACAGTAGGATTCATACGTGGGGAATCATTTAACGTATACACACACGCCGAACGAATTTGTATGGATATCTCTTAAAAAATTTCCAGCCTCAGGAAAAAGTAATATTGACAATCCTGTGAATTGATAATATTATACTCCTTAATCCTTTCTCGCATTCCAGTTTATGTTTATTTAGTTCCATTTCTTGTCATCTTTCAACTGGGTAACATGTCAAATATTCTTTTATACAAGCAGTTAGGGAACTTTGTAGACTAATAATATTTTCACTGGAATACAGATTGTGAAAAAATGAATGTAAAGGAGGACTACGAATGAAAAAAACGAAGAACAGATGGCTTATTGCGTTATCTGCTGTAGGTATCCATATTTCCATCGGATCTGTTTATGCCTGGAGCAACTTCACCAACCCGCTTATTGAGGAGTTTGGTTGGACTACAAGTCAAGTTCAGTTAACGTTCAGTATCGCTATTTTATTTCTTGGTTTATCTGCCGCATTTTTAGGCCATTTTGTAGAGAAATACGGTCCTAGAAAAGCGGGGCTACTTGCTGCCTTATTCTTTGGTGTAGGAGTAACTGGTTCAGGATTGGCGGTAGGTATGTCTTCATTACCATTGCTCTATGTCTTTTACGGAATGCTAGGCGGAATTGGATTAGGTGTAGGATATATTGCACCTGTTTCAACACTCGTCAAATGGTTCCCAGATCGTAGAGGACTCGCCACAGGGCTCGCTATCATGGGCTTTGGATTTGCGGCAGCTGTCAGTAGTCCGATTATGGAGTATTTGATTGTTAACGTTGGAATTCAAAACACTTTCTACATTCTCGGGATTTCGTATTTCCTGATCATGCTTCTTTCTTCTTTATATCTTGAGAAGCCTGAAGAAGGATGGGCACCGCCAGGATTCATTGAAAAAGTACGTTCAGGTAAAACAGAAATCAGAGAAGATCTTGCCCAATTAACAGCAAATCAAGCAGTTAAAACTAAACGTTTTTATTACTTATGGCTAATGCTTTTCATTAACGTTACTTGTGGTATTGCAATTCTTTCTGCTGCAAAACCTATGGCGATTGACAGTATCGGCATGACGACTGTTCAAGCAGCCGCATTAGTTGGTGTCCTTGGTATCTTTAACGGTGCTGGAAGACTTGGTTGGGCTACGATATCAGATTATATTGGTCGGCCAAACACGTATACCACGTTCTTCGTCATTCAGTTAGTTCTGTTCGCTATTTTACCATTCACAACGAATGCGATTATTTTCCAAGTCATTCTAGCCGTGATCTATACATGCTACGGTGGAGGTTTCGCTTCGATTCCTGCATATATTGGTGATATTTTTGGAACGAGACAACTTGGTGCTATCCACGGATACATACTAACAGCTTGGTCAGCGGCTGGCGTGGCCGGACCGATGTTTGCTGCGTGGATGAAAGATACTACCGGAAGTTATGAAAGCAGTCTGCTATTCTTTGCCGGCTTATTCGTAGTCGCGCTTATTATTTCTTTACTCATTCGGGTCGATATTAAAAGACTACGCAATGAAAAAGAAGGTATTGTAGCGGTTCAGCCTGCTATTGCAGCAACAAAATAAAAAACACGAACGTCATTCTATTAACAGAATGATGTTCGTGTTTTTTATTTTTCAGTTTGTTTAAATGTATCTCCACCATTAATCGTTCCTAGTTCAAAACCGTGTTCGAACCAATAAGTTCGTTGCTTAGCTGTGCCGTGCGTGAAACTTTCAGGTACGACATATCCTCTTGCACGCTTTTGAATCGTATCATCACCGACTGCACCAGCTGCTGTAATCGCCTCTTGCAAATCTCCTTGTTCCAAATATCCTTGACCTTGTGCATGATGTGCCCAGACACCCGCAAAATAGTCTGCTTGTAATTCAAATCGCACTAAATACTTATTAAATTCTTCTTCGCTCATTTTTTGTCGCAACGGCATGACTTGATCAGAAATACCAAGCAATGTCTGCACGTGATGCCCTACCTCATGTGCCACTACATAAGCCATGGCGAAGTCTCCAGGTGCTTTAAATGACCCTTGCAATTCATCGTAAAACGATAAATCAATATATAATTTTTGATCACCAGGACAGTAAAAAGGACCTGCAGCTGCACTTCCGAAACCACATGCTGTATCTACTTTTCCAGAATACAGTACAAGGGTAGGATTTTCATACTGAATGCCCTCTTGAGCGAATAATTCTGTCCAAACATCTTCTGTATCTGCGAGTACTACCGAAACAAAATCGGCCAACACTTTATCTTGTTCCGTCTCTACGTACGGCTGATCTGGCACGGCTGAACTGCTATCCAATAAATCACCTGGGTTACCACCTAGAATAAGAAATAATATAATTCCAACGATACCAAGACCGCCACCGCCTAATGCGATAGCACCTCCGCCCCCACCGCTTCGCCCTCTTCGATCTTCGACATTCGAACTTTTTCTTCGTCCATCTGTTTTCACACTAACTCCCCCATTTCCTCTTCAGATAAGTTGAATTTTAAATATGTATATAGGTGCTACTTGATTACAATTTACCCATCTTTGCGAAGAAGCAAACAAGACAGCCATGCTAATTGAGTGAGCTATTTATTGTGAATTAGCAGAAAGCTATTCCACCTATTCGTTTTTTCATATATACTTTACTTTAGAGTTGTAAACTACTGAAGGAGTGATTTTGTTGAGTGATCAAAAGTCTGTCTATAATTTTAATGCGGGTCCATCTGCTCTTCCAAGCGAAGTTCTTGAAAAAGCACAAGCTGAATTGGTGAATTTCAAAGCTTCAGGAATGTCTATTATGGAAATGAGTCACCGCAGTGCAACTTATGAAGAAGTACATAATCAAGCCATTTCTCGTCTGCGTTCTTTATTCCAAATACCTGAAAACTATGAAGTGCTATTCCTGCAAGGTGGAGCAAGTCTCCAATTCGCAATGGTTCCAATGAACTTTTTGCCTGAAGGAAAAAAGGCGAGTTATATCATGTCCGGTGCTTGGTCTGACAAGGCGTTAAAAGAAGGAAAAACTATCGGAGAAGTCTACGAAGCAGCTTCTACAAAGGATTCAAATTATAATCATGTCCCTTCAACAGAAGAAATTAGATTTGAGGAATCTGATGCGTATGTTCACATCACATCAAACAACACGATCTTCGGTACACAATTCCACGAGTTTCCTTCAACTGGAAATGTTCCGTTGATTGCTGATATGTCCAGTGACATTCTATCAAGACCAATTGACGTTAGTAAATTTGGTATGATTTATGCTGGCGCACAGAAAAACCTCGGTCCTTCAGGCGTTACAGTTGCCATCATTCGAAAAGACTTGTTGGAAAATGCTAATAGCGAAATTCCAAGTATTTTAAAGTACAGCACGCATGCTTCAAGTAACTCTTTATATAACACACCCCCATCTTTCGGTATTTATATGTTGGGTGAAGTTTTGGGCTGGATGCAAGAACAAGGCGGCTTGGAACAAATCTCAAAACGCAACGAAGAGAAAGCTAATTTAATCTATGATGTGATTGATAACAGCAATGGTTTCTATACAGGTCATGCTGAAAAAGATAGTCGTTCATTGATGAATATTACATTCCGTGTAGCGGATGAAGAATTAGAAAAGCAATTTTTACAAGAAGCTAAAGAAGCAGGATTTGTTGGATTGAATGGTCACCGTTCGGTAGGTGGTTGCAGAGCCTCTGCATACAATGCTGTACCATACGCAGCATGTGAAGCATTGCAACAATTCATGCTTGATTTTCAAGAAAGTCATAAATAATCAAAAAAACCAGTACACTTTACATCAAAGTGTACTGGTTTTTCAATGTTTTCTAATTGAAAATTCTTTTGAAAAAGCCAATTGCAATGAACTGAACGTTTGGATATTCGAAAAATCCAATCCGAGCTCTGTTGATGCATGCGCAATTTCTGGACGGATTCCCGTAATCGTGCATTTCGTTCCTAATAGAGACAGCACTTTTGTAATTTGATAAATCTGCTGCGCTACCAATGTATCAATTACAGTAACTCCTGATAAATCGATAAATAAATGTTCGATATCAGATTCTAAGCTCTTCTCTGGGATGCTCTCCAACATAATACGAGCGCGTAGTTCATCCAAATCGCCAATCAAGGGAACAACACCAATCGTTTCGGTTATTTTGATGACTGGCGAACTTAACTCATTGATTAAACTTTGTTGAATATCGAACCTGCTATTGATGTATTCATTATACGTTTCTGCAAACTCAATATAAATTTGATCAAATGCATTATTAAGTGTTTCACTCCAGCGCACATAATCTTCAATCGTGATCTCATTTTCGTTTACGAAGTGAAATTCTTTTATGAAACGCCAATACGTTAAACGCACCTTACTTAATGCCTCAATTACATCTTCTATTGGAGTATTGCTGTTTACTCTACTAAGAGCTACGACAGAAGCCCATTTCTTTTTGTTTTTCTCAAAAATTTCCTGATCATCAAGTAAACTACTAGTGATAGTTAGATTCGTTAATTTGTTTTGTTCCCGAAGAGTTTCTTCCATTTTCGGACAAGCATTGAGTGAATAAATAGAGTCCTCTTCTACCTTTCTCATAGACAGCCAAGAAGTCGTAATTTCAGGTAACTTTGCCAATAAATATTCATATAGCTTAATATCAAGCTGTTTCATCTAACATCCTCCTGGATACGTTCATCGTTCTTATTGAATGTATAAAATTAATTGATTAGTATCAAAATCAAATATATTTAATATGATCCCAAATGCGGTTATGTATTTGTATATTGACTCATAATAAGTCGTACCATACTCTTTTTCATACTAAGCCATTGGATAAATATAAGATTCTTCGGAAGGATTAGGTAAGAACTTCCACGGTCTTGGAGATTCATTAGATTTTTCGGCATGGGCCTCTACTAAAAGATTATAAAAATCTTTTACCTTTTCTTTAGGAAAATCATAATATAGAACAGATTCATTTTTCTTTATAGGCTTCAAATTTTCTTGTATCCAATGGACAATCGGATGCTCAATAGGTGCCGAATGAACACGTCTTAAGTATTGTTCGGATTTCAATCCGTTTTGAATATATTCTTTCTCACAAAACGTCATATACAAAAATTTCATACATGCCTCTCCTTTGTAAAAGGTCTTATTCATAACAATTCATTTTACTAGTATACCTTATACAACACCTATTTATATAATTTCTTAATATTTTGTCCCACCGTCTCCATATTCTTCAAGTAGTTCCTCAAAACTTTTATTCTTTTCACGTTCTTTACGCTCTTGAATACGTTTTTCCTTTTCTTTTTCTAGTTTCGTTTCTTCTACAACCTTCATTTCTTGCTTCATCTCTTTTAACTTAGCTAATACATCCTCATCCATTAAATCTGAAAGTATAGGAGCAGAATGTTCTACAGTATTTCCCTTTTGGTTACTAGATGCTTTTCGTTGTTTCTTTGACATATTAATCACTACTTTCTGTATGATGATAGAATGGCCCTCTTTACTTTATCCAGTTAAATTTTAGGGGTTTTACATTGCTCTTCCCCACTTTAATTACGTACAATAGAATGAGGGAGGGATGTTTATGTCTAGCTTACCAAAAAACGTAACATTAATCGAGGTTGGCCCACGTGATGGCTTACAAAATGAAAAAAACAGTATTCCTACTGATCAAAAATTAGCTTTTATCCACGCTTTACAGCAGGCGGGGCTCCATGAAATGGAAGTCACTTCATTTGTATCGCCTAAGTGGGTTCCACAAATGTCCGATTCCATGGAAATTATGGCTAATATAAGAAAACAAGGCAGACAACTTGTTCTTACACCGAATGCACGTGGCGTCGAGAATGCTCTCAGAGCTGGTGCAGATAGCATGGCGGTCTTTGTGGGTGTCAGCGATACATTTAATCAACACAACATCAATCGCACCACTGAAGAGAGTGTTGAGACACTAAGACCAATTATAGATCAGCTGAAAAAAGATCATCATTTTGTCAGAGCTTGTATTTCAACCGCATTTCACTGTCCATATGAAGGCTTCATTCCGCAAGAACAAACACTCTCTCTTTGCAGGCAATTTGTTGATATGGGCGTGGATGAATTAAGTGTGGCAGATACAGACGGCATGGCAAATCCTTTGGCAAGTTTCACCCTATTTCAGGAACTGAAGCAACAGTTTCCAAATATTTTACTTACTGCGCATTTTCACGACACGCGCAAATTAGGTTTAGCCAATATTTATGCCTCTTTACAGGCGGGCGTTGATCGATTTGATACATCTGCTGGTGGTCTAGGTGGCTGTCCTTTCGCTCCTGGTGCTACAGGTAATGTTGCTACGGAAGATGTTTTATATTTATTGGAGTCTCTGAATATAGAAACAGGTGTTGATATGGACAAAGTATGCTTAGCTGTTGATGAAGTCGCACCCTATCTGTCACGTCCAATCGAAACAGCTATGTACAATTTATATAAAAGAAGAAAGTAAGAGGAAAGGAGAATTCTGTTGAAACGTAGAGTAGTGTATATTTTAGGAATCGTCTCCAGTATCATAACAGCGCTTCTTACTATTTTCGGTATTCTTGTCACCAATCGATTAATGTATTTAAAAACGAAAGACTCCGAATTCATTTTACAGCGTGAAATGATTGCGAAACGATTTGATCGCCAATGGTTTGAAACCGTTAGAAAAGATGATATTTGGATTCCTTCTCCTAATGGCTATAATTTACGTGCTATATTTTTGAGACCGTTAGATACAACAAGAACGGTTGTCATTTGTCATGGTGTAACAGAAAATAAAGTGAACTCGATTAAATACGCTCGTCTATTTGAACGGCTAGGATTTAATTCGGTCATTTTTGACCATCGTCGTCATGGTGATTCTGGCGGCAAAACAACAAGTTTTGGGTTTTATGAAAAGATGGACTTAAAAGAAGTTGTGAGGGCTATTCGTGAACGGGTAGGAAAGCGCGCTTTAATTGGCATCCACGGCGAATCTATGGGAGCCGCCACTACGCTGTTGTACGCAGGTACGTACGAAGATGAAGCCGATTTTTATATATCCGATTGTCCGTTTTCGGATTTCTCCGAGCAACTATTGCACATTATCCGGACAGAAATGCCTTTCAAGACTTCCATGAGCTTGCGAGTCGCCAATTTGTTTCTAAAAATTCGTGATGGCTATACATCTGCAGCCGTTTCGCCACGTGAAGTGATGAAGTTTATCGATAAACCTGTATTATTCATCCACAGTATGGAAGACACGTTCATTTTGCCCCATATGACAGAAGAGTTGTATGATTTAAAGGAAGGCGATAAAATGATGAAACTTTTCGCCAAAGGGGCACATGCCAAATCGTATAATGATAACCCAGATGAATATTTACAAACCGTACAACGATTTTTAAATCGATTTCGTTTATATTGAGAATTAAACAATTCTCTATAAAAAAAGCTCCGTGTTAGCAATTTTGCTGATCACGGAGTTTTGCTTATTTTTTTTTAGCTGGCTTGTCTTGCACCTTGTTCATCTGAGCCATCATTTGGTTAATTTTCTTTTGTGAAGGTTTCTGTCCCATTTGCATCATCATCATACGTAACATTTGCTCATTAATTGGCGGATTTTCCTTCAAATAATTCATCATATATTTACGTGCTATGAAAAAGCCGAGAGCTACTCCGCCGATCAAAGCGACGACGATCAATAAAATTGCTATCCATAAAGTCATTGTTGCCAAACCTCCCTCATTAAACATAGTTCAATTACATACTACCAAGAGAGATTATACAACATAGCACCAGTGAATAGCAATGACTGTACGCAAATTGTGCGGAAGTTTTTACATCATTGTATTTTCCAGTATCATGCGTTCTGAGTATTTAATAGGTTTAAGCCATCCGCATTCTTCCTGTTCATTCATGATTGCAAAAAAACGATCTGTTGAAGTAGATAACGCTACAAATAAATCTAAGTCTAGCATTCGAGAACCTTGGCAATACACTTGAATACTATGTGTCCCCATTTTAATGAATACCTCACCTTTAATTAAATGTGTTAATCGATATTCATTATGATAGGAATCCAGGTTATCAAAACTTTTCGCCAAATTATGCTGAATGATGGAATCAAGTTCTCTTTGATTTAACTGGTCACATAAGTATTCAATTTCCTGATAGTTTGTAGAAGGGCCAACCGTTAGAAGTTCAAATAACAAACGTTCACGCCCCATTATGAAGGATTGATAGGCTGACTTAATTTTAAATATTTCATACTTTCTCATAAAGAACACCTCCTGCTATCTATCATAGGACGTGTAGTAGATAAATCATGTCAGTTTGCGGAAAACTTCATCACTATTATTGTCGTAAAGCTGCGCAAAAAAACACACGACTCTTTAGAACTTAGAGTCGTGTGCCCAAAATAATTAGTTATTTAGTAAATTTTTCATTTCTTTAACAACGTTTTCTACAGTGAAGCCATATTTTTCAATGACTAAGTCACCTGGCGCACTTGCACCGAATGTGTCGATTGCCATGACAGTACCTTCATCACCAGAGTATTTATGCCATCCAAGTGAAGCACCCATCTCAATCGCTACTCTCTTCTTGATATTCTTTGGTATAACAGAATCTTTGTATGCTTGATCCTGCTTCTCAAAGAGATCCCATGAAGGCATTGAAACGACACTGACGTCGATATCTTGTTCTTTAAGTGCTTTCTGTGCTTCCACAGCAAGACTTACTTCAGAGCCGCTTGCTAGCAGTAAACCATCTGCTTGCTCTTTAACAGCAGGTGAAATGACGTACGCACCTTTTGGAACGTATTCCATAGCAAGCTCTTGTGATTTTGGCAATACTTCAAGATTTTGTCTAGACAATACCAACACAGTTGGTGTGTCTTTTGAAGTAGCAGCTGTATGCCAAGCGGCAGATGTTTCATTTCCGTCAGCCGGACGAATGATAGACAATCCAGGCATCGCACGTAATGAAGCCAACTGTTCAACAGGTTCATGTGTTGGGCCGTCTTCTCCGACTGCAACGCTGTCATGTGTAAAGACGTATGTCACAGGTAATCCCATTAGCGCTGAAAGACGAATAGCAGGTCGCACGTAATCGCTGAACACGAAGAATGTTCCGCCGAAAACTTTCACTCCGCCATGAAGAGTCATACCGTTAAGTGCAGTCCCCATCGCGAATTCACGTACTCCAAACCAGATATTCCGTCCCGAATAATCACTAGCGGAGAAATCACCCGTATTTTTAATTGTTGTCTTATTTGATCCTGCAAGATCCGCACTACCCCCAAATAAAGCGGGAACAGCTTTCGCTAATGCATTGATTGAATCACCAGACGCAGAACGTGTCGCCACAGAAGCACCTGCTTCATAAACTGGCATTTGGTCCTTTAAGTCAGCTGGAAGTTCATTTGCAATCGCTTGTTTAAATTGTGCAGCTAATTCTTTGTGTTCGTTTTGATAACTTTCGAACAAGTCATTCCATTGTTGCTCTGATTGCACGCCTAATTGATCTGTTGCTGAATTGAATCGGTCATAAACTTCTTCAGGAACATGGAAGTCTTCTTCGAACGTCCACTTATAATACTCTTTTGTAAGAGCCATTTCATCTTCACCTAGTGGCGCTCCATGTGCATCGGCCTTACCAGATTTGTTTGGTGAACCATAACCAATGACAGTTTTCACTTCAATGATTGTCGGTCCGCCTGTGTTGCCTTTTGCTGCTTCAATTGCATCTGAAACAGATTTTATATCATTGCCATCTTCTACTCTTGAGTAGTTCCAGCCATAGGATTCAAAGCGCTTTTTAATGTTTTCAGAGAAAGACATATCCAAGTCGCCATCTAAAGAAATATCATTACTGTCATATAATACGATCAATTTATCTAATTGAAGATGGCCAGCCATAGAAATAGCTTCCGCTGCTACGCCTTCCATTAGATCGCCATCACCACAAAGTGCGTATGTGTAATGGTCTACAATATCAAAACCTGGTTTATTGTACGTTGCAGCAAGATGTTTCTCTGCCATTGCCATACCTACAGACATACCAATTCCTTGTCCAAGAGGTCCTGTAGTCGCTTCCACTCCTGCTGTGTGTCCGTATTCCGGATGTCCTGGAGTTTTTGAATCCCATTGTCTGAAGTTCTTTAAGTCATCAATACTCAAGCCATAGCCGCTCAAGTGTAACAAGCTGTAAAGTAACATCGAGCCGTGACCCGCTGAAAGTACAAAACGATCACGATTGAACCATTGTGGGTTGGATGGATTATGATGCAAATGCTTCGTCCATAATGTATAAGCCATCGGTGCTGCGCCCATCGGTAATCCTGGGTGACCTGAATTTGCTTTTTCAATCGCATCGATTGATAATGTTCGGATTGTTGTTATTGCCAGTTGATCGATTTTTTCGGTCATGCTGTACATCCTTTCCGTCCTGTCTCATATGAGTGTTTTATAGTACATATTCCTACTCTAGTGTAGTCAATTCCAACGCTAATTACAATATTAATCCTTTACCTATCATCAATTTAGCGGTTTTTGGTTCGCACGAGCTTGTTTGACTTTTTCAGGTGTTACATCATTTCCTTCTGGATCCAACACTTTGACCGATTCAATTGTCTCACGCATACTTGAACGGAATGTTTCTAAGTATTCTTTTCTTAGTTGCGTTTGTTCTTTGGCTTCTTCAATCGATAATCCTGTTGTTTTCTTTTTTTTCGCAAGTTCATTGATACGTTGTATTTTCTTTTCTGATAGCATTATTAAAAGCCTCCATAAATAAGTCGTTTAGTAAAATGTAAACAACCTGGAGGAAAAGTGCAACCTATTAGTGTTGCTGTGTTATAAACTCCCTATACCTTCTATGAACCGTCGCTTTGCTAACCGCATGACCTAACCCATTTAATACAGTTGCAATTTCTTCGTATGTTAGACCTTTGTTGCGTAGTGAAACAATTTCTTCTATTGGAAGCTCAAGTCGCTCACGCCCTGGAGCTTGGTCGATATTACGTAAATTCTTCGAAGGATCATACCCTTTGTCAACAGCACGTTTCATCCCTCTACGTATTTTTGCATTATGTAATTTCCGTTGATATTCTTCTACGATTGCAAGAATTTCAAGCAACATCGTATCCATTTCATTCAGTTCTATCGTACCGTTAGAATGATTGGTAATTACAGTAGTCTCACTTTTAGCAATCACATGTAAAATTGCGACCCTTGCATTGCCTCGTCCTAACCGTGTTTCGTCTTGAATGAACAGTGCATCGACTGTGCCATCTTGGATTTGATCCAACATAGAAAGAAGACCTTCCCGATCCATGTCATAGCCACTTTGCCGATCTGTATAGATTCCAACACAATCATAAGATAACTCAGACGCTAATTTTTCAAGTTCTTCTTGTTGCCTAATAATAGATTGTTCTTGGGTCTCCTTTTCTGTACTCACACGGCAATAGATTACACATCTCTTTTCTGTCATCTGGATCCCTCTCCTACTTCAGCTACTCGGATATCTGTCTGTTTATCCATTTTAACAGGCACACGTAGTAATTCACCCGAAACGATTTGATCAGTAGGTAATTCATTTAATGAGCGTACTTGTTCGATCCAGTGGCTAGTTGGTATATCTTCAGAGTAGTTGGACGCTAGCTGCCAAAGTGTATCTCCTTCATTAATAACGATTTCCATATAGTGATCTTCTTCAGCCATTTTATCGAACTGAACCCAAGCGAATGAAACACAAACAGCTAATAATACTGCAAAATAATAATTATTTTTGATAAATTCTTTAATATACTCCATCATAATTCCTCCTCTATTTCCTGTATTTAGAATACACGTTCGGAATACTTGTTCTTAATTATAAGAGAACATACGATTCCATGTCAAGCAAAATTAGAACCTTTGTTTGATTAGTAGCCGAACACATGTTATACTATATTCAAAATAGTGGTTCAGTATTCCATTGCTCGTAAACTAGTAGAAGAGGTGAATCTGTTGAAGAAAATATCAAAAAGACAAGAAGAAATACTCGCTTTCATAAAAGATGAAGTTCGTTTAAAAGGCTATCCACCTTCCGTTCGTGAAATTGGAGAAGCTGTTGGACTGGCATCAAGTTCCACGGTTCACGGTCACTTATCAAGACTCGAGAGTAAAGGTTTCATACGCCGGGATCCAACTAAACCCCGCGCCATCGAGATCTTGGATCCAGAAGGATTGGATGAATTAAAAAGTGGTGTTATGCATGTACCATTAATCGGGAAAGTTACTGCTGGTAATCCAATCACAACAATTGAAAATATAGAAGAATACTTCCCATTACCAGATACGTTTGGTTCATCAGAAGATGAAATCTTCATGTTAGAAATTGTAGGAGATAGTATGATAGAAGCGGGAATTCTTAATGGGGACCGTGTAATTGTTAGACAAACACACTCTGCAAGTAATGGTGAAATTGTTGTTGCCATGACAGAGGAAGACGAAGCAACTGTTAAACGTTTCTTTAAAGAAAAAGACTATTTCCGGCTACAACCAGAAAACTCCTCCATGGAGCCGATCATTGTAGATAAGGTTTCTATATTAGGTAAAGTTGTTGGCGTATTCCGTATGATTCATTAATAAAAAAAGTGTATCGTGAAACCTAGAAGGTTTTCGATACACTTTTTATTTATACTAAGTTCTTTTCAAGCAACTGTTCCATAGAATCGAGCACAGCCGATTTTACATGCTCATAGGTCAAACCACCTTGAATATATGCTGTATAAGGTGGTCGAATCGGGCCGTCAGCTGTTAATTCAATACTGGACCCCTGAATGAATGTACCCGCTGCCATGATGACGTCATCAGCATAACCGGGCATATATGAAGGTTCCGGTGCGTACTGGGCATTGATTGGGGAATTTTGCTGGATCATCTGACAAAATGCAATCATTTGTTCCGCGTTCAAGAAATTAACTGATTGGATTAAATCCGTACGACGCTCACTGTAATGCGGTGTCGTGTCCATACCGAAACTGCCAAAAAATGCAGATGTGAAAAGTGCGCCTTTGACTGCCTGGCTTACTACATGCGGCGCTAAGAAGAATCCTTGATACATCTCCAGTAACGTGTCGAGTGACGCCCCTGCTTCGGCTCCAAGGCCTGGTGACGTCATACGATATGCACACTTCTCAACCAAGTCCTTCTTGCCCGCTATATAACCACCTGTTCTTGCTAATCCGCCACCTGGATTCTTAATAAGTGAACCTGCCATTAAATCAGCTCCAACTTCAACAGGCTCTTTCATTTCAACAAATTCTCCGTAGCAATTATCTACAAAAATCACGACATCTTCCTTCATTTTACGTACTTCCTTAATGATCGCTTCTATTTCATGGATTCTGAATGACGGATTGCTTGAATATCCTTTTGAGCGTTGAATGGCAACAATCTTCGTCTTAGAGGAAATAGCTTCTTTTGCTTTTGCGTAATCAACAGATCCATCTTCTTTCAAATCGATATGCTGATAGGATATTTGAAAGTCTTCCAATGAACCTGTATCTTTGCCGTTCCCCGAAATAATGGATTCTAATGTATCGTATGGCTTACCTGTTATGTAAAGCAATTCATCGCCTGGACGTAATATTCCAAACAAGCTGATTGTAATAGCGTGTGTGCCGGAAATAATCTGATTTCTTACGAGACAGTCTTCCGCCCCGAATACATCCGAATAGACTTGTTCCAACACATCACGGCCGCTATCATCATATCCATAGCCAGTAGAGCCTGATAGATGAAAGTCGCTTACTTGATTCTTTTTGAATGCTTGTAATACTTTTCTTTGGTTATAAAAAGCGATTTCTTCCATTGTCTTCACAAACGGAGCGATTTCTTCTTCTGCTTCTTGAGCTTTTAACAGTAATTTCTCATTAATTGGTGCGATTTGCATGTGTAGTACCTCATTTCATATTATCATCTTCTATTTTAGCAGATGGAATGCGTATGCCAAATAAAAGACAACAAAAAAACAGGCAAGCGCCTGTTTATTGTTCATCTTTTAAAATAACCGGTTTCGAAGGAGCATACGTAGAGATTGCATGCTTATAAATCAGCTGTTGTTTACCATCTGACTCGAGTAGAACGGTATAATTGTCATATGACTTGATTAGACCTTTCAATTGAAAACCGTTAAGCAAAAAGATTGTAACGAATGTGTTGTTCTTACGTAAAGAATTCAAAAACGTATCTTGCATATTTCCTTGTGCCATTCAATTGCCTCCTCATTCCTATTATTAAGTTATTCCCTACTTACTTCTGAAAATCCTTTATTATTTTACAAGTTGCTTGAAAAATTTCTTCCGTAGATTGATTAGCATTTACCCATTGAACCGGTAATTTATTACGGAAATAGGTAAGCTGTCTTTTCGCGTAATTACGTGTGTTTTTCATCACAGCTTCAATTGATTGTTCTTTCGTCAATTTTCCATCAAAGTAGGAGATCAACTCTTTATAGCCTATCGCCTGAACTGATTGCGTTTGACGAATTCCCTTATCCCATAATTGTTGGACTTCTTTAAACAAACCTGCTTCTACCATTTGTTCAACACGCAAATCGATTCTCTCATAAAGTAGTTCGCGGGGAAGATCAAGTCCAATAATCAACGAGCGATACATCGGCTGATTTCCTGACTGTTTTTCGTGATCTTGTTTTGTCAGACCAGTCACTTCAAGGATCTCAAGCGCACGCACAAGACGTCTGTGATTGTTTGGGTGTATTTTCTCCGAGCTTTTCGGATCTAACTCCGTCAGTCTTGCATGCAATACATCAGCCCCTTTTGCTTCAAGCTCTTGCTCCAGACGCGCACGCACTTCAGAATCAGCAGCCTGTTCTGTAAATCGATAATCGAATAGCACCGATTGTACATACATTCCGCTACCACCTACAATAATCGGCAATTTCCCGCGAGATTGAATATCTGCAATCCATTGTCTAACTGCCTGTTGATATTCCGCCACAGAAAACGACTCTGTCGGTTCTTTTACATCAAAGAAATGATGTGGAATTCCATTCATTTCAGATGCATGGATCTTAGCCGTACCGATATCCAGTTCTTTATAGACTTGCATAGCGTCTCCATTAATGATTTCTCCATTAAATGATTTGGCAAGCGCTGTACTTAGTGCTGTCTTCCCTGAAGCTGTAGGTCCTACTACTGCTAGTACATCAAATGGCAGATTCATGTTTTTTCATCCACTCCACTATAGTCGTATACACTTGTTTATAATTAGTTTCTTGTAGCATTTCATGTCTGCCGCCTTCAAACAGCTGAACAGTAACATGTCGTTGATTCGCTTTATCAAATTGTTTGGCTACTTTCCAAACACCCTTCGCTCGATTCCCAACTAAATCATCAGTTCCTGATAATAATAAAATGGGCAGTTCATTTGGAATATTTAACAAGAATTCAGGAGCTTCTATAGAGTTCATTCCTTCAAGCACCACACGGAACATTTGAGCAGTCGGCACAAACCCACACGCTTCATCTTCTTCATAATCGCTGACACTTACCGTATCGCGTGATAACCAAGAAAATTCACCTTCGTCTGGGAATTGTTTTGAATAATTACCGAAGACTAAACTGTTTAAAAGCTCATCTGGTTGCTCTTTCGGATATTTGTCTTCTCTATATGCAGCTAATGCAATCGCTGCATGCGCTGTAAGCTCAGAATTCGATCCAGTGCCCGATAGAACCACACCACTAAGCGTAGAACCATATAACTGAATATAGCGCCTCGCAACGAATGAGCCCATGCTGTGCCCTAGTAGCACTAACGGAAGTTCAGGGTTTTGTTGTTGATAGGCTTGGTTGACTTCAAATGTATCATCTACTAATTGATCGAATGTGGCAGATTGACCTAGATAACCATACGTATTACCGTTTTCGATAGCCGTCTTACCATGACCACGTTGATCGTGGAGCGTCACAACATATCCTTGCGATTGTAAATGTTTTGCAAAACGATCATACCGACGACTATGTTCCGCTAGTCCATGAATGATATGCACACGTGCTTTCGGATTCGTCGCTGGTGTATAAGCTCTACTGTACACTTTTGTACCGTCACGCATCTCTATCCATTGATCCGTCATGAGCTTACACTCCCTTTCGCTTCCGCTATTGCATTCTTCAAATCATTTTCGTGAATTGATTTCTCACTGTCCGTGTAGTGCAATAACGTAGCCATATAGTCTGTTACTTGTGCTGCCAATGATTCTACTACATCGATTTGAAAATACAGATCTCCTTTTCGGCGAATAAAGAAATCACTTGGTGAAGTAATCATTTCATAATGAATGCCATATAAAATCTCTGCACGTAAACTAACAGGCAACTCATTTTCCTCTGCTGAAACTACATGGGCAAATTGGAATACTTGATCACTATTTCTACCATAAAATGAAGCAAGACGTGCGCCTTGCTGTGAAGTTAAACCAAATTGGGATGCACGTTCAGCCTGTTGATGGATAAACTGTTGCAAATCCTCATCATTTTCGAAATCACTTCCGGACACACAGATGTTTTTAGTTTCACAGTGCTGGATAAAAGGCTTTTCTAATCGTTCGGCAATTCGATCCACTACGACTTCAGCCATCTGTCGGTAACCCGTTAACTTTCCGCCAGCAATTGTTAGCAGCCCAGGTGCCGTTTCCCACACTTCATCTTTTCTTGAAATTTCAGAAGCATCCTTGCCTTCTTGAGCAATCAGTGGACGTATTCCAGCCCATGTGGATTCTACATGATGACGTTGCAGATGAACACTTGGGAAAATTTGATGAACCGCATCAATAATATAATTAATATCTTCTTCTGTCGCTACGGGATTCTGTTTATCATCTGAGTAAAATGTATCAGTCGTTCCGATGTACGTCTTATTCTCTCGTGGAATAGCAAATAGCATTCGACCGTCTGAGTTATCAAAATAGATTGCTTGTTGCAGTGGGAATATGGATTGATCAACAACGATATGAACGCCTTTCGTAATATGCAATTGTTTCTTGTGTTGGCTACTAACCTTTTTCTGTAATTCATCAACCCATGGACCGGAAGCGTTGATGACCATTGAAGCCTTTACCGAAAACCGTTCGCCCGTCTGTTGATCACTTAAGACAGCTCCCACAATATGTTCGTTTTCAAAATTGAATTGTTCACATTTCATATAATTTAAACAAAGAGCACCTTTTTCTGATGCTTTCTTTAACACTTCAATCGTCAAGCGCGCGTCATCAGTTTGATATTCTACGTAATGTCCGCCGCCTTTTAAATTTTCTTTCTTCAACAATGGTTCAAGTTCAGCTGTTTCTTTTTTTGTTAGCATTTCACGACGTTCTGCATGCTTAACCCCTGCCAGTAAATCGTAAACGAGAAGGCCAACCGAAGTAGAATATTTGCCATACGTTCCTTTTTTATAGATCGGCAATAACATCGGCCTGGATTTCGTAATATTACGCGAATTGCGGAAAACGATTTCCCGTTCTTTCCCCGTTTCCGCCACGATCTTTACTTCAAATTGTTTTAAATAACGTAAACCGCCATGTATCAATTTTGTTGAGCGACTAGAAGTGCCTGCAGCGAAATCCTGCATATCAACTAGGGCAACCGAAAATCCTCTTGCAGCCGCATCTAATGCGATACCCGCCCCTGTAATCCCTCCACCGACAACTAATACATCGAATGATAAGTTTTTCAGGTTCTGAATTCTGCTTGATCTCTCTAATGTTGAAAACATAAAATCGCTCCTCTCTGACTTGCTTTGTTACATCACTCGTTTAAACATCTTCTCTAATTCATAGGTTGTAAAGTGGATTAACACAGGACGACCGTGTGGACATGTGTACGGATTGCGACAAGCACCAAGATCCGTGAGCAAACGTTCCATGTCTTCTTGTCTCAAATAGTAATTTGCCTTGATAGATTTTTTACAACTCATCATGATAGCACTTTCTTCGCGTAATTTCTCAACATCCACTTTTCGTTTCTCAAGCACTTGCTCTATCATTTCTTCAATGATTGAAGTAGCCTGTCCTTCAGGAAACCAAGAAGGATATTCTTTTACTGTATATGTGGCAGGACCAAATGATTCTAAAAACACACCGACTTCTTCCAGTGCGCTTTTGCATTCCTCAATCTTCACTTGTTCATCAGCAGAGTAATGAAAGACGAGCGGCAAAAGTAATTGCTGACGCTCACCTGAATCTACTTGACCAAGCTTCACCTTAAAATATTCATATTTGATTCTCTCTTGGGCTGCGTGCTGATCGATTAAATAAAACCCATCCTCATTTTGCGCAACAATATACGTTCCGTGAACTTGTCCTATAGGCACAATGGACGGAAAATGGTTTCCTTCTTGCTGCTCTTGTTCATACACAACAGGCTCTTCCGGTATAGATTCATCCCGCTGCTCAAAAATAGCTTCTGGAAATACCGATGTTGTCAGCTCTGTTTCAGGTTCTTCCGCGGGCATAATGGTCGGTGAAACTTCTAGACCACCTAATGGAACGCTCACTTCTGGACGGCGATAAGAAGGTGTCCAAATAGATTGCTGTTCAGAATCCCTTTTTATTGGCTTCTCTTTCTTTACCGCGTCAGGGATTATGGTGACTCCTTGAATCGCTTCTTTGATTGCATTTTTTATAAGAGAAAGTAATTCGCCTTCTTTACTAATACGGATATGGCGCTTTGCTGGGTGAACGTTAACATCCGTCAAAATAGGATCGGCTGTAATATCAATGACCGCAATTGGAAATCTTCCAATTGGTAAGTACGTATGCATCGCATCTATTGCTGCTTGCGTCCCCGCATAGCTTTTAATCCATCGCCCATTCATTAGAAGTGAAATATAGTTTTTCGAAGCACGTGTCATTTCGGGAAGTGTAATAAACCCCTTCACCTTGAAATCAGCATCCTCTTTTTGAAATGGAATCATTTTACGCGCAACTCCAACACCGTATATATCTGATAATACCCGTAATAAATCTCCTGAACCTGATGTTCTGAGAATTTCATGCTGATCGTGCGTTAATGAGAAGGATATGTCAGGGTGACTCAGTGCTAATCGGTTTAATAAATCAATGGTATGTCCCAGCTCCGTTTGAATTGTTTTCATATATTTTAAGCGTGCTGGTGTATTGAAGAATAGATGTTGTATGAGAAAATCTGTCCCTTTTCGTAAAGCACCTGCTTCATATTTCAGTACTTTCCCACCTTCAATCTCTACTACAGCACCATCTTCACCATTCGATGTCCATAATGAAACTTTCGACACAGCCGCAATACTCGCTAATGCTTCTCCGCGAAATCCAAGGGTACGGATACGAAATAGATCATGTTCATTGGATATTTTACTAGTAGCATGCCGTTCAAAACAGCGGATAGCATCGTCTTCAGACATACCGTTACCGTTATCGGTTACGCGAATAGAAGAGAGTCCCGCTTCTACTAGAGATACTTCTATTTTTGTACTCTGCGCATCAATCGCATTCTCCACTAGTTCCTTGACGATTGAAGAAGGACGCTCCACTACTTCTCCCGCTGCGATTTTATTGGCCAAGGTGTCATCCATAATGTGAATTTGATTCATCCCATTCACTCCTTCTTGTCTTGCATCAAACGTTCTTTCCATTCCATTAATTTTTGCATTGTCTGCATGGGTGTCATGTTCATCAAATCTATCGCTTCTATCTCTTCAAGCAACGTTTGTGTTTCTGGTGAAAAAATCGGTTCGCTAGTGGTATCAAAGAAAGCCAGTTGCTCCGATACAGAAGAAGCCCCTTTAGTTGTACTGTCTTCTTCAAAACGCTGTAGCAATGTTTTCGCACGTCCGACTACATCTGCAGGGAGACCTGCAAGTTCAGCTACATGGATTCCGTAGCTTCGATCGGCTGCACCTGGTAATACTTTGTGTAAGAACACAACTTTACCATTTTGCTCTTTGGCTGCAACATGAACATTCAGCAAGCGATCCAACACATCTTCTAATTGGGTCAATTCATGATAATGCGTAGAAAACAGTGTATTGGCACCAATTTCTTCGTGGATATATTCCATCATTGCTTGTGCAAGTGCCATCCCATCATATGTTGAAGTGCCGCGTCCGATCTCGTCAAACAATAACAAGCTGTGAGACGACGCATGTGCAAGTGCATATTGAGACTCCATCATTTCCATCATAAATGTACTTTGGCCAGACGCTACATCATCTGCTGCGCCAATCCTCGTGAAAATTTGATCTGTAATAGGCAATATAGCCTTTTCACAAGGTACGAAACAACCGATTTGCGCCATCACTACAGTCAGTGCTACTTGGCGCATATATGTACTCTTACCGGACATATTTGGACCTGTTATGAGCAGCATATTTTCATCTTCAGCAAGCGTGCAGGAATTTGGAATATATAGAGAATGATTCATCATTTTCTCTACGACAGGATGCCGGCCATTTTGTATATCGACTGCTTTCCCTGCATGGAATTCGGGTCGAACGTATTGATTTTTCTCCGACACTTTCGCAAATGCTAGAAGTACATCCAGTTCACTGATGACAGCAGCCAGTTGTTGAATTCTTTGTACGTCTCCTTTTACTTGTTCACGAATGGATTGGAACAATTCAAGTTCTAATGTCTGGCTGTCTGCTTCCGCATTTAGAATTAGCTCTTCTTTTTCTTTTAACTCTGTTGTTATATATCGCTCCGCATTGGCGAGTGTCTGCTTGCGTTCATAGCGTGACAGATCAGCTAAATGAATATTGGATTTTGTAATCTCAATATAATAACCAAATATACGATTATAGCCGATTTTTAACGTTTTAATCCCCGTCAGCTGCCGTTCTTTTTGCTCGAGCTGCGCTAACCAATTCTTTCCGTTACGTGACGCATCCCGAAGCTCATCCAATTTCTCATGATAGCCGTCTAGTATTAATCCACCATCTTTGGCTGATATAGGTGGGTTAACTGCGATTGCATCCGTTAGTAATTGAAAAGTTTCTTGACACGGGTCCATTTTCTCAGCAAACTGTTGCAACATTGGACGTTTAGATTCCTTCAGTAATTGTTTAAGTTTCGGTATATGAGACAATGAATTCCTTAACTGTGCCAAGTCACGAGCGCTCGCACTGCCCATAGAGATTCTTCCAGCAAGTCGTTCCACATCATAGACGTCATGTAATTCTTCCAGTAGTTCTTCACGTAAGAAATATTCATCAATTAAGTTATTTACAGTTTCCAGACGATTTTCAATCGCCTGACGCTGAGCTAGCGGCTGGTGAATCCACATGCGTAATTTTCTTGCCCCCATCGCCGTAACGGTTTCATCCAATACCCAGAACAATGTACCTTCTTTTTTTCCAGAACGAATGGTTTGTACAAGTTCTAAATTCCGCATTGAGTTCGCATCGATCGATAGTTTTGTATTTTTCTCTATATAGATAAAAGGACGAATGTGACCGAAAACCATTTTCTGCATACGCAACAGATACGATTGTAATTTGCGACAAGCTTCTTGTAGTTCTACCGGCAAATGTTCATATGTGTCGTGACCAATCGATCCCGAATGCTCTGTGTCTTCAATCGAAAGCATAATTTCCCGACTTTCGAACAGTTCTGCGAAAATGACATGAAGTTGCTCATCTACAATAATCTCCTTCATGCCAAGAGCTTCGATTTCAGCAAGCAGTGTACGCTCACTTCCTTCTATTAGTTCTACTTTTCCTTCGCCTGTACCCACATCTAGATAAGCTAATGCATAACATTGATTACCGAGACTATCGACGGCACCGATAAAATGATTGGCTTCTGTGTCAATCGTTTTACCTTCTGTTAATGTGCCAGGTGTAATCACTTTGACTACTTCACGTTTAACAATTCCTTTTACCGATCGCGGGTCTTCCATTTGCTCGCATATCGCTACTTTATAACCTTTATGAATTAATGTTTCAATATATCCTGTGGCG
This sequence comes from Sporosarcina sp. P17b, assembly GCF_002743115.1. NCBI lineage: Bacteria > Bacillati > Bacillota > Bacilli > Caryophanales > Caryophanaceae > Sporosarcina > Sporosarcina sp. P17b. The sequence continues at coordinate 267,352 of NZ_PDYP01000001.1, read as the reverse complement.
GAGTGATACGGAATACCGCACATTGGTATACGATCACGTGCGCCTGAGTCCCTACTCGTTAATGTGATTTCTAATAATGCAGATGCGTTAACAGCATCCTCAAAAAACATTTCATAGAAATCTCCCAAACGGAAGAATAAAAACGCGTCCGTATATTGTTCTTTAATTTTCAAATATTGTTGCATCATTGGTGTATGTTCAGACATGGTAAACCCTCTTTTTCTCGCTCATTTTCTATACATTATACCAAACCCCCTTTGAGTTAACGAATCAAAAGGGGCTGAGGTATTTTAAAATGTAGAAGGGATGTAATGAATTGAATACAAACTACTTTAAAAACAACAAAAAAACATCTCGGTTGTTAACGGCCCGAGATAGTTTTCAATCTTGAAAATCGGTATTCTGTTATTAAAAATAAACAATTGGCCGAACAGCTCCAAATAAAGTAAGCTACCAACTTTAATGACATATGATTGTGCTGTCTATACTGCAGAAATCACTGTGAACGGAACAGCAAGTGTTACTACATAATAAGGGGCTACCGGTTTCAAAAACATTTTGACTAGGCGATACTCTCCTGGCATGAGGGTCACACCTATTATTTCCACGGAAAACAATTGATGAATCACCTTTGCCGGTGCAATTAAACGACCCAAATTAGTGAACTGTGGATTTTCATAAAACACAAAATCTGAATGTGCCAACGTATACCATTCGTTATTTTTCAGTATTTCTATATGATAGTATTCGCCATATTCATAACTAATTTGGCTATCATTTCTTAATGTCGTGTGGAATATCGGCATACCTTCTTTATATTGTTGTGCCGAAATCGATAGCGTCAGACCACTTCTACTTGCCCCTAATTCTTGTTCAGGAGAAGGAGCCGAAAGAGTTTGCATATCATTTCCTTTGCTACATGCTGACAGCATCATTAGAAGTGCTGGAATTATAAACCATTTTATTTTCACCATAGGATCTCCTCCTATCCTAAGGCTACACCCATTACCGCAAAGTAAACTTGATACAGATCATTTTTATTAACGTATAGCAAATAAAAAAAAGCCGGTGAAACTCCCGGCTTTAAAATGGTGAATCTTTACGCTGAGGCGGTTGATGCGGTCTCTCTTTATTCGGAACCTCTTTATTCTTTTTATCTTCCATCACAATAGAAGAAGATTCAGCTTCTAGTATTGGCCATTCTTCATCGTACGGATGTGGATGAATCGTTACAGATACTTTTGTTTCACCAATCATCTCAACCAATAACTCTCTTTCAATTGAAATCGAGAAGTTTTGTCCGCATTCAGAAATACTAGCTTCTGTACAATTCGGATGCTGTAATACTGTGACAATCGTTTCCTCTTTTGCTGATGTCGGCTCATCGCGATAATGCAATGCAATCTTATCTTTATAAGGAATCGATTCAGTAAAGACGGAAGTTTTAGAATGATCATGGTGTGAGTACCAAACATTCACATCAAAACTACCGGTCACTTCCACGTACTTACCAACTTTCTTTGCTTGTTGCGTGTGATTGATCACCCAACAGCCCAATATACTTGAAGGACGATTAGGTGGCTTCAGCATCTCAGTAGACTCTGATCGATGCTTCCCTTTGGCAATAACAGCTTTAGTCACAATTTGTCTTAAGTTTTTCAGTTTTCTTCCTCCTTCTTTGGCTTCTATCCATCCTATGCAACAGCAGCCCAGAAATTGAAAAAAATCGGCAAGGAATTTTCTCCTTAGCCGATTTATTATTTAAGACAATGATTTTTTCTGTGTATTTTCTACGTATGAACCTGTTTCACCACGTAAAAGGTCGCCGCCAGTAGACTCGATAATTTCATCCGTTACACTGTTCGCAATCGTATTAGATACCAATTGTAGTAAATCATTCACTTCATCTTGAGACTGTTTGAACTCTTGTACCAATGGAATCGCATCGATTTCAGCTTGGACTTGATCAATTTTCTTCTCAATTGCTTTTAAAGCGCGTTCTTTTTCATAGTTTTGGAAATTTACTGCCTGCGTTTGAAGTGATTTCATACTAGCGATTTTTTCACGTACTTTTTGATTTTCATTAATTTGTGCTTCTGCACGTTTATAAAACTCGACTTCTTCTGTATTTGCCAACATATGTGCCAAATCGCGTGCTTTTTGTATGATTTCGTCTTTTGTAAATTTCTTCTCCATTATCCTATCACCTTTTCTTTCTGGACTACTCCGATGAATTCACCATTGAGCGACCATGATTTTGCTTCTACTATTTGCACTTCTACGATCTCACCGATTACAGAACGTGGGGCTACAAAATTAACCAACTTACTTTTTTCTGTATAGCCCGCTAGTACGTCAGGATTCCTTTTACTTTCTCCTTCAACTAGCACTTTAACAATTTGTCCCTCATATGGCTTCATAGCCTCTGCAGACATATCGTTCACTAGTTTAAGAAGTCGTTGCAAACGTTCCTTCTTCACTTCCATTGGTATATTATCTTGCATCTTTGCAGCTGGTGTTCCTTCACGGGGTGAGTAAATATACGTGAACGCCATATCAAAACCAACTTCGCGATAGAGGGACATTGTTTCTTGAAATTGTTCTTCGGTTTCATTTGGGAATCCCACAATAATATCCGTCGTGAGCGATAGATTAGGAATTGCGGTTCTAATCTTATCGACTAGCTCCAAATAGCTTTCCCGAGTATATTTACGAGCCATAATCTTTAGCATATCAGATGACCCCGATTGTACTGGCAAATGAATATGGTCAACTAAATTTCCGCCTTTTGCAAGAACTTCGATTAAATGATCATCGAAGTCACGAGGATGACTCGTCGTGAAACGAATTCTTGAGATATCAATCAACCGCAATTCATCCATCAAATCACCTAATCGATAGGTGATATCATCAAAATCTTTACCGTATGCATTGACGTTTTGACCAAGCAAAGTGATTTCTTTATATCCTTCAGCAGCCAACTGACGAACTTCTTGAATGATGTCTGACGGTCGTCTGCTACGTTCTTTACCACGCGTATACGGTACGATACAGTACGTACAGAACTTATCGCAGCCATACATAATATTAACCCAAGCTTTGATTTTTCCATTACGCACTTTAGGCAAGTCCTCGATCACGTCGCCCTCTTTTGACCACACTTCAATAACCATCTCTTTAGACATGTATGCTTCATGTAAAATGTTCGGTAGGCGATGAATATTATGTGTACCAAAAATCATATCTACTTGATCATACGTTTTTAAAATTTTATTTACAACGGATTCTTCTTGTGACATACAACCACATACACCGATCAGTAAATCTGGGTTTGTCAGTTTAAGTGGTTTGTAGTGGCCCAATTCTCCAAATACTTTATTTTCTGCATTTTCACGGATTGCACATGTGTTTAGTAATATGACATCTGCTTCTTTTACATTGTCAGTTGCATTATAACCTAACGCCATTAAAATGCCTGCAATCACTTCCGTATCGTGTTCATTCATTTGACAGCCAAAAGTACGTATGAAGAATTTACGGCCTTGTCCCATTCCTTTAAAGCGTTGATCTATTTGAAAGTTATCGTGATATTCCACTTCTTCTTTCCCGCGTTTTTTTGCGTCTTTCAGAGAAGGCCCGCTGTAGACAGACTCGAAATATTTGCTATAGTCTTTTTCTGTGATGTTTGATTTCGATTTGTTTTCTGCTACGAGTCCAGCTTGCAAGCGCTGTTCTTCATTCATTGCAGTAGCCCCTTTCTATTACTTATCGGGAAATAAGCATACATGATGTTATTATACTGAAGTTTTGATTGATATGACAGCAAACGGTTAAATTGTCGCTGGTTTGTCATGAAAAAGGAGATGCAATGAATATATCAGAGCATCTTTTTGCTTGATGGTGGGCATTTGAAAGTAATAAGGAAAAAGAGAGTGAGTTTTTTAATGCGAGGGGGTAGAAGCTCCAGTTGGCGGACGCTTTCCCATGGGCCTGCGGGAAGAGCCGTAACGAAGAACGGCTTTTGCGAGTAAAAGCGAAGTGTTAGGAGCTTGTCTTTGCATTCAATCCCCTACTATCTGCCACCAGACAACAAGTATATTATTTCATAAAAAAAAGAGCTATCTTCAGTTGTCATTTAAACTAATGACGACTTGGACAGCTCTTTTTTATATTCTACTTACGTTCCTTTTTTTCGACGAGAAGTTTGAGTGCAGTCCTAGCTTCCCCGTTGATTTCGATATCGGTGAAAGCAGGCGCGCAAATTAGGTCGCCTCCACTTGGTGCTACGAATCCTCTAGCGATTGCAATTGCTTTTACTGCTTGATTTAATGCTCCAGCTCCGACCGCCTGGATCTCGGCAAAGCCTTGTTCACGAATAACCGCAACTAATGCTCCTGCTACTGAGTTCGGATTTGAGCGAGAAGATACTTTCAAGGGACTCACGATATTTCCTCCTTATTTTGCAATGTCTATGGAACGCGTATATTCCATACAACATCCTATGATAAGGAAGGAGGTTTTAGACACTTGGAAAATTAGTTTTTAAACGGATGATCTTCGTTAATTCTAATACGCTCAATTTTGAGAGCTTTACCAGTTTTATCATCCAATTCTACGAACATTCCGTTAAGCTGTGGTCTTCCACTTTTCGGTACTTCAAATCGAGTGGGCAAGTTCGTATAGAAACGATACAATACATCTTCTTTTTTCATTCCTAATATCTCATCGTATGGACCCGTCATGCCTGCGTCAGTTAAATATGCAGTTCCTCCTGGAAGGATTCGCTCATCGGCGGTTTGCACATGTGTATGTGTTCCGACAACGACTGATGCTTTGCCGTCCAGATGCCAGCCCATCGCAATTTTTTCACTCGTTGCTTCTGCGTGAAAATCTACAAAAACGAGTGGAGATGTTTGCAAAGCTTCTTCTAGTAGTTCATCCGCTTTGGCGAATGGATCATCGTGTGGCGGTAAGAATGTTCGACCATGTAAGTTGATAACTGATAAAGTAACACCATTCTTTGTAATGGACGTCATGCCTTTACCAGGAGCTTGATCAGAAAAATTCGCAGGTCGGATCAAGTAATCCACTTCATCTATAAAATCATAAATTTCACGTTGATCCCATGTATGATTACCCATTGTGATGACATCTACTCCAGCATGTAATAAATCATGATAAATTGATTTTGTAATCCCTCTGCCTGAAGCTGCATTTTCTCCATTTGCGATAATGACATCGGCTTGATATTTACGTTTTAAACGTGATAAGTAATCAATTACCATTTCTCTTCCCATAGATCCAACGATATCTCCAATAAAAATTACTTTCATCTGTAACAACCTCTTTCCAAAATGAAAACAGCTTCCAAACGAACCGGAAGCTGTTTTGTGTTAGGTATTATTTTGCATATTCTACTGCACGGGTCTCCCGTATGACCGTCACTTTAATATGCCCTGGATAGTTTAATTCTTCTTCGATTTGTTTTCGTATATCACGTGCTAAGCGATGTGCGGTAATATCATCGATCTGTTCGGGGCGGACAATGATACGCACTTCCCGTCCTGCCTGAATGGCAAATGACTTCTCCACACCTTCATATGATTCCGAAATTTCTTCGAGTTTTTGCAAACGTTTTATATAGTTTTCTAATGTTTCACTTCGTGCACCTGGTCTTGCTGCAGATAATGCATCCGCTGCTGCGACTAGCACTGCGATAACAGATGTTGCTTCTTCGTCACCGTGGTGAGAAGCAATACTATTGATGACAACCGGATGTTCTTTATACTTCACTGCAAGCTCTTTACCGATCTGCACGTGACTTCCTTCTACTTCATGATCGATAGCTTTACCGATATCGTGAAGTAAACCGGCCCGTCTAGCAAGTGTAACATCTTCACCCAACTCAGCTGCAAGCAAGCCTGTTAAGTATGCTACTTCAATGGAGTGCTTCAAAACATTTTGTCCGTAACTTGTACGGAAGTGTAGACGACCCAAAATTTTGATCATATCCGGATGTAAATTATGAACACCCACATCGAATGTAGTTTGTTCTCCTTTTTCGCGAATCAGCTCGTCCACTTCTCTTCTAGACTTGTCGACCATCTCTTCGATACGTGCAGGGTGGATACGACCATCCTGAACTAATTTCTCAAGAGCTAATCTTGCTGTCTCTCTACGAACCGGATCAAAACCAGATAGGATAACTGCTTCTGGCGTATCGTCAATAATCAAATCAATACCCGTAAGTGTTTCGAGTGTACGAATATTTCGCCCTTCACGACCAATGATGCGACCTTTCATTTCATCATTCGGTAAATTAACGACGGAGACTGTTGTTTCTGCCACATGATCTGCTGCAAATCGTTGCAGTGCCAATGAAAGGATTTCCCGTGCTTTACGCTCGGATTCCTCTTTAGCCCGTTGCTCGGATTCTTTCGTCATGACTGCAATATCCGTAGAAAGCTCTTCTTCTACATCTTCCAAGATGACGCGTTTTGCTTCATCTCTTGTTAAGGAAGAGATTCTTTCCAGTTCGGTCTTCTGTGTAGTAACAAGTTCTTCCGCTTTGCGTTCCATCTCTTCAATATGCTGTTGTCTTTCTAATAGCGCATCTTCTTTGCGCTCTAGACCTGCTTCTCTTTTATTGAGCGCATCATCCTTGCGATCAAGGTTTTCTTCACGCTGTAAGAGACGGTTTTCTTGTTTCTGTAATTCCGTCCTTCTCTCACGGACTTCTGTTTCTGCTTCAATCCGCAGTTCGTGAGTTTCATCTTTCGCTTCTAACAGTGCCTCTTTCTTCACTGACTCCGCTTCACGCTTCGCCTCTTCGACGAGTTGGTTGGCAGTATGCTTGGCACCAGTCACTTTTGAATCATTCACATTCTTCAATATAAAAAAGCTAACAACTGCACCGACGATGAGACTTAGCAAAACGGAGATGAGTATTTCAATACCCATTGAGGTCACCTCCTCCTGCTTATTCTTTTCTTTTCAGTCGGCTCGTATAATCAATTTTGCCATGGCGGTTATATTCACGTTACTTGTTACCAGGGTTTCCTGGTAATGTCCCGACGATCTGTGAAAACGCCGAAGGCCTAACTTAATCCAACGGGTAGTAGAAACCCTGCTGTTTCGGGACTAATTTTTATTGTTGTCACTACTTTTTACTTATCTTTTTATTTTGCTGAATTAAGTTAAATCAACATACTGCCAAAAACAATTGATTGGTTTGTTAAATATAGGACGTATATAATACGCCACTTTAATTGTATAGTTGTATTTTTATTGTGTCAAGGAATGATGGAGGAAAAATGATCCTACAGTCGCTTTTGTATTGTTTAACTGAGTCTTTCCACTTTCATTTCTATTGATTCATTTAAATGACCATTAATTTTCCCGGAAAGCAGAAAATATGTTAAACAAGTAGATGGTGATTATATACGTCGAACCTAGAATTTAGTGTGCTTTGTAGTGCGTTGGTTTTATAAAAGAATTAGTTTATCTTATGTAGTTCTATATAAAATTGCATTGGTTCAACTTCAAAAAAACCGCCAATAGAAATTGGCGGTTTACATGCATAACTTACTTCTCTTCTGGTAGAGATAGTAAGTCATCAAGCTCATCTTCATCATCACCGTGCGCTGCAATCACATAGTTTGTAGCATTTAAACCATATGATTCACGAATCTTCCCTGCAATTTCGTCACGCATTTTTAGATTTTCTTTCAAGAATTGTTTCGCGTTTTCACGGCCTTGTCCCAAACGCTCACCTTCATAAGAATACCAAGCACCGCTTTTTAGTACTACTTCCAATTCTGAACCTAGATCTAGAATTTCACCTTCTTTTGAAATTCCTTCACCATACATAATATCTACTTCTGCCGTACGGAATGGAGGTGCGACTTTGTTTTTCACAACACGGATTCTTGTCTTATTACCCATGATATCATTACCTTGTTTAATTGCTTCGCCTCTACGAACTTCAAGACGAACGGAAGCATAGAACTTCAGGGCACGTCCACCCGGTGTTACTTCAGGGTTACCGAACATCACGCCTACTTTTTCACGAATCTGGTTGATGAATACTGCAATCGTATTTGATTTATTAATTGCACCAGAAAGTTTGCGCAAGGCTTGTGACATTAAACGAGCTTGCAAACCAACGTGTGCGTCACCCATTTCACCTTCAATTTCAGCTTTAGGTACAAGAGCAGCTACTGAGTCCACTACGACGATATCTACTGCACCTGAACGTACAAGAGCTTCTGCGATTTCCAAAGCTTGCTCGCCTGTGTCGGGTTGAGATAATAATAATTCATCGATGTTAACTCCTAGCTTTTGTGCATAGACAGGGTCTAACGCATGTTCCGCGTCAATAAATGCCGCTGTACCGCCACTTGCTTGTACTTCTGCAATTGCGTGCAAAGATACAGTTGTTTTACCTGAACTCTCTGGTCCATATATCTCAATTACTCGTCCGCGTGGATATCCACCTATTCCTAAGGCCGCATCCAGTGCTAATGAACCTGATGATGATGTATCGATTTGAAGATCTGTCTTTTCACCCATTTTCATGACAGAACCTTTACCAAATTGTTTCTCTATTTGTTTTAACGCCATATCTAAAGCCGCTTTACGATTGCTCAATTACAATTCCTCCTCAAACTCTTTTTCTACTCTTATTATACCTTTTTTCAATACAATACACAAGAATTAAACGAACGGGTATTCGATAAATTAATAAAAGGAATTGAAAAAAAGATACAAAATACTAGGATGAATTGAATTTTGGTAGCTAAATCGACTTGGAAATTCAATACTTCAATTCTTTTTTCTCTCTCATCATCTGAATTAAATAATGTAATGCGAACTGTACAGAACGCATACGGTTCGTATTACGTGAACCTGATAATTGAAGCTTGTAAGATGCCGTCTTCATTCCTTCTATTGCAATGCCGATCCAAACGGTACCTGGTGGCTGACCATCATGTGGTTCAGGACCAGCTGCACCTGTCAGACTAATTCCAATAGTAGTTGAACATCTCTCCTTGATACTTTCGGCCATTGCTTCTGCACATTCGGAACTAACCACGCCGTGAAAATCAAGCAATGACGGCAAGATACCCAATTGTTCGATTTTCATCTCTTTATTGTAGACTACAACGCCGCCTTTTAGCGCATTTCCAATTCCCGGTTGTGAACCAAGTTCCGCCATAAACATCCCCGAAGTCAAACTCTCCGCTGCTGAAATTGACCAGTCATTTTGCAGCAATAATTCAGTTGTTTTGGAAGCCAGTGTATCATCATCTACACCATAGATAAACTCCCCTACAATAGCACGGATTTCCTGCTCTACAGGTGAAATCAATTTTTGAGCTTCTTCTTCCGTTTTGGCTTTTGCAGTAATACGCAACTTAACCATTCCTGGTGAAGCGAGCGGTGCGATGGTAGGGTTTGTCTGTTTTTCTAATAAAGACTGGAGACGCACTTCCAATTCAGACTCACCAATTCCTTGCAATTTCAATACTTTAGAGGATATTATGTCCTGTTTACCGTACACACCAAGCAAGTACGGAATCGCTTCATGTTCAAACATAGGTTCCATTTCGTGAGGTGGTCCAGGTAACAAAATATACTGCTTATCTGCCTTGCCAATAGCAATACCCGGAGCCATACCATTACGATTCGGCAATACCGTAGATCCTTTTAAAACGAGAGCCTGCTGCTTATTATTTTCTGTCATTACTTTCCCGACATGATCGAAATATTTTTCAATAGTTTTCATCGCTTCTTCGTTAGATACCAGTTCACAACCTAATTCATGTGCAATAGTTTGTTTCGTGAGATCATCTTTAGTCGGACCTAACCCTCCACTAAATATGAGGATATCTGCACGTTGTTGCGCCAGTTTGATCGACTGGGACAAGCGTTCAGGATTATCTCCTACTACGGTATGATAATATACATCAATTCCAGCCTCAGCCAATCTTCCTGATATGAATCGTGCGTTGGTATTCGTGATTTGCCCCAATAGAAGCTCTGTTCCTACTGCAATTATTTCTGCTTTCATGAATACATTACTCTCCTCACATTGACTCGACTAAAATTTTACGATTTTTAACGAAGTAATCTACACCTGACCATACAGTAAATACTAATGCAATATACAACATGATAGTTCCGAACGGAATGCCCAATGCTTCGAAGAAAATGTTATGCAATAAAAGAAAAGAAATTGCCAATAGTTGCGCCACTGTTTTAATTTTACCTAACTGGTTGGCAGCTACTACTTCCCCGCCACCCGCTAAAATCAAACGTAATCCTGTTACCGCAAATTCTCTACTGATAATAATGATGACAATCCATGCAGGGGCTGTACCCATTTCCACTAATAAAATAAAAGCGGCTGAGACCAGTAATTTATCTGCCAATGGATCCAAAAACTTACCCATATTAGTTACTAAGTTGTTTTTTCTGGCTAAGTATCCATCTAGCCAGTCAGTTGTCGAAGCTACGATGAAGATAATTGCGCCTACCAAATGTTCGACAGGCATTTCTACTCCCCCGAGACGAATCATTCCCCAGCCAAAATCAACTGCAAGAAACAGGATGAAAATAGGAATCATAAAGACCCTGGAGAGCGTAATTTTATTTGGTAAATTCATTACATGTCCACCTTTCTAACGATTAAGTCCATTTATTAACAATAAAATAGTCACCCCTTGAGATGACTATTTTTCTATGGCTTTTTTAATACAATGTTTTGTGGAACGAGATCTGTTGGATAATCTACTCGCTGACCGTTAACTGTCAGTTCTGCGTTTTCATAATTCCCAACACGGATTCTCAAACTTTCTGCATCGTTTGCTTCAATTTCAATTGTTTCGCCTTCTTGTAATACACGGGCACCAGCTGGTTGTGGCATTCGTTCTTCTCCATTTTGATCCGTTACTGAAATCCAAGAATTACCCGTAGTCTTAATGACTAATTTGATAGTTTCAGGATCAGACAATTTGTATATAGACGTTTCTCCCGAAGTGGAAGCGTGTTCGAACGGTTGTTTTGGTTTTTCGATTTCAACAGGATCTGTTTGTGGATCCGTTACCACATTTGAATTCGACCCCAATGAGTCACCATCCATCGCTGGATCTGCTGCTTTGTCTTTTAACAATGTATAAACAATAACAAAAATCATAATGATAAATAGTGCAACAATAATTTTCGGCATTGCCTCTTTTAATGTGTTATTCTGTTTCGAACCTGCACTACGTTGCATAGTTGCTGGCACAACTTTCTCTTGCTCTTCTTGTACAGCAGTTTCATACTCGTCTTGATAAAGAGTCAGTATTTCCTCTGCATTCAAGTCCACCGATTCTGCATACTGTTTAATAAAAACACGAACGTAGAAAGCCCCTGGAATGACTTGAAATTCTTCATTTTCAATTGCTAACAGATAACGCTGTTGAATTTTCGTACTGTCTTGCAAATCTTCCAGCGTCAGTCCTTTTGATATTCTCGCTTCTTTCAAACGAGCACCTATTCCGATCAAATTCAACACCTACCTAATTCATCTCAATCAATTAAACATATTAAAGCCACCCATAGGACTACGGTTAGAAATAGGATCATTCTTTTCCAGAATGTCGTATGTGATTTCCTGATCTACTGTAGTCCGTAACTCTATGATTATATCAAAGTCATCGATTGTATATTCCGATTGCTTCACAAACATATCTGGATGTTCGACAACTTTAATCGTAGGCAAGCCCATAATTTCGCGTACTAATTGCATATGACGTTCATCTGATGTTTTTCGTGTTACGATACCATCTAGTATAAAGATGTTATCATCTGAAAACTCATCTCCCATCATACTCGTTCTAACTGTTTGCTTAATCATTGTGGAGGATAAAAACACCCATTTTTTATTGGCACACACACTTGCCGCCACTACAGATTCTGTTTTACCTACTCTCGGCATTCCTCGAACGCCAATTAGCTTATGACCATCTTGTTTGAAAATCTCCGCCAAAAAGTCCACTAAAATCCCAAGCTCGCTTCTTATGAATTGGTATGTTCTTCGGTCTTCGGTACCGCGCTGAATATAATGTCCATGACGAACAGCCAATACATCACGTAATTTCGGTTCTCTAATCTTATGGATGACAATCGCATCCATAGTAGAAGCAATCAACTCGAAACGTTTAATTTGTTGATCATGATCAGTGTGGACAAGCATACCGCGGTATCTTCCATCCACCCCGTTGATGGTTACAATATCGACTCGCAACATACCGAGTAAGGAAGCAATATCCCCTAGTAATCCAGGACGATTGACTTGCAACTCATATTCGACATACCATTCTCCCATTCAACACACTCCTTCATAAAACTACTTTTTTCCAGAATGCACAAGTCTGCACTTAGTTCTATAATAGCGGATTGCTAGAGTGATGAAAAGAAAAAAAGAAAAGGACATCACGTATCGTCCCTTTCCCAAGGCCTTAGATATACCAGCCACCATTTATTTGAATAATTTCACCTGTCATATAATCTGCTTTACCACTCAGCATAAATTCCACCATATTCGCTATTTCCTGCGGTGTTCCGACTGACAATAGCGGAATCTGATCCAGTACCATCTGCCGCTCTTCCGCAGTAAACTCCTGATTCATACGGGTATCGATCCATCCTGGTGCAATCGCATTCACTCGTATACCAGAATATGCAGCTTCCTTCGCATACGCTTTAACAAAGGCATGCTGTGCACCCTTAACTGCGGAATACATTACTTCGCCAGCTGCACCTGCACTTCCCCAAATTGAGCCAATAAACGTAATATAGGAAACTTCATGCTTACGCAGTTTTTCGGATAACAACGCGATTAATCGTGCTGGATTCTGCATATGAACTTGCCACAATTCCAGCATATCCATTTCGCTCGTATCTGATAATAATTTTACGACAGCTTGACCATTAGCTACAACGATCGCTTGAATGCTTAGAATGCTCGCTGCCAGTTTTTCAGCGGCTTCAGCCACTCTGAAGTCAGCTTGCACACTGCGAAATTGCTGATCCGGATATGTCTCTTCCAGCTCTGTTCTCAATACATCCACCTGATGTTTTCTTGTATTATAATGTAAATACAAAGACCATCCCGCTTCTGCCAGTTGCTTACAAATTACTTCCCCTATGCCGCCAGATGCTCCTAAAACAAGTGCAAATCTTGACTGGTTCATTGAGTCTTAGGTGGTAATACTTTGAAAATTGTATAGCTACTGTTATCAGAGAAAGTGGCAAATGCCTTTTTTAACTTATCCATTGATAGTGTTTCTAAAGTTGGTACCACATCGAATAAATTCATATTATTAAATTCATATCGTGTATATTGATTCGCGATGAATTCAATGGAGTTTAAAGAGCGCATAAATTGCCCGATTTTCTTTCTGCGCATTCTGTCCAAATCTTCTTCTTGCACTGGCCAATTTGTTTTTGCATCTTTAATGGTATGACGAATTAATTCTTCCAAGCGCTCCGGCTCATCTGTATCGGAACCAACCATTGCAAAACCATATCCTTCTTCCAAAGAGAATTCATATGAAAACGATTCATCCACTAAACCTTCCGCGTTTGCTTTTTCATAAAATGCAGATGTACGACCGAATAAACTATCTAGTACGAGGTTTGCTGACAATTCCATTTCAAGCATTTCTTGGCCCTGTAGCTCTGTCTTGGTACATTTCATACCGATATTCAACTTAGGTTTTGAAACATCCATCGTCAAAGTACGTTCAGGCACATCCACTTCTTTCGATTCGGATGGGAATTGGCGTTCGATTGCTTCAGGTTGATCGAATGATTTTTGCGCTTGATCTTCTTTGACAAATGCCATCATTTCCTCGGGTTTTACTGCTCCCACGATAAACAGCAACATATTGGATGGATGATAGAACGTCTCATAGCAAGTGTATAAATGTTCAGCTGTTATGTCCTGAATAGACTCAACAGTACCCGCAATGTCGATTTTCACGGGATGGTTTTCATAAAGGTTTTCAATTGTACCGAAATATAGTCTCCAATCAGGCTGATCGTCGTACATAGTAATTTCCTGGGCAATGATTCCTTTTTCTTTATCGACAGTTTGCTTTGTGAAGTATGGTTGTTGAACGAAGTCAAGTAATACTTTTGTATTTTCTTTTAGTTTATTCGTTGCAGAAAACAGATAAGCAGTTCTACCAAATGTAGTATAAGCATTTGCAGAAGCGCCGTTTAAGCCAAACTTCTGAAATACATCTCCATCTTCCTTTTCAAACATCTTATGCTCAAGGAAATGGGCAATACCATCAGGCACTGTGATAAATTCGTCTTTGCCATGCGGTTTGAACGTACGATCAATAGATCCATACTTTGTTGTGAACGTTACAAATGTTTTAGAAAATCCACGCTTTGGTAGAATAACTACTTTCAAACCATTATCTAATGTTTCAGTGTAGATTTTCTCTTGTAGTTGATCAAAATTTACTTCTTTCATTCGGAAACATCCTCCTTACCTGAAAGCAAATACACAATTTCTAATTGAACTGTATTCGCCATGTCCTTTATATCTTCCAATGTGACGGATTCCCACTTTTCGATAAGTCGATCTGCAGTGAAGTTCTCGTCCAATTCTTTATATTGATCATAAATTTCAATCTGACTACGAGCCGAATCATTTGCGCTCAAAATACTATTTTCAAGAAGAGCGATTGTTTGATTCAGTTCCACTTCTGTACTTTCCCCATTCTGTAGTGAGGTCAGTTGCTCAAGAATTAGTTTTACAGCTTTCTCTTCTAAGTCCGCATCAATACCTGCTGTGACGTAGACTATACCGTAATGCGAAGCAAATGCACTATTCGCATAGTATGCCATGCTTTCTTTTTCCCGCACATTCATGAACAATTTACTGTGAGCGAAGCCACCGAAAATACCGTTTGTTATTTGCATCTTATGATAGTCAGGATGATGGAAAGAAACAGGCGTATGGAATCCAAGATGAAGCTTACCTTGTTTCATATCTTGCTGTTCTCTAATTGTATTCACTGAATCCGACACTTTTACTTCAGGTAAATCCAGTTGCTCTTCTGCATCACGTGCAGTAAATGGTAGGAATTGCTTAATTTGCTCAATAATATATTTTTCATCTACATCTCCTACTACATAAATATCAATCAAATCGTTATTGATCATATCTTCATATGTAGTATAAAGACTTTCCTTTGTAATTTGAGATACAGCTTCTTCTGTGCCGTAAGCAGAAATAGATGCAGGATGATTGGGTCTCATGATTTCAAGCATGCGCTTCTGAGCGAAGCGCGTTTTGTCGTCATAAATAGAACGAATCCGATCGCGGACATTGCGTTTTTCTCTATCCGTGACATCCGGATCAAATGCTTTATTCGTTACGTTAGGATCGAACACTACAGAACGAATTAATTGCCATAATTGCTTAAAGATATCTTCACCTGCAAAAAACTCATCGTTTACACACTCTGTATAAAGCGAAACTATATGCTGCGAACTTCTTTTCGAAACGTCAGTAAATAATACCGTACCGTACAATTCGTCCAGTGCTTTGCGCATGGAACTCATTGTTGGGTACTGCTTCGTTGAATTTTCCATCACATTCGCCAACACCGTACGTTCAGAAGCTTTCTGCTGATCCAGTGGTGCTTTCCACTTAATTGTCACATTAACCGTTTTGAACTGTTCCGTTTTCCGTATATACAAATGTACGCCATCTTGTAATTTTGTTTTATTGAACATACAAACACCTCGTTTACCTTATTATATGTAATCCTAGTCTCACTATACATTTAAGCCCGCCATTTGGAAAATGATACAACTCTTTCTAGTGCTGATGGTGGCGTTTAGCTGCGACAGACACTGGAAGATGTAAAAATAAAGGCGCCTTTTGCCTTTATCTTTACATCTGAAGTGATCCGAGCAGCTGCCACCATTCAGCCGGATGTTGCTAGTGCTGAGAGCGCTGTTTAGCCTCGATCGGCACTGGAGGACTTAAAAATAAAGGCGTACTTTGCCTTTATCTTAAATCTACACATGACTTTTCAGGACATTTAACTAAAAACTTTCTATAACAAACTTAGAAAAGCTATCTGAAGAGTATGCGTCTCCAGATAGCTTTTATAACTTTTATCGATTTCCTTTAACGTACGGCTTACCAAGTGCTTTCGGTGCTTTTGCTTTTCCAAGGAATCCAGCAAGAGCTAGTATAGTCAAGACGTAAGGGAAGATGTGGAAATAAACTGCTGGAATATCAGCTAGTAACTTAATACTTGACGAACTAATCGCAAGTGCCTGGGCAAATCCGAAGAATAACGCAGCTCCCATTGCACCCAGCGGATGCCACTTTCCAAAAATCATTGCAGCTAAAGCCATGAACCCTTGACCATTGATAGTCGCATGCCCAAAATCATTTGTGATGGTCTGTGAATAAACTGCTCCACCAATTCCCGCCAGTCCACCTGAAATAATAACTGCAATATAGCGTATTTTCGTTACTTTAATTCCCATTGTGTCTGCAGCCATAGGATGTTCTCCTACAGATCGCAGACGTAGACCAAACGGTGTTTTGTAAATTACGAACCATGCGATAATTGCAGTAGCAATCGCTATAATAGAAGACCCATATACTAATTTGAAGAACATCGGTCCGATAATCGGAATATCTTCCAAATACGGCACGTTAAATCTAGGAATTTTTTGTTGAATGAAATCTGTTTGTCCTTTACCAAAAATCATTTTCACGGAAAATAATGCAATGGCAAGACCTAACATGTTTATCGCAACACCTGAAACTACCTGATCCGCTCTGAAGGAGATAGAAGCTACTGCATGAAGTGTTGCAAATAGTGCTGAAACAAGCATAGCAACAAGTAATGCGAGCCAAGGTGTCCAAGCGCCAAAGGTATCCGCGAAAAATAGATTGAACAGAATACCGATGAATGCACCCATGATCATAAGACCTTCCAAACCGATATTGATAACACCGGATCGTTCAGAGAAGACACCGCCAATTGCTGTAAAA
Organism: Sporosarcina sp. P17b; assembly: GCF_002743115.1. Lineage (NCBI taxonomy): Bacteria > Bacillati > Bacillota > Bacilli > Caryophanales > Caryophanaceae > Sporosarcina > Sporosarcina sp. P17b. Next base: position 250,266 of record NZ_PDYP01000001.1, on the reverse strand, counting down.
ATAAGAGGGGCTGCTGAAGCAATTGTTATAGGTATGATGAAATATAATACGTCTAACATGTCACTTCGCCTCCTTCTTATTACGTAAACGTATGAGTCCTACACGGATGATGTATCCGCAGGCTACAAAGAAAATAACCAATGCAATAATAATCGAAACAATTTCTACAGGAATTCCTGCTTCGTTCGGCATATTATTCGCTCCGTATTTCAAAGAACCGAATAACGTAGCACCGAAGATGACACCGAGTGGCGTATTTGCTCCAAGCAAGGCTACGGCAATTCCATCAAAACCGATCCCTGTAAAGCCGCCCATTGAAGACATGTTACCAAACGTACCAAGTGCCTCCATTGCACCACCAAGTCCAGCGAACGCGCCAGAGATGACCATTGCGAGAACAATATTCTTATTAGCGCTCATCCCAGCATAGCGCGCTGCGTGTTCGTTATACCCAACAGACTTCAATTCAAATCCAGTTTTAGTTTTCTCTAAAATGAACCACATGACGATCACCATAGCCAGAGCTACAAATATTCCGTAGTGCAATGTGGAGTAGTCCGTTAGATTAGATAAGAACTCTGACCGGAGTGAGGCTGATTCATGGATACGCTCCAATTTGAATCCACCACCGGAAAGTGTTTTAATTAATGCGTTAACCACATGTAGGGCAACATAGTTCATCATAATAGTGACAATAACTTCATGTACTTTCAATGTAGCTTTTAAAATACCTGGTACTAGTCCCCATAATGCTCCTGCAGCTGCTGCCGCAATGAGCGCGAATGGTAAGTGAATGATTTTGGGAAGATCAAATGCCATCCCTACGTAAGCCGCAGCAAACCAACCTACGATCAATTGTCCTTCTACCCCAATATTGAAAAGTCCAGTTCTAAATGCGAATGCTACTGCAAGCCCTGCAAGGATGTATGGACTGATCTGACGAATCGTTTCACCTATCGCATAAGAATCACCAAAAATACCATTCCATAATGCTATATAGCCTGTGATGGGATTATAGTCACTGATCAGCATCACGATCGCGCCTACCAAGAGTCCTAAAAAGATCGAAATCACTGGGACCAGTATATTGATCACTCTATTCGACATGATGTTCATCACCATCCTTCGTAGCAGCTAGTACCTTTTTCTCAGCAACATCTTTTGAATGGCCTGCCATCATCAACCCTAATGCTTGTTCCGTAGTTTCTTGCGGAATTACCGTGCCTACAATAGTTCCATCATAAATAACTGCGATTTTATCAGAGACGTTCATGACTTCATCTAATTCAAACGTAATGAGTAAAACCGCTTTTCCACTGTCACGTTGTTCAATCAGACGACGATGAATAAACTCAATTGCACCAACGTCCAAACCACGTGTTGGTAATGCGGCAATCAGTAAGTCTGGATTTCTCAAGACTTCTCTTCCGATGATCAGCTTTTGCTGATTTCCTCCGGATAACGCTCTCGCTAATTCGTGTGTACCTTGAGTCCTTACATCAAATTCCTTGATTAGTTCTTCCGCTTTTTTATTAACAACTTTATAATTCATAATACCGCCTTTAGATAACGGTTCATGATAATACGATTGAAGAGCAGCATTATATGCAACTGAAAAGTCTAATATAAGCCCATGTTTATGACGGTCCTGAGGAATATGTCCAATACCAGTCTCTGTAATTTTTCTTGGCTTTTTATTGGTTACATCTTCTTCATTAATATAAATATTTCCACTTTTCACTTTCGTCAATCCAGTAATTGCTTCGATTAATTCGGATTGACCGTTACCGTCAATGCCGGCAATCCCCACTATTTCACCACGTCGTACAGAAAGGTTAAGGCCTTTTAACTTGGCAACACCTCGGTAGTCATTTACTTGTAGATTTTCTATCTTTAATACTTCTTCAGTCGGATTGGATGGACCTTTTTCCGTTTTAAATGTGACTTGACGTCCTACCATCAACGTCGCCAACTCTTCGGGATTCGTTTCTGATGTGATAACAGTACCGATTCCTTTGCCTTTGCGGATGACAGTTACTTTGTCTGAAACGTTCATAATTTCCGCCAATTTATGGGTGATCAAGATGATTGATTTTCCTTCTGCTACAAGTTTTTTCATGATATTCAATAATTCATCAATTTCCTGAGGTGTTAATGATGCGGTGGGTTCATCAAATATTAAGATATCTGCCCCACGATAAAGCGTCTTCAGAATTTCGACACGTTGTTGCATACCTACAGAAATATCTTCTATTTTGGCGTACGGATCAACGTCAAGTCCATACATCTTGGAAATATCCGCAACTTTTTTCGCGGAATCCTTAATGTTGATAATCCCTGATTTAGTTGGTTCACTGCCTAAAATAATATTCTCGGTAACAGTTAAATTCTCCACCAACATAAAATGCTGATGCACCATCCCAATTCCTAGATCATTTGCTACGTTTGGATCAGTGATTTCTACTTTTTCGCCATGAACACGAATTTCGCCACCATCCGGTTGATATAAACCAAATAATACGTTCATTAAGGTAGATTTACCAGCACCGTTTTCACCTAGCAATGCATGAATCTCGCCTTTTTCCAGTTGTAATGTAATATGATCGTTTGCATAGAAATTCCCGAACTTTTTTGAAACATCTAGCATCTCAATTACATAATCCATCCCAATCACTTCCTTGCCCATAATAGAATTCAATAAATTAAAACAACACAATTCTTATCTTCAATAATACGTGATAAAGCCCCTATATGAAAAGTTGAAAGCGTTGCTATTTATTAATAAATAGCCTGCCGATATTATTTAGTATATTTTATTATTAATCTTAGAAATTAATAAAATAAAAGTTCCAGAGCAAATACTAAGAACCTTTATTTTATTAACTTAATGAAATGAAGGCCGGATATGAAACCGGCCTTCATCTGTTTAATGACCTTATTTCTTCTTTTCTACAAACTCAGGTACTTCAATTTCGCCATTTGCAATTTTTTGTGCATGTTCATCAATTTGATCCAACACGTCTTGTGGAATCGCTCCACGTGAATCAGCAAGACCTAAACCATCATCTTGAAGACCATATACTTTTGTTTCCCCACCTGGGAAGTTACCAGCCATTGCAAGATCAGCAATGTCTTTAACTGCTACGTCAACACGCTTCAACATAGATGTTAGTGTAACGTTGTCATCTCCAACTTTACCTTCTTCATACTGGTCAGAGTCTACACCAATAACCCAAACGTATGCATCTTTATCTGCTTGCTTACGCTCTTTTGCTTCTGAGAATACACCGTTGCCTGTTCCACCAGCAGCGTGGAAAATAATATCTACGCCTGAAGAATACATACGGCCTGCCTCAGCTTTACCAAGTTCTGCTTTATCAAACGCACCTACATATTTTGAGTCTACTTTAATTTCAGGCTTCACTGCTTTTACGCCTTCAAGAAATCCAGCTTCAAAACGCTCGATTACAGGATTGTCCATACCGCCGATGAAACCAACCTTATCTGACTTTGTCATTAATCCAGCTGCCACCCCAGCTAAGTATCCTCCTTCTTGTTCTTTAAAGAGGATGCTAGCTACGTTTGGAGCATCTACTTCACCATCAATAATTGAGAATTGAGTATCTTTTTGTTGAGCTGCAATATCTTCAATTGCATCTTCCATCAAGAAACCTACTCCGTAAATTAAGTTGAAATCACGACGAGCCAAGTTATTTAGATTTGTTGTATAATCTTCTGGGCCAGTTGACTGAAGGTAATCGTATCCACCAGTTCCCTTTTCCCATCCTTGATCTTCCCCGAATTCTCTTACACCTTTCCATGCAGATTGGTTGAATGATTTATCATCGATACCTCCAACGTCAGTAACCATAGCAACTGAGAATTCGCTTTTCTCACCGCTATCTCCCGTTGCTGGCTTTTCACCTGCATCGTTTTTGCCTTTATCGTCAGAGCCACATGCTGCTAACATCGTACCTGCGGCTAGCACCAAAGACATTGCTAGACCAAACTTTCTTTTTTTCATCAATAATGACCTCCCCTTGATAATTTTGGTATTATGTTAGGACGCTATACGTCTTATACCCCGCAACATTACTTTATATCTGGAATCTCGTTTTAAAAATAATCATTTGATTAGACTATTCAAAATTCCATTACCTTGCACGTTACATAGTATGATAACGCTTTCTGTTCTGCTTACTATTGAATGTCACACTCTATTTCAATAGCCCAAAATGATAATTTCCTTCTACCTTCACTATAACATTTACTTAGGTAGAAGGAAATATCTAGCCATAATCACGAATAACTTTGACTAATCAAAATAAAGACGAATGAATCCTTACATTTCGAACTCAGACTTAGTGAGTAGTACGTGTCTTGGTTTACTGCCCTCAGGCGGTCCAACGACTCCCCGTGCTTCCATTTGATCCACAATACGTGCAGCTCTGGCATAGCCGACACGGAACCGCCGCTGAATCATGGAGACGGAAGCAGTCTGCATATCTACTACCATCTGTACCGCCTCATCATATAAATCGTCAGTTTCTTCATGCGGTGCTAACACTTCTACTTCAGTTGGAATCATCTCTTCCTGATACTGAGCTTTTTGTTGCTCGATCACGAAATTCACTACCGCTTCTACTTCTTCATCCGACACAAATGCGCCTTGTATACGTGTCGGTTTTGAAGCGCCAGCAGGAAGGAACAACATATCTCCACGACCCAATAACTTCTCTGCACCGCCACCGTCTAGAATAGTTCGCGAATCGATGGCAGATGATACGGCAAATGCAATCCGAGAAGGAATATTCGCTTTGATGATACCCGTGATCACATCCACACTTGGACGCTGTGTAGCGATAATTAAATGAATACCCGCGGCTCTTGCCATTTGTGCCAAACGCGTGATGGAATCTTCAACATCACTTGACGCTACCATCATTAAGTCTGCCAGCTCATCGACGATGACGACGATATACGGCATGCGTGGGTGTTTCTCGTCATGATCTTCATTCCATTGTTCAATGTGATTGTTATACCCTTCAATATTTCGAGTACCTGTATGGGAGAATAATTCATACCTACGCTCCATCTCAGACACAATACGTTGTAATGCTTGGGCCGCTTTTCTTGGATCTGTGACTACCGGTGCCAATAAATGTGGAATCCCGTTAAAGACATTCAGCTCTACCATCTTGGGATCAATCATCATCATTTTCACTTCATGCGGTTTTGCTCGCATGATGATACTCATAATTATGCCGTTGACACAGACACTCTTACCGCTACCTGTTGCCCCAGCAATTAATACGTGTGGCATCTTATTAAGTTCAGTCATCATCGCTTGTCCAGTCACGTCACGGCCTAAACCTACAAGCAACTTGGCACCCGGTGGACTATTTTCTTTTGATTCGAGCACTTCACGTAAACTAACCATTGCCACTGCATTGTTTGGAACTTCAATCCCAACCGCTGATTTACCAGGGATAGGTGCTTCAATACGAATGCCACTAGCCGCCAATGCCAATGCAATGTCATCCGCCAAACTAACAATACGACTTACTTTTACACCCGTATCAGGCAGAATTTCATATTTGGTGACTGCTGGTCCGAGATGGACTTGTGTCACGCGCGCTTTGACTCCAAAGCTCAGGAACGTTTTCTCGAGTTTCTTTGCGTTCGCCTGAATCAAATCATATTCACCAGACTGATCGCTCGTTACAGGCGGCTCTAGTAGATTAGTTGATGGTAAAATATACGCTTCATTTTCTTGTTCTCCACCCATTACTGGATAATCTGCTGCAGGATCTTTAGGATCTATCGCAGGTGTTTCATTCGCTTGTGTTTTTATTTCTTCTGTATGTTGCGGTTCTGCGGCTTTTTCTATTTTGGCTGTGAAACTAGAAATAATCGGTTCACTAGCAGGTTCTATATACTCTTGAACCGTTTGCGTTTCAGCAGGCTTTTCAACTTTAGGCTTACTCTTCCTATTGGTCCGAGCACTTTCTTTTCTCTTTTCTTCAGGAGACTTAACAGTTTTCTTTTCACGAGCTGCCCACTTCTTTTTTATATCACCAATAAAGATAGGTGTTTGCTCCACCAAAAATGGAATCAGTGCTTTTCCTGTCAACAGGATAATACCAATGAGCAGTAGCAACACGCCCGCTACAGTAGCGCCCGAGGAATCCACTAATGAATAAAACATCGCGAACAGCACAGCGCCTAGCATGCCGCCACCGAGCGTCCCTGTCTGATCATGGATCCCATCATTGGTAATGAGGACTTTCCATGTTTCCTTAAGTGCAGAATTCGACATCAATACTTTACTTTCATACAATGTTTGAAATAAATGTACATGACTAAATAGCAACATGCTTCCTAAAATAAATAAGCAGCCGATAACTATTCGGTGCTTATATCCACCGATCTGTCTCTTAACCATAAAGATCAAGGCTTGCACTATAATCAAAAATGGCAATGCTACATACCAATTACCTAATAAAAATCGGGAAAATGCCGATAAACCTTGGCCTATGATGCCGAATTCAAAGATCATAATTATCGCAATACCAATCAATACAACACCAAGTATTTCAAACCAGAGCGGTTGCATTTGACTTTGCTGATTTTTCTGTTGTTTTTTCTTAGCGGGTGCTCTCTTTTTAGCTCGTTTTTTTGCCATTTGCCAACCCCCTTTCTGAAAAAAAGATTTCCAGCCAGGAAGGCATGGAAATCCAATTGTTATTTAAATCGTCAACAAACGGTATAGATTAGTATTCCATGATGATTGGAATAATCATCGGACGACGTTTTGTCTGCTGATATAAATACGAACTTAATGTTTCGCGGATCTCTTGTTTAATGTTTGTCCATTCAAACGTTTCTTTATTCACATATTTCTCAACAATCTTCGTAATCAATTTCGTCGCTTCTTCAAACAACTCTTCTGATTCGCGAACATACACAAAGCCCCTAGATACGACTTCAGGACCTGCTGCAATTCGTTTTTGTTTTCGATTCAAAGTTACAACGACTGTAAAGATTCCATCTTGTGATAAAAGCTTGCGGTCGCGCAATACGATATTTCCTACATCTCCTACACCAATACCATCAATCAAAACATTGCCCGCCTGAACTCTACCTGCCATACGAAGCTTTTCGTTCTTGAATTCAACGATGTCTCCTTTATCCGCGATGAAGATGCGGTTTTTAGGTAGACCCACTTCTTGAGCAAGTTTGGAGTGTGCAATTAACATACGGTATTCACCTTGAATTGGAATAAAGTATTTCGGTTGCATCAAGTTGAGCATCATTTTCAAATCTTCAGCTGAACCGTGACCGGATACGTGTACATTGCGTGTGGACGTCAGTACAGTCGCTCCAGCTTTAGCTAGTTCATTCATCATCTTGTACATGGAAGTTTCCATGACAGGAGAAGGTGTGAATGTGATCAATACCGTATCTGAACTTTTGATATTGATTTCTCTATGATGTTTACGAACGATTTTCTCCAAAGCATCAAGTGGCTCACCTTGGTTACCCGTTACAATAATAACGATATCTTGATCATCGTATTTTTCCATGTCTTTCACTGGAATGACTACATCTTCTTCTACTTGTAAATAACCTAATTTCAATCCGACTTCAAAGTAGCTCTCCAAACTTTTACCAACAACTGCAACTTTCTTTTTCTTAGCTGCCGCCTGATCTAGTACTTGTTGAATCCGTATAAAGTTAGATGCATACAACGCCACTAAAATTCTACCTTGTGCTTCGTGGAACGTTTTAGAAAGTCGTTTTACAATCACAGATTCAGATGTCGTATAACCTGGACGCTCTGCTTCTGTAGAATCGGACATCAAGATAAAGACGCCTTCTTCACCAAGTGTAGCCATTTTCGCAAAATCAGGGCGATATTTGCCTTTTGCTGCTTGGTCAAATTTAAACTCACCTGTATTGACGATTGCGCCCTCACTTGTGTGGAATACAATCCCTAGAGAATCAGGGATGCTGTGAGTTGTGTAAAAGAATGTCACATGCGTGCGCTTGAAGTTCATGCGGCTTTTGCTTGTCACTTCAAAGAATCTAACATTAGATGGTGCTGGCATTTTCTTTAAATGTTCTTTCGCTAACGCTAATGTCAACTTTGTACCGTAGACAGGTGCTTGTACTTTTTGTAATAAGTATGCAATTGATCCAATTGCATCTTCATGACCGTGCGTTAGGAAGATTCCTTTGACCCGATCTTTATTTTCTTCCAGATATGTCATATCAGGTATTACGAAGTCAATACCTAGCATTTCCGTTTCAGGGAACATTAATCCGGAATCCATAATAAATAGTTCATCGTCAATTTCAACGACGTACATGGACTTCCCGACTTCTCCTACTCCACCTAGTGGAATCACTCTAATTAATTCATTTTGTATTTTCGTCACATTGTTTCCTCCTATATTCTATTCCCGCCCACAACGACTAAACCCCATTATACGAGATAGTAGGTGTTCTGTACAAACAAAAAAAGCCGGATTGGTCGTCCGGCTTTTGTTTATTACAGAATCCGTGTTCTTTTTTCAAAATTTTCAAGTGCAATGTCAATCATTGCCGCTTCACTTGCGTCCATTTCAACAAGTGGTAACCGAACACCACCTGTTGCTACGCCTATCTTTTCCAACGCATATTTTACGGGTACTGGATTCGGTGTTAAGAACAATGCCCGAAATACCGGTAATAATGAACGATGAATGTCAGCGGCTTCTTTTGTGTCACCATTTTGGAAAGCTTGGATCATTTTCTGCATTTCATTGCCTACAACATGTGAAGAAACTGAAATAATCCCTCTACCGCCAATTGAAAGCAAAGGTAATGTCAATCCATCATCACCACTGTATACTTCAAAATCATCAGCGGTTCCTTCAATGATTTCCGCCATTTGCTCTAAGTTTCCACTTGCTTCTTTAATCGCTTTGATATTATCGATTTTTGATAATGCTATAACAGTTTCGGGAAGCAAATTGACGATGGAGCGACTTGGAATATTATAAAGCAAAATAGGCAATGCCGTAACGTGCGCAATCGTTGAGAAATGTGCATACATACCTTTTTGGTCAGGTTTATTATAGTAAGGCGTCACAAGCATGATCCCGTCAGCTCCTGATAGCTCAGCAGCCTTCGTCAGCTCGATTGATTCAGCTGTATTGTTTGACCCTGTACCTGCAATTACAGGTATACGCTTATTCACTACTTTCACTACAAAATCCAGTAATTCCTTCTTCTCAGTGACAGTAAGCGTGGGTGACTCACCCGTCGTACCACTGACGACGACAGAATCTGTCCCATTCGCAATCAAATGCTCAAGCAGAGTTGCTGTTTGAGCGTAATCAATCATACCGTCAGGAGAAAAAGGAGTGACCATTGCTGTTCCTATATTTCCAAGTTGCACATAGATCATTCCTTTTCATTAGCATTCTTGATTCGCCTATACGATTTATTTGATAAGTGCCTCAGCGATTTGTACAGAGTTCAGTGCAGCACCTTTTAATAAGTTATCGGATACGATCCAGAGATGGAAGCCTTTAGGGTTATCCAGATCTTTACGGATTCTTCCGACAAATACTTCATCCTTATCTTCTGCATAAAGTGGCATCGGATATAGTTGTGAAGCTGGATCATCTTGAAGTACAATACCCGGCGCATTTTCCATCAATGACTGGATATCTTTAACCGTGACATTCTCTTGATCGATTTCAATATAAACTGATTCCGAATGTCCAGACACAACAGGAAGTCTGACACAGGTAGCTGCAACTGCCATATTTTGATCACCAAAGATTTTCTTCGTTTCATTGATCATCTTTAGTTCTTCCAATGTATAGCCAGACTCGTCAAATGAGTCAATTTGTGGAATTGCATTAAACGCAATAGGATAATGATTCTTTGCTGAAGCCGAAGGTAATACTTCCGCTTCTATTTCACTACGATTCACAAACTGTTTGCTCTGCTCTTCCAATTCTTCTATTGCTTCAACACCAGCGCCTGAAACTGCTTGATAAGTAGATACGATCAGCTTGCTAAGACCATATTGATCTTTAATAGGCTTAAGTGCTGCTACCATTTGAATTGTAGAACAGTTTGGGTTCGCTATGATTCCTGAATGATTCTGTAATTCTTGAGGATTCACTTCAGGAACTACGAGCGGTGTGTTAGGGTCCATACGGAATGCACTTGTATTATCAATTACTACTGCTCCACTTTTCACTGCATCTTGTGCAAACTTTTCAGAGATACTCCCACCTGCACTAAAGAATGCAATGTCAATACCTTCAAAAGCATCCGGTGTCGTTTCTTGTACAATGTACGTTTTTCCACCTGCTTTGATTTCATTGCCTGCCGAACGTTTGGATGCAAGTAACTTAATCGAAGTTGCAGGAAAATTACGTTCCACCAATTTCTCAAGTATTTTTGTTCCTACCGCTCCCGTTGCGCCGACAATTGCAACATTAACATTCTTCATCTATATCTTCCTTTCAATGATTAACAAGTATTATTTGGGACAGTTGGTAATGTCCACGTCTCGTTAATTGTTATTGAACGAATTATAACATATTTTGCGGTATTTAAAAATCTATTTTCATGCATTATTATGAATTATTAGTAAGGGTTGCAATTGTTTGCTTTGTATTGCAGAAGCCACAGTAGTAGGTAGTAATGAGAAGTCCGATATTAAAGAGTTCGGTTTTTTTATACAGTCATCTTGACCGAACGGAATAAAAAAGACATGTTTCATATTTAATAACTTCATAAGATTCATGCCATTGAGACCTAGTGCATCATTAGTCGAAATTCCGAGTACTACCGGTTTTCCGTTTCGCAAAGTCGCTTTTGCTGCCATCAATACTGGTGAATCAGTAGCAGCATTGGCGAATCTACTCATTGAGTTACCTGTAAGTGGCGAAATAACCATGCAGTCAAGTGGATTGGACGGACCGAATGGTTCTGCTTCAACGATACTCGTCACTACTTTCTCTCCTGTCGCCTCTTCTATTCGTTTGATCCATTCTTCACCTGTACCAAAACGTGTAGCAGCATGGAGGACTGAATGTGTAATGATTGGAACAACGATCGCTCCTTCTTTTTGTAAAGAATGAATCATTGGAAGTAATTGGTCATACGTGCAGTGTGAAGCAGTGATTCCTAATCCGATTCGTTTTCCTTTGAGCATTTAGTTCCCCTTTCGTCTATACTCATTCTCAAAACCGCGTCAACCAAGACAGCTGCCGCGTCCTTAGGAAAGTGCTTCCCAGGCAATTTGAGGTGTATTGTATAGTATTCAGAGGAATCTCCCTGCTTTAGGCACCCAGGTGCTGAAGACACATCAAAAACAGGCACAGAACCACTTTGTTTTATATCTAGCCACTGGGCTGGAACCGTATTCACTAAGTAGCCGTTTGTGAACATAGTCGTTTCATTCAGCTGCAGCGTGTTATAACCTAGTACTCCTGCTTCTGCTAACTGTTCTTCTGAACGGGCAACTACAGTGACAGTAGCTTGCAATTGGTGCAATGTATGCGCAATTGCTTTGCCAACCCTTCCAAATCCCGCAATATAAAAATGCTTACCTGCAATTTGCCGCTTCGTTTGCTCATAAAAAATATGGACGAAGGCTTCTGCAGTCAATTGAGCATTTCTCCAAATGAACTGTTCTTTTTCCAAATAATTAGTATGCCGAATGCTTTTTTCAACTAGCTCTTGTCTCCATACCGCAGACGTATTGCCAGAATAAACAGAAGAGCCTTCTTTCAAATAGTCGACGGGTATGCTTTGTTTCATCGACAGCAACGGAAGTAGAAGACAATCTGGCTTTGTTTCTAACAGAATCTTCTTCAACTGGTCGTCAAAGGTATCCGTTGAAATATACACACTGTCAATTCCCGATTCCACTAATAGTTCATTCGCTATCCGCAACCGTTGATCTGTGCCTACTACAAGCCATTTAGTCATAGCCTTCTACCTCCTTTTTGTTTAGTTCATGCGTTTTTCCAAATAAAATTCGATCTTCGCCTACCAGCACAATTTCATGCCACGGAATGTATTCGATAATATTCTGATCTTTTTGCCGAAAAAGTGTTTTTCCTAACTTTTTGCGGATTTCAAATCCAATAATGGCTCCAGTTTTACGGTCAAAAAGTAAATCTGTTTCTGCTAGAAAGCCATATCTCATACCTTCTTCTACTTGTATCAGCTCTTTTTGTGCCAGCTCTGATAATCGCATGGAAGTCCTCCTTCATATTAGATCTCTATCATCTTATGTGTAGGAAGCGAGAAGTCGACTAGTTCTGTAGTTTTTTAAATTGCTGAATATTGGTTTTAGGCGCGATAATTGATGTGGCGCGTTTACTTTCTAACATTTGCTGGCCAAGTCGATAGACACTTCGCTTTTCAACGTTTTCAATATGATTGACCACTTGTTCAATTGTTTGATGCTTACCAAGCACTAATTCATTGCGACCATTTCTATACATGCGTGATTCAGAACTTTCTAAACCGAGCACAAAGCTACCTTTTAGCTGTTCCTTAGCATTTCTTAACTCTTTATCTGTCAAACCATCATGTAGCACTTCACCTATAACTTGATCGATTGTACGATAGGTTTCTTCGAAGTTCTCAGGAGAAGTTCCACAATAAATCACAAAGGAACCAGCGTTTTCATATGCAGCATAATAGGTGTATACCGAATACGCCAGTCCACGGTTTTCTCGGACTTCCTGAAACAATCTAGAAGACATGGTTCCCCCGAGTATACTATCGAATAAACTTAACTCATAAATTTTATCATGAGTAGAAGGTAAGGACGGATAACCAAAACAGACATGAGCTTGTTCAATATCTTTTGCTTTGATAATTTGTTGAGCAGTGAAATTCGGAACTCTTTCTTCATGCAATAAAACAGGAGCTTGTTCCTTGCTTTGATAATTTCCAAAGTTTGCTTCAATCAATTTAATCAATCGTTCATCATAATTTCCCGCAATCGAAATGACCAAGTTTTCAGGTCGATAGTGTTTCACCATGAATTGTTCAACCATTTCTTTTGTGAAAGACTTGATGGTTTCGATTCGTCCCCCTACCGGTCTTCCAATTGGATCTTCCGGAAACATTGCTTCCCATAATCTTTCATCTACATCTTCGTCAGGCATATCTTCAACTGAAGAAATTTCATCTAATATGACGGATTTTTCTTTTTCCATCTCTTCTTCTTTAAACTTTGAATGGAAAAACATATCAGCTAGAACAGTCAGTGCGTATGAGGCATGATGACTTAAAACTGTAGTGTAATAGCAAGTCATTTCTTTAGAAGTAAACGCGTTAAGATCGCCTCCAATCTGATCGAATTGTTCGGCAATCATTCGCGCACTTCTTGTATCTGTTCCTTTAAATAGCATATGCTCTATAAAGTGAGCGATTCCCTCTTGCTCTTTTGTTTCATTTGCTGAACCTGCATGTACCCAAATACCGATCGCTACGGACTGTACATGGGGCATCTTTTCATGAATAATACGAACACCATTTGAACAATTATACTTTTGTATCATAGACTTCACTCCTTATGTAAAGTACAAAAAGCCTCCTTCGCCGCAACTTGTGCAGGAAGAGGCTTTTTGAATAATTCATTTGATTACTCTTTGCTAGCTTGTTCTTTTTCTTTTTCTTCTAGAATGACTACTTTACGTGAAAGATTGACTCGACCTTGTCTGTCGATTTCAATTACTTTTACAAATAGCTCATCATCTAATTTAAGTACATCTTCCACTTCTTTCGTGCGTGCTTCTTGAATTTCAGAAATATGAAGCAAACCATCTTTGCCAGGGAAGATTTCTAAGAATGCGCCAAATTTCTCAATACGTTTAACTTTTGCCAAGTAGTACTCGCCTACTTTTGCTTCACGTACGATATTTTCAATCATCTTCTTAGCTTTCTCATTCATTTCAGAGTTTGGTGACGAGATGTAAACCGTTCCGTCTTGCTCTGTATCGATTTTCACTTGAGTTTCTTCGATAATTTTATTGATTACTTTACCGCCAGGTCCGATTACATCACGGATTTTGTCTGGTTTAATATGAATCACTATAATTTTCGGTGCATATTCAGACAATTCTTCACGTGTTGAAGAAATTGTTGTCAACATATGATCAAGAATTTTAATACGGCCGATTTTTGCTTGCGCAAGAGATTCTTCTAAAATCTGACGAGATAATCCGTCGATTTTAATATCCATTTGAAGTGCAGTGATACCTTTACTTGTACCTGCTACTTTAAAGTCCATATCGCCTAAATGATCTTCCATTCCTTGAATATCCGACAGAATAGAATAATCTTCATCCTTTTTGATCAAGCCCATAGCAATTCCTGCTACTGGTGCTTTAAGTGGTACGCCAGCATCCATCATAGCCATTGTAGAGGCACAGATCGATGCTTGTGAAGAAGAACCATTAGACTCCAATACTTCTGCAACGAGACGCATTGTGTAAGGGAATTCTACTTCATCCGGAAGCATAGGCTGCAACGCTCGCTCTCCTAACGCACCGTGACCAATTTCACGACGGCCAGGACCACGAATTGGTCCTGTTTCCCCAACACTAAAGTTTGGGAAGTTATAATGGTGCATGAAGCGCTTAGACTCATCTGAGCCTATACCATCAATAATTTGGTTTTCACCAAGCGCACCTAATGTACATACGCTTAGCACTTGCGTTTGTCCACGTGTGAATAATGCGGAACCGTGAGAGCGAGGTAGTAGACCCGTTTCAGAAGATAATGGACGTATTTCGTCAAGTCCACGGCCATCTGGGCGTACTTTGTCGACTGTAATCAGACGGCGTACTTCATCTTTCACCATTTGCTCTAGAACTGCTTTCACTTGCTTGATTGTAGTTTCATCTGCTTCGATTTCTGTATAATGCTCAAGAACGGATGCTTTCACTTCATTGATCGCTTCTTCGCGTGCATGCTTCTCTTCAGTTTGTATCGCTGTTATTAATTCTTTTTCACAACGATCTTTCACTTCTTTACTGATGTCTGTATCCAATTCGAATAACTCAATCTCAAACTTTGGCTTACCGATTTCAGCTATTATCATTTCTTGGAATTCGACTAATTTCTTAATTTGATCATGACCAAACATAATTGCTTCTAGCATGATATCTTCAGTCACTTCTTTAGCTCCTGCTTCTACCATGTTGATTGCATCTTTTGTTCCTGCTACGACCAAATCAATTTCAGATGTTTCAAGTTGGCTAGGTGTAGGATTAACGATGAATTCTCCATCGATGCGACCTACTTGAACACCTGCAATCGGACCATCAAATGGAATATCCGAAATGGAAAGAGCTAATGAAGAACCGATCATTGCCGAAATCTCAGATGAACAATCCTGATCTACAGACATAACAAGTGAAATAACTTGAACATCATTACGGAAGCCGTCTGGGAATAAAGGTCTAATTGGACGGTCAATTAATCGACTAGTCAATACCGCATTTTCTGAAGGACGCCCTTCACGCTTAATAAATCCACCCGGAATTTTACCTACTGAGTACATACGTTCCTCATAATTTACTGTTAGGGGGAAGAAATCTAAAGGCTTCGGCTTTTTAGAAGCAGTCACCGTAGAAAGTACTGTTGTTTCGCCATAACGAACGAGCACAGCACCATTAGCTTGCTTTGCAAGTTGGCCGGCTTCGATTGTTAGCGTACGTCCAGCCCAATCGAGTGTATAAACTTTTTTCTGTTCTGACATTGTAGAACTCCTCTCTATTGTAAAACTTTCTACATCTAGTATGTAATTAGTAATAGTGTATCAAAAGTGACACATTTATGCGAAATATATTATCTTTAGTCCATAGAAAAAAGCGGGCAAAGCCCGCTTTTCAGTCTTATTAACGGCGTAAGCCAAGTGATGCAATAAGATCACGGTAACGTTGAACGTTAGTTTCACGTAGATATCTCAATAGACGACGACGTGTACCAACCATTTTGTACAAACCACGACGTGAGTGGTGATCTTTCTTGTGCGTACGTAAGTGGCCGTTCAAGTTGTTGATCTCTTCAGTAAGGATAGCAATCTGAACATCAGCCGATCCAGTATCATTTTCATGAGTCTTGAATTCGTTGATCAATTCAGCTTTGCGCTCTTGTGTAATAGCCATCCTTTTCACCTCCTAAATAAAAGTATCCCCGTCTCCCGAGCAAACGTTGGTGACTCGTGTTGCCAAGAAGAGGTTCGTGTATTGAACACTATTGTATCATATCACGGCATTATGTCAGTTGCAACAACCAACTAGTCGATTAATAAGTCCTTTGCCGTTTGTTTGTCTTTGCCAATTTGTGTTTTCAATGCATCAAGCGAATCGAATTTTTGTTCTGAACGTATGCGGTGTAGCCATTCAATCGCTATTTGCTGTCCGTAAAGATCCATGTTTACATCAAGGAGATGTACTTCAGCCGTAGGAATACGATGTTCTGGATCATGAAATGTCGGCTTCACGCCCATATTACAAACTCCACGATACCAGGTATCTCCGATTAGACAACGCACAGCGTATACCCCATTGGCGGGAACGATATGTTCTTCAGCTGTTTGAATATTAGCCGTAGGAAAACCCAATTGACGCCCTCTTTTTTCACCATGTATCACTTCACCGAATGTACGGAATGGCCGCCCAAGAAGCACTGCTGCGGCCTCTACATCACCATTAGATAACAACTGTCGAATTTCAGTCGATGAGACTTTATATTCTTCATTAAATGTTACTTTAGAAATGACCGTAGTGCCGTACTTCCCTTCTGACAGTTCCTGCATGTCTTTCATCGTACCTAAACCCTTCGAACCGAACGTAAAATCAAATCCTGCCGTCACATGCTTAACATTGAGTCCTTTAATAAAGATGTCTATGAATTTTTGCGGCGAAAGACTAGCCAGTTCCCAATCAAAGCTAACGATGAATAACGCATTCACTCCGAGCGACTCGAGTACTCGGTTTTTTTCTTCAGCCGGTGTAATATAGCCAATATTCTTTCCCGAAAAGAGTTGCGATGGATGAGGATCGAATGTCATGACAGCCGTTTTTATCGCTAATTCATCTGCAACTTTTTTTGCACTACGGATGACTTCCTGATGTCCTTTATGTACACCGTCGAAAAATCCAATAGCTAAAGAATAAGCATGTTGTTGTTCAATTTCTACCTGATCTGGATATCGTAATCTGTAGATTTCCATTTCTATCTCTCCTTACTCACTAGCCAGTAGCATTTTTTCTGGTTTCATTAATCCAGGCTTTGTTGGGTGGTTTTGATAGATCGCCAATACGCGACCCTCGAACATCATCATGATGGAAGGGTGATCGTTGAGCAGTGGTACTGCTGGGAGCACTTGACCATTTCGTATGGATTCTACTAAAGATTCTTCCAGTTCTAGCTGTGGAAATTCAGTCAACACGTCTTCGATAGGACGCAAGATGGTCTGCACTTGTCCTTGGTCCATTATTTGCGCTACTTCAGCTAAAGTTTTACAATGGGATTCATTAAAATTACCCGAAACGGTACGGATTAAAGAATGCATATGTGCTGGATATCCGAGAAGTTCACCAATTTGCACTGCTAGCGTTCGAATATAAGTTCCTTTTCCACATCGTACTCTAATGGAAAATGTCACTTCTTCACCAGTAAACGATTGTTTCTCATCCAATAAATCGATTTGATCGATCTGCACTTTACGAATCGGTCTTTCTACTTCGATGCCTTTCCGCGCGTATTCATACAGTCGTCTGCCGTTTACTTTTACCGCTGAGTACATAGGAGGGATTTGTGTAATTTCCCCTGTCAATTGCTCTAGTGCTTCCATAATTTGCTTCTTCGAGAATTCCTTATGTGTCAAATCACTAGCGACCGTCTCACCTTGCGCATCCTCAGTTTCTGTTGAGCGGCCTATCGATACAGTAGCAATATATTCTTTTCCCGCATCGGTAATATAAGAAGCCACTTTTGTAGCTCTTCCTATGCAGATGGGCAAAACGCCTTCTACTTCAGGATCCAACGTACCGGTATGACCTACTTTTTTCGTCTTTAATATTTTCCGAAGTTTAAAGACACAGTCATGCGATGTCATGCCCTTCTCTTTCCATAAAGGCAAAATCCCGTTCATCCTATCCCTTCTTCCTAAATTCATTCAGAAATACTTGCTCTATGTAAGAAGAGAGGAAGCCATACCGCGTAAGCGACTATGAACTTCCTCCTCATGTTTATTGTTCGTTTTCATCATTTACTTTGCGGATTAAGCTTTCGATCCGGTTACCGTAAGCAACTGATTCATCGATTTCAAATTCGATTTCAGGTGTTTTACGCAAACGAATTCTCTGACCAATTTCTGATCGTATGAAACCTTTCGCTTTAGAGAGCCCAAGTAACGAATCTTCCTTTTCTTTATCTGTCCCTAAAACAGATATGAAAATCTTCGCTTGTTGCAAGTCTCCAGTAACATCTACACCCGTAACAGTTACAAAACCGATACGTGGATCTTTAAGTTTTTGGCCGATGATATCGCCCAATTCTTTTTTCATTTGTTCAGCTATACGATTAGCACGCACTGACATGGCAATTCACCTCGTTCTTCGCTCATAAGTAGTCAACTGTACACGCGGTCATTTCCCAATCAGGATTGGATTCAAACAGACGAATCGCACGTCTTACTTCTCGTTCTGCTGCGTCTTTCGAAGATGCAACAGCAACTAAAGCAAAAGTGGTACGTTGCCATAAATCCTGATGATCAATTTCTGCAACAGATACATTATAGGAATTTTTCACCCGATCTCTCATCCGGTTCAGCACTGATCGTTTATCTTTTAACGAAGCTGCTGACGGGATGTAGAAAGAACATTCCGCGTAAACAATCATACTCGCTTGATTTCTTCCATAATGTACGCTTCGATGATATCTCCTTCTTTGACATCATTGAATTTCTTAATGGTAATTCCACATTCATAGCCTTTTGCGACTTCTTTTGCATCATCTTTGAAACGCTTCAATGTATCAAGTTCGCCTTCAAAGACTACAATGTTATCGCGTAATACACGAACGCCAGCATCACGAGAGATCTTACCATCGATTACATAGCTTCCTGCAATCGTACCGATCTTCGATACTTTAAATGTTTCACGAACTTCCGCCTGACCAATTACCTTTTCTTCATACTCAGGATCAAGTAATCCAGTCATAGCAGATTCAATTTCTTCAATTACTTTATAGATGACACGGTGTAGACGGATGTCTACGCCTTCTGCTTCCGCAGCCCGTTTTGCATTGGTATCAGGTCGTACGTTAAACCCAATAACGATTGCGTTGGACGCAGCAGCCAATGAAATATCGGACTCATTGATAGCACCTGCACCAGTGTGGATGATTTTAACGTTAACGCCTTCAACTTCGATCTTCATTAGAGAAGCCGCCATTGCCTCAACCGCACCTTGTACATCTGCTTTAACAATCAAGTTCAATTCTTTCATTTCACCTTGTTTCATTTGGTCAAATAAGTTATCAAGTGTCACACGAGTTTTTTCTACGCGTTGTTCTTGAAGAGCTTCTCCGGCACGTGTTTCCCCGATTTGACGAGCAGTCTTTTCATCTTTAAACACAACGAAACGATCTCCTGCAAATGGAACATCACTCAATCCAGTAATTTCTACCGGTGTGGATGGGCCTGCTTCTTTTACGCGACGTCCAAGGTCACTGACCATTGCACGTACACGACCATACGTATTTCCGACAACGATTGGATCTCCTACATGTAATGTACCATTTTGTACAAGCAATGTAGCTACTGAACCTTTACCTTTGTCGAGCTGCGCTTCAATTACAGTTCCTCTAGCTCTAATAGATGTATCCGCAGTAAATTCTCCTACTTCTGCAACTAGTAAAACCATTTCAAGTAACTGTTCAATTCCTTCACCTTTTAGTGCGGAAATCGGAACGAAAATGGTGTCGCCGCCCCAATCTTCTGCGACTAAACCGTGTTCAGTCAATTCTTGCATGACGCGGTCTGGATTTGCTGCTGGTTTATCCATTTTATTAACTGCTACAATGATTGGAACTTCAGCAGCTTTCGCATGATTGATCGCTTCAATCGTTTGCGGCATTACACCGTCATCCGCTGCAACAACTAAGATTGTCAAGTCTGTGACTTTTGCACCACGTGCTCTCATTGTTGTGAAAGCTTCGTGACCTGGCGTATCTAAAAATGTGATTTTCTTGCCATTAGCTGTTATTTGGTATGCACCAATATGCTGAGTAATACCACCCGCTTCACCTTGAGTTACTTTAGTGTCACGAATCGAGTCAAGCAATGTTGTTTTACCATGGTCTACGTGACCCATGATAGTGACGACTGGTGGTCGCTCTGTCAACTCGCCTGCTACTTCTTCTTCCTCTTCAGGATCTTCGAAGTAGATCTCCAAGTCTGTTACGTCAATACGGATCTCTTCTTCTACCTCAACCTCGTATTCAGCACAAATCAATTCAATTGCATCTTTATCTAATTCTTGGTTAATGGTAGCCATTACCCCAAGCATGAACAACTTTTTAATGATCTCGGAAGGCTCTTTACCTAACTTTTTAGCTAGCTCGCCAACTGACAATGATTCATAAAATGTGATTTTATCCGGTAAAGGTATTTCAACCTTTTGTGCTGGTACTGCCGGACGATATCTACGGCGCCCTTGGTTGATTCCGCGTGCTGGTGGTCTTCCACCGCGACCGCCGCCTGGACGACCGCCTCCACCAGCTGGACGTGGTCCGCCGCCTTGTGCTTGACGAGGTGGCGGAGTGCTACCCGTTTTTGGAGCTGATGTAGATTGCCCTTGTGGACGTGTTGATGATGGTCGGTTCGATCCGCCTTGGTTACTAGCAGGACGATTAGTACCTTGTGTTGAGGCTGGTTTGTTTGTATTGCTTGGACGATCTGTTCTTTGGTTCGCTGGCTTGCTCGCCGGCTTAACTGTAGCAGTTTTTACCTCAGGCTTTTTCAGGTCTCCAAACTTTTCATCTAATTTTGCAATTGAAACTGGATCTAGTTCTTCCATATGGCTCTTAATCACAATATCACTCTTAAGTAATTCTTCAGCAAGATCTCTACTTGTTTTTCCTATTGATCTGGCATATTCATGTACTTTCATTTTCGTCATTAGCCCACCCCCGGTTATAATCGTTGAGTAGCTCGGATATTTTTTTTGCGAATCCTTTATCTGTTAGTGCCAAGACAACTCGGGCTTCTTTTCCAATTGCATGCCCCAGTTCTTCACGACTTCCAAATACATGCTTCTCAACGTTGTACGTAATACATTTATTCGTTAATTTCTTCATTGTATTCTTTGATGCATCGCCTGATAGGATGACCAGATGTGCTTCACCTGAACGAACCGCCTGTACGACTAAATCTTCACCCGTTGCAATTTTACGTGCACGGGCAGCCATACCTAGCAGTTGATATATTTCTGTCGGATCTTTTGTCATTTGATTGCCTCTCGTCGAATTGCATGTAAAAGGTCATCGTAGACTTGTTCCGGTACTTTAACTCCCAATTGATGTTCAAATGAGTGTTGCTTACGTGCTTTCTCCACGGCATCCTCCGTTTTAGAAACATATGTACCGCGGCCTGACTTCTTTCCTGTCAAATCTACGGATACTTCTCCTTCTTTCGTACGGACAATTCGTATCATTTCTTTTTTAGGTAACATGTCACCAGTCGCTGCACATTTACGCAAAGGGATTTTCCGATTGTTCGACATCAGCATGCAATCCTTTCCAAATCAATCTTCTTTGTCTTCATCTGCGTATAAATCAAAGTCTTCAGCTGTTTCAACAGGTGTTTCTTCTTCATACTCGTATGTTTCCAAGAACTCATCTGTTTCGACTTCAGGTTCTTCTACTAGAACTGCAAGAGATTCTTCACGAGGATAGATCCCTAATTCTCTAGCGTCAGTTTCGCTTTTGATGTCGATTTTCCAGCCTGTTAATTTAGCAGCCAATCTTGCATTTTGCCCTCTTTTTCCGATAGCTAATGAAAGTTGGTAATCCGGCACGACAACTGTTGTCGAGCGTTCTTCTTCATTTACTTGTACATCAATTACTTTAGAAGGACTTAGAGCATTTGCAACGAAGACTACAGGGTCTTCTGACCACTCTACGATGTCCACTTTTTCGCCATTTAATTCATTTGAAATAGATTGTACGCGCGCCCCTCTTGAACCTACACAAGAACCGACCGGATCTACTTCTTCATTTGTTGTGTAAACAGAGATTTTCGAACGATCACCGGCTTCGCGTGCAATCGATTTAATTTCCACTGTTCCATCATAGATCTCAGGTACTTCAAGTTCGAATAAACGACGTAGTAGCCCTGGGTGTGTTCTAGAAACAAACACTTGCGGTCCGCGTGCTGTTCTTTCGACTTTTGTAATATACACTTTAATGCGATCGTGCGGAGCATAGTTTTCTGTTTGGATCTGTTCGCTTGTCGGCAATACAGCCTCCACTTTTCCTAATCCAACGAATAAGTTTTTCGGATCCATACGCTCTACGATTCCGTTTACGATATCTTCTTCACGGTCGATATACTCTTCATAAATCAAACCGCGTTCAGCTTCACGTACACGTTGTGTCACAACTTGTTTAGCGGTTTGCGCAGCAATACGGCCAAAGTCACGTGGTGTAACTTCTTCTTCGACGACATCTGTTAGTTCATAGACTGGATTAATCATTTGTGCATCTTCCAATGAAATTTGCAAACGATCATCTTCCACTTCTTCTACTACGTCTTTTCTTGAATAGACAGCCATAGTGCCTTTATTTAAGTTCAAATCAACACGGACGTTTTGCGCCTGGTTAAAATTTCGTTTGTACGCTGTTACAAGCGCTGCTTCAATCGCATCAACTATTACTTCTCTTGATATACCTTTTTGCTGTTCAAGAGCTGTCAATGCCTCGAGTAGCTCACTACTCATGTTCATCACTCCTACATTCCGATTGTCATTACTCATGGTGATTTAGTCGCTAGCACAGGACTAGACGGTGTTTGTGCTTTTGTTTACATCTAGCTTCAAGAACCAGGGGTCACTTCGAAATTCCCATAAAGGCAAAAAGCGCCTTTGTGGGAATTTCTCCAACGCCTGTCGAGGCTAGATGGTTCTTTGCGCTTTTGTTTTTAAAAGTCAATCGCCAGTCGCGCTAAAGCAATTTTTGTTTTATCGATTTCTACTAGTACTTTTCTTGTCTTGATCCGTATTTCCACTTTTGCATGGTCCGGTCCGTATCCGAGTAAGTAGCCTTCGAATTCTTTCATTCCATCAATCGGTTCATAAGTTTTGATGAACACATATTGGCCTACGGCTTTTTCAAAATCTTCATCTTTTTTCAATGGTCTTTCCGCTCCGGGAGAAGACACTTCAAGGAAGTAATTTTGCGTAATCGGGTCCACACGGTCCAGTTCCTCGCTTAGCTTATTACTAACAGCCGCACATTGATCTATGTCAATGTTACCTTCCGGCGTATCGATGTAGACGCGTAGAAACCAATCGCTACCTTCTTTTAAGAACTCAACATCAACCAGCTCAAGACCCAATTCTTCAACGATCGGTCTTGCCAACTGTTCGACTTCTTCTGTAATTTTACTCAAATGGTATCCCTCCCGAAATTCAAAATAACAACAGAAAAGAGCGGGGAGCCCCACTCTTTTCCGCAAGACGTATAGCAAAAGTTGTTTTAATCGTATCACATGGCCTTTTACAATGCAACTGAAGCAACCGCCACGAGCCCATTAGAATAGGGATAATTGGTTCGCTTCTGGCATTCCTTCCATACAACCAAGATTATCTAGATACTCAACTACTGTTTTAGAAACACGGCCTCTCTTCTGAAAGTCCTCTTTCGATAAAAACTCGCCATCTTTTCTTGCTTCAACAATCGTCTTCGCAACGTTCGTTCCGAGTGACGGAATCGAGTTAAATGGTGGAATTAATTTATTACCTTCAATAATAAACTGCGTTGCATCTGATTTATAGAGGTCGGGTTTAGCAAATGTAAATCCTCGCTCGACCATTTCAAGTGCAATCTCTAAAACAACTACTAAGTTCTTTTCTTTTGGAGGTGCATCCAATCCCTTAGCATTGATCTCTTTAATCATCGCTCGAATACTTGCTGAACCTTTACACATCGTCACTAAATCGAAGTCAGTCGCACGAACGGTAAAGTATGTCGCATAGTACATGATAGGATGATGGACTTTGAACCAAGCGATTCGAAGTGCCATTAAAACATATGCGGCTGCGTGAGCTTTCGGGAACATATACTTAATCTTCTTACATGAGCCGATATACCAAGCAGGTACTTTATTTTCTTTCATTGCTTCTTCAAATTCAGGTGTTAGCCCTTTACCTTTTCGAACTGACTCCATTATTTTAAATGCAAGCGAAGGTTCTAGACCCTGATAGATCAAATACACCATAATATCATCACGACAACCGATTACCTCTGACAGTTGACATGTTTTATTTTGGATTAATTCCTGAGCGTTCCCCAGCCAAACATCGGTGCCGTGTGACAATCCCGATATCTGGATCAACTCGGAGAACGTAGATGGTTTTGTTTCTTCCAACATTTGACGTACAAACCGAGTACCAAATTCCGGCACACCAAGCGTCCCAGTTTTACAATCAATTTGTTCTTCTGTGACACCAAGTGAAGACGTGCCGCTAAATAATTCCATAACACCTTTATCGTCGGGCGGTATGGTTAACGCATCGATGCCAGACAAGTCTTCTAGCATTTTGATCATCGTCGGATCATCATGTCCTAAAATATCTAATTTCAATAAGTTATTATCGATGGAGTGGAAATCAAAATGCGTCGTTTTCCAGCTGGATTCAAGATCATTGGCCGGGAATTGAATGGGTGTAAAATCAAAGATGTCCATTGTATCCGGTACAACAATAATACCACCAGGGTGCTGTCCAGTATTTCGTTTAACACCTGTGCAGCCCTGCACAAGCCGATCGATTTCAGCACCGCGCATTTGGATATCATTATCATTCATATATCCTCGAACATATCCGTAAGCAGTTTTTTCAGCTACTGTCCCAATTGTCCCTGCACGAAATACATAATCTTCACCGAATAATTCTTTAGTATAGTTATGTGCGTGTGACTGATACTCACCACTAAAGTTCAAGTCAATATCTGGAACTTTATCACCGGCAAAGCCAAGGAACGTTTCGAATGGTATATCTTGACCATCCTTTTTAAACATTGTCTGGCAATTTGGACATTCCTTATCCGGCAAGTCATAACCTGAGCTAACTGAACCGTCGTCGAAGAACTCATATGTCTTACAAGATGGGCACACATAATGTGGCGGCAAGGGATTTACTTCTGTTATTTCCATCATCGTTGCAACAAATGAAGAACCGACTGATCCACGCGAACCAACTAAGTAGCCGTCATCCAAGGACTTTTTGACAAGCTTATGTGAGATAAGATAAATAACTGAGAAGCCATTGTCAATAATAGAAGTCAATTCTTTTATGATACGGGCTTCAACAATTTCAGGTAATGTTTCTCCATATATTTGATGTGCCATAGAGTAAGTTAAATCTCGCACTTCGTCTTCCGCACCATCGATTGTAGGAGTATATAAGTCATCTTTGATTGGTTTGACGTCACCTACACGCTCCATTATTTTCACCGGATTATCAACCACGATTTCTTTTGCTACATCTTCACCTAAAAACTCAAACTCCTTCAACATTTCATCTGTTGTACGAAAATGAACTTCAGGTAAAGAGTGCCGATTCAACGGATTCGCCCCACCCTGTGAACGAACAAGTACTTGGCGATAGGTTGCATCAGTTTCATCCAAATAATGAACATTTCCCGTAGCACAAACGGGCAAGCCAGTTTTCTTACCAAGCTTAATCATCTTACGCATGATATCTTCGAGGTTCCACTCATCGCGAATCAAATCGAGTTCAAGTAAATGAGAGTAGACTGGCTTCGGATGAATTTCTAGGTAATCGTAGAAACTCGCAATTTCTTCTACCTCTTCCATCGGTTTTTGCATTAAACCTTCAAACACTTCACCTTTATCGCAGCCCGAACCAACTATTATGCCTTTTCGATACTTTACGAGCAACGAACGAGGGATACGTGGCACCCGATAGAAGAAGTCCATATGCGATATAGATACGAGCTTGAATAGATTTTTTAACCCTTCATTGTCTGTTGCAAGCAACGTGCAGTGTGAAGGTCTTGACCGCTTATAGGCATCTCCTTCACCGATGTTTTTATTAAGATCATCTAACCACTCGATCCCTTTTTCCTGTGCATCTGATAATAAACGCAAAAATAGATGTGCTGTAGCTTCTGTATCGTATATAGCACGGTGATGTTGTGTTAGTTCAATATCGAATTTTTTAGCTAACGTATTTAGACGATGATTTCGTAGTTCTGGATATAGGAATCGCGAAAGTTCCAACGTATCGATAACAGGATAAGCTACAGTTTCAATCTTCGCGCGCTTACATGAAGCATAAAAGAAGCCCATATCGAATGAAGCGTTATGAGCAATCAACACACTATCGCCTATAAAGTCTATAAACTCTGCCATGACATCTTCAACTTCGGGTGCATTTTCAACCATGTCATCTGTAATACCTGTCAAATTGGTAGTGATAGAAGACAGCGGATGATGCGGATTGGCAAAACGTTCAAAGCGATCAATGATTTCCCCATCTTTCACCCGCACAGCCGCCAGTTCAATGATTGTGTCGTAGACTGCTGACAAACCTGTAGTCTCAACGTCGAATACGACATACGTATCTGTTTCTAGCAAACGGTGTTGTTCTTCATAAACGATTGGCACACCGTCATCGACCAAGTTGATTTCTAAACCAAACAACACTTTTATACCATGCTTTTTACCTGCATTATACGCGTCAGGATAAGATTGTACGTTCGCATGATCGGTAATGGCAATTGCGGGATGTCCCCACTTGGCTGCTTGAGCAACTAAAGCTGAAGCTGAAACGACTGCATCCATTTGACTCATGGAAGTATGTGCATGTAATTCCACACGCTTCTGCCCATCTGGAGCTTTATCTTTCCGTTCAATTGTTGGAATAACCGCAATGTCCTGCGCCATCATGATTAAGTCTCTAACGAATGTATCGTTCTGTATACCGCCACGCGCACGAACCCACATACCTTTTTTGAAAGACTTCATGATTTCAGCGTCCTCATTATCTCGTGAAAACATTTTAACTAAGATCGAATCGGTGTAATCCGTTACTTTCAGTGTCAATAAAGAACGACCACTTCTTAATTCACGTACTTCTGCATCAAATACAAAGCCTTCTATAATCAAACGTCTTTCTTCATCTTGTATTTCATGGATTGGAACGATTGGCTCGTTAGCTTTGATTGGTGTACCAAGAGCAAGTACTTTATCAGAATCACCTTGTTCACTTTTCATCGATTCACGTTGTTGCAGCTGATGATAGGCCTGCTTGGATAGTACATCCTCTTCTTGTTTCTTTTGTGAGAGGAATTGTTGACGTTCTTCTTCTGCATTATGGTTTTCAACTATTGAAACATCTAACATATACTTTGGAAAACCGAATTGTTGATACAGGGCTGATATGGTTTCGATATATTTGTTTTTTAACGTTTGACACTCCAAGTCGCTTGAGCAATTAAGCAATAACTTCTCACCATGTATCTTAGGTGTTTGACCCACTAAACATTGACGCAAAGGGGGAGATATATCTGCTAATTCATCAATTATAATTGGCCAATAATCTATAATTAATTGTTCGTTTACTTCGTTGTTTCTTGCTTCCATTTCAAGATGAACATTCGCTATCGCAGCAAACGATTCATGAACGCGTTGTTGCATAAACTGAAAAACATCAATCGGCAACACTTTATCCAATGTAATGTTGAATTTCCACACTCTTGATTTCTTCTGTACGGTGACACGATTCAACTCACCATTTTGAAAATAGTTCATTAACTGATCATCTGTTAGACCTGTCTGTTGGAGCAATGTTAAAAACTTTTGAGCGGCATCCACTATATATTCCTCCGTTCTATCGCGAAAAGAAGGGAAGTTCCGTTAACGGACTCCCCTTCTTGGATTAATCTGCACTAAAGAAGGACTGTAGTTTTTCCAACACTTCTTCTTTTTGCCATTCTATTGACTCACCACTGTGGCGATACATAACTTCCACAATTCCTTCATCTGCTCTTTTACCAATTATAATGCGAACCGGCAAACCAATCAAGTCTGCATCAGCGAATTTCACACCCGCTCTTTCGGCACGATCATCATATAATACATCATATCGATATGACTCTAGTACAGCATATAATTCATCAGCTAGTTGTACTTGCACTTCATCTTTAACATTCATCGCAATTAAATGTATATCAAACGGCGCTAAATGTTTTGGCCATTTCAAACCATTTTCATCATTAAACTGCTCAGCAATTGTCGCCAGTAAACGTGAGATTCCCATACTATAACTTCCCATAATGAATGGCTTTGTTCGACCGTGTTCATTGAGGAAAGTTCCTTTCATCTGCTCACTGAAAACAGTACCTAGTTTACGAATATGCCCGACACCAATTCCTTCAGTGAATTTAATCGTACCCATTCCGTCCGGTGAGGCATCTCCTTCTTGAATAAAACGAAGATCCACGTAATCGTCTATGGCAAAGTCACGTTCTGGGTTAACGTTCAATAAATGATAATCGTCAATATTTGCTCCTGCTACTACGTTAACCATTGCATTAACCGCATGATCTGCATATACCCTTACACCAATAGGTAGTTTCACAGGACCAATTGAACCAATATGACAGCCTAGTAATTCTTCGATCTGTTGTTTAGTTGCCAGTTCTATATGAGTTACATTTAAAAAACGCTTTAATTTATGTTCATTGATGCTATGATCACCACGACATATAACCATAACAAAATCTTCATCTGCTTTATACACCAATGACTTGATGATACGCTCAGGGTCAACCGATAAAAATGAAGCGAGATCCTCAATTGTTTGTTGGTTTGGCGTGGAGATTTTTGACATTTCCAATTGCTTTTCATCTGGTGTCTCATACTCCGCATTCACTTCAGCAAACTCCATATTCGCAGCGTAGGAGGAGCTATCACTATACGCAATCCGGTCTTCTCCATTTTCTGCTAACGCTATGAACTCATGAGATCCTGCCCCCCCATCCGACATGACCATGCGGAAATGCATTCCAAGACGGGTTAACATATTGGTATAGGCTTGCATGACTTCCAAATACTTTTCATCCAAACTTTCTTGTGTGGCATGAAATGAATAGGCATCTTTTCTTATGAATTCCCTACTATGAAGTAAACCTGCACGAGGTTTTACTTCATCCCGGAATTTCGTTTTGATTTGAAAAATGGTTAGAGGCAACTTTTTATATGATCGAACTTCGTCACGCAACAAGTCGATGATTGCTTCTTCATCACTTGAGCTCAACGTCAATTGATTAGTTTGTCTGTCAGCGACATGGAACATTTCCTTACCGTATGAGTCCCAACGCTCGGTTTCTTTTAGGATACTCGAGCTTTGCAATGCAGGCAAAGAGATTTCTATTCCTTCGATAGCTTCCATTTCTTGACGGATAATCGTCGCGATCTTTCTAAACACTTTTTGTGCAAGAGTTAAATACGTGTACACACCATTGGCATTCTGTCGGATATAACCTGCCCGCAACAATAACTGATGTGAACGCATCTCTATATCTGCTGGATTTTCACGCATTGTGGGTATAAACGTTTTCGATTGTTTCATCATATACTCCCACCTTCTTTAGAAGAAAAATCGTTGGATGTCATTCCATGTCACAACAAGCATCAAAACCATTAATAGCATGATCCCTACAAAATGCACCATACCTTCTTTTTGTTTATCAATTGGTTTACCTCGTAAGCCTTCAAACAGGAAGAATAATAATCTACCGCCATCTAATGCAGGCAATGGCAGTAAATTCATGATTCCCAGATTGATACTCAGCACAGCGCCCCAATTCATTAAGTTGAAAATACCATGTTGGGCCACTTCTTCTGTCGCCTTATAAATACCAACAGGACCCGATAGTGCGTCTATTGTAAACTGACCTGTAACGAGCATACCTAATAATTCGAAGATCTTCACAGTCCATGTGTACGTCTGTTCAGCGCCGAACACAATGGATTTGATAATTCCTTTTTCCAATGGACTTGAATACATAACTCCAATTTGACCGAATTCCTGTCCTGCATCTTCTACTGTATCAGGTACTACATCTAAAACAACTTGTTTACCTGCACGTTCCACTTCTATAGACATAGGGACTCCGGCACTGTTTTGAATTGCTTCAGAAAACTTTGGCCAAGAATCAATTGACTTACCGTCTACTCCAGTAATTAAATCATCTTTTTTCATTCCGGCCATTTCTGCCGGTGTATCCGGCTTCACTTCTGAGATGATAGGTTCATTGGTTGGTACACCATTCATTAAACCCAAAGCCAAGAAAATAAAAAATGCTAGAATAAAGTTGAATAGAGGTCCTGCAAATATTGCCAACGCCCTGCTACCCAATGACTTGGATTCAAATTGACGATCATAAGGAGCAATTAATGTTTCTTGACCTTTTTCGATAATCATTGCCGTTCTGGCAATTTTCAGATGAACCAGTTGGCCATCTTCGTCATATCCTTCAATATATAGTTCTCTATCTAAATCCGACTTTTCTACTTCTACGTTTAAAATATTCGGATTAGAAACATTTCGATTCAAATAAATCTTTTCTATCTCGTCTTGTGCATTCAATAATAGACCTACGCGGTAACCTGGCTGCAATTCGACTGTATCGAAATCTTCACCAGCCATGCGTACATATCCACCTAAAGGCAACAAGCGTATCGTATATTGCGTTTCACCTTTGCGGATCGCTAAAATTTTAGGTCCCATTCCGATAGCGAACTCTCGAACCATGATGCCGGCTCTCTTAGCAAACAAGAAATGACCAAACTCATGAAATGCTACAAGTGTCCCGAATATTACTATAAACGCAATAACCGTTTCCATTCAGTAACCACCTTCACCGGCTGTGTCAGCCTGAAATTAATCTTGATACTTAACTATACCATAGACTTTTTTTCTCGTATTGCGATCTGTCTCTAAAATTTCTTCCAAATCAGGATTTTGAATAGTTTGATGCTGATCCATCATTCTTTCAATAATATCTTCAATTTGCATGAAGGAAATATGTCCTTCCATAAACAGTTGAACCGCCACTTCATTGGCCGCGTTCATCGCTGTAGGCATAGTACCTCCTTCCCTACCTGCATCATATGCAAGAGACAAGGCTTTAAATCGTTCATAATCCATTTTTTGAAAGTGTAATTTCCCAATTTCATCAAGACGAAGACGTTTGGCATCAGCCATCGGAATACGATCCGGATACGTAAGTGCATACTGAATTGGAACACGCATATCAGGAGACCCCAGTTGTGCCATAACGCTTGTATCTTCAAACTCCACCATAGAGTGGATAATACTTTCTTTATGTAGTAAACATTCAATTTGATCATAAGCCATCGCAAATAAATGATGTGCTTCAATCACCTCAAGCCCTTTATTCATCATGGTTGCCGAATCGATTGTCAACTTATTGCCCATTGACCAGTTAGGATGCGCAAGCGCTTGTTCCACTGTGACGTGTTGAAGTTGATCCCGAGTATAGTCCCTAAAGCTTCCACCGGAGGCCGTTAAAATCAAATTGGTAATTCGCTTCGGATTTTCCCCATTCAGCGATTGGAATAAAGCAGAGTGTTCACTATCTACCGGAACAAGCGGTACGTTATGGTGCTTAGCTGCTTCTACAACTAAGTCCCCAGCCGCCACTAATGTTTCCTTATTAGCAATAGCAATTGTCATACCTGCTTTAATTGCAGCAAGTGTCGGTCTAAGTCCTACACTACCGATAACTGAGTTCAGCAAGACATCGGCTTCCATCCCAACCGCTGCTTCAATAAGTCCTTCATCACCATGAACGAATTGAACGTCAGGAAACTCATTTTGTAAGCGTACTGCGTCTGCTTCTTCCAATACAGAAACTAACTTAGGATGAAACTTTGCAATGATTTCACTTACTTTTTGAATATTTCTTCCTGCCGACATTGCTGTTAATTCAAAGCGATCAGGATGAGCTGCAATAATGCTTAATGTTTGAGTACCGATAGAACCAGTCGCACCAAGCAAATTGATTTTCTTCATATTATGAACTTCCTTTCCATTATCCTATGAATTGAACAAAATGAAGCAATGGGAGTACAAACAGTAAGCTGTCAAATCTGTCCATAATACCGCCATGTCCAGGCAACAACTTCCCTGAATCTTTTACGTTATAGAAACGTTTCAGTGCAGATTCAACTAAGTCTCCCATTTGACCTACAACCGATGCCACTATTGTAATAATAATGAATGATACATACGATGTAGAGATAGGATAGAACATATTATAAATCAAAGTAATTGCTACCGCACAAATAATACCTCCGACAAATCCTTCGATGGTTTTGTTAGGTGATATTTCAGGCCAAAGTTTTCGTTTCCCTATTTTCCGACCAACAAAATATGCACCAGAATCTGTTGACCAAATAATAAGTAACGCATAGCCTATGTATTCTAAACCAAATAAACGCGTTTCAATTAAATAGTAAAAACCGATGCCGACATATAATGCGCCAATCGCACTGAATGCAATGTCCTCAAATGTCCACTTGTTTTTCATGACTACAGTATAGACTAATAATAATAATACCAGTACATAGATCATTTCAAGTTTCCCTAACCGCAGAAAACCTTCTACCTGTCCCGTCCATCTTGAAGGAAGTAAAATGACGAGTAAAAGTAACCAAGAGAT
The DNA here is from genome assembly GCF_002743115.1 of Sporosarcina sp. P17b. Classification (NCBI taxonomy): domain Bacteria; kingdom Bacillati; phylum Bacillota; class Bacilli; order Caryophanales; family Caryophanaceae; genus Sporosarcina; species Sporosarcina sp. P17b. The sequence goes on along the minus strand of NZ_PDYP01000001.1, from coordinate 217,221 downwards.
AAATCCACCTATTGAAAAGATGGACATATTCCGCATACGTAGTAGTTCATATAAACCAATCGTAGATATTGCAAAGATCATAATAATAAACGGTAATCCACCGACGATAATCAAAGGTACGAAAAATGCGAGTGCTACAATGGCTGTGATGATTCTTTGCTTCATCTTTTCTGATCTCCTTCCAAGCTTCCAAAGCGCCGATCTCTATTTTGGAAATCTTCTATCGCTTGTAAAAAGCATTCTTCATCGTAATCAGGCCATAGTACATCGGTAAAAATGAATTCTGCATACGCTAATTGCCACAGCATGAAATTGGATAATCGCACTTCACCACTTGTGCGAATCAGTAAATCTGGCTCCGGTAGATGTGCAGTCATCAGCTTAGATTCAATTGAATCTTCATTAATTTCATCCACTCTTAATGTTCCAGCAGCCACTTCTTCTGCCAATTCTTTCATAGCATGAACTAGCTCGACTCTACTTCCATAATTCATCGCAAAGTTCAATACTAAGCCTTTGTTATCTTTCGTTTGCTCTATTGCTTTCTTAATTGCTTTTTCTGTATGACTTGGAAGTGCATCCATATTGCCTATCATTTCCACCTTGATACCCTTTTCCATTAATTCGGGTAAATACGTATTAAGGAATTCACCAGGAAGATTCATCAAAAAGTCAATTTCGATTTTCGGTCGTTTCCAATTTTCGGTCGAAAATGCGTAGAGAGTGAGGGCCTTCACACCCATGGCATTTGCGAAATTGGTGATTTGACGAACCGTTTTCATTCCTTCATGGTGGCCGGCAATTCGCGGCATTTTACGTTGCTTTGCCCATCTTCCGTTTCCATCCATGATAATTGCCACATGGTTAGGAATCTGTCTATTTTTAACAGCGTCAATCCGTTCATCCAGCAACTGAATATCTGCCGTTTTTTTTCGCATTAGTTTTCTAAGCATAGCGTTCCCCCACTTGGCTCTATTCGGATACTCCTACTGACTATCCTACCAAATTGCATGGTAAATAGCATGCAAAAGAAAGAAAAGAGCGTCCTAAAAGTAGGACGCTCCTCCTTATAGAAAGTTCTGTACTCAAATTTCCAAGATTTCGTTTTCTTTATCTTTTGCTGTTTGATCAATCTTTTCGATAAATTCATCTGTCATCTTTTGTACTTGTTCAGTAAAACGGCGTAACTCATCTTCAGTAATTTCTGCATCTTTTTCAAGCTTTTTCAAATCTTCATTGCTGTCGCGACGAACATTACGAATCGCTACTTTTGCATCTTCCGCTTCACGCTTTACATCTTTAACTAAATCTTTACGGCGTTCTTCTGTAAGAGCAGGTACCGCTAGACGAATTACTGAACCATCGTTGGACGGTGTGATACCGATATCCGATTTCATAATCGCTTTTTCGATTTCACCGATTGTTGTTTTATCATATGGTTGAACTACTAGCAATCGTGGCTCAGGAACAGAAATTCCCGCCATTTGATTTAATGGTGTAGGTGCACCATAATAAATCACTGAAATTCTGTCTAATAGGCTTGCATTAGCTCTTCCAGCACGGATAGAAGCCAATTGTCTTGAATAGGCGCTATGTGCTTTATCCATACGTTCTCTCGTCTGATCCATTATTTCTTTAGTCATTGCTTGTTCCTCCTAACGACTGTCCCGATTTTATCACCGAGTACAGCTTTTTTGATGTTGCCATTTTCCATGATTGAGAATACTACAAGTGGGATATCGTTGTCCATACATAGTGTAGAAGCAGTCGAATCCATTACTTCAAGACCTTGACTAATAACTTCAAGATAAGAAAGTTCCAAGTATTTCGTAGCAGATGAGTCTTTCATTGGATCGGCTGTATACACCCCGTCCACATTGTTCTTCGCCATTAAAATAACATCCGCTTCGATTTCAGCAGCACGTAATGCAGCTGTTGTATCTGTGGAGAAATAAGGGTTACCTGTTCCTGCCGCAAATATTACGACACGTTTTTTCTCTAAATGACGGATAGCTTTTCGGCGTATGTAGGGTTCAGCTACTTGTCTCATGTCAATAGACGACATAACCCGTGTTTCTGGTCCTAACTTTTCAAGAGCGTCTTGAAGTGCAAGAGAGTTCATGACCGTTGCAAGCATTCCCATATAGTCAGCTGTTGTACGGTCCATTCCCATTTCGCTTCCGACTTTCCCGCGCCAAATGTTTCCGCCGCCTACTACTACTGCTACTTCTACACCAAGCTCTACTACTTCTTTAACTTGGTTTGCGACCGATTTCACAACTTCCGGAGATAGTCCGTAACCTTGCTCACCAGCTAATGCTTCACCACTTAATTTTAACACGATACGCTTATATTTTGGAATACTCATGTTGGCCCTCCTGCAATTTCTTATTCTCAAAAAAGAGGAACACATAATGGATGTGCCCCTCTGTAAGATTGTATTATACTTAGTTACCTTTAACTTGACTCATTACTTCGTCAGCAAAGTTGTCTTCACGCTTCTCGATGCCTTCGCCTACTTCATAACGAATAAACTCTACTAATGTTCCACCAGTAGTTTTAACGAAATCACGAACTTTTTGGTCAGAGTTTTTAACGAAAGCCTGGTCTAGGACACAGATTTCTTCAAAGTACTTTCCAAGACGTCCTTCTACCATTTTCGCTACGATATTTTCTGGCTTACCTTCGTTTAGAGCTTGCTCAGTCAATACGTTACGCTCTTTTTCTACTTCATCAGCAGATACTTCATCACGTGAGATGTATTTCGGGTTCATTGCTGCGATATGCATTGCTACATCTTTCGCTGCATCTGAATCTGTTGAACCTTCAAGAACAGTCAACACTGCGATACGTCCACCCATGTGTAGGTATGGTCCGAAAGCATCTTGATCTGTTTTCGTACGGATTTCAAAACGACGAAGAGTGATTTTCTCTCCAATTTTAGCCACTGCGTTTGAAATGTGTTCAGATACAGTCAAGCCGTTATCCAATTTCGCAGAGTTTGCTTCTTCAACTGAAGCTGGTTTAGTAGCAATCAAGAACTCAGAAATTTCTTTAACAAGTGTTTGGAAGCCTTCGTTTTTCGCTACGAAGTCTGTCTCCGCATTCACTTCAAGGATTACTGCTTCGTTACCTTGAACTAGAATGTTTGCAACTCCTTCAGCTGCAATGCGATCTGCTTTCTTAGCTGCGCTTGAAAGACCTTTTTCACGCATGAAGTCCATTGCCGCTGCCATATCACCGTCTACTTGAGTTAGAGCTTTTTTGCAGTCCATCATACCTGCGCCTGTTTTTTCACGAAGTTCTTTAACCATTTGAGCTGTAATTGTTGCCATTTTGAAAATTCCTCCTATTATATATAATCTGAAGTCGCTTATTACTTTAAAAAGAGACGATAAGGGGTAAGCCACCTATCGTCTCGTCATTTACTAATTTCAGTCTGCAGAAACAGTTGCTGTTTCGTTCGCTGTTTCAGCTACTTCTTCATCTTCACCTTGACGGGATTCAATCAAAGCATCGGCCATTTTACTTGTTAGTAGACGAACTGCACGGATTGCATCGTCGTTCGCAGGGATGACATAATCGATTTCGTCCGGATCACAGTTAGTATCAACGATTCCAACAAGTGGAATATGCAATTTGATTGCTTCAGCTACCGCAATACGCTCTTTACGTGGATCTACAATAAAGATTACATCTGGTAAGCCTTTCATGTCACGGATACCGCCTAGGAATTTCACAAGACGTTCGTGCTCTTTATTTAATTGAGAAACTTCTTTTTTAGGAAGTACGTCAAACGTGCCATCCTCTTCCATTTTCTCAATAGCTTTCATACGCGCTACACGCTTTTGAATAGTTCCGAAGTTAGTTAATGTTCCACCCAACCAACGTTGGTTGATGTAGTACATTCCAGCACGTTCTGCTTCTTCTTTGATTGCTTCTTGTGCTTGTTTCTTCGTACCTACGAAAAGAACTTTACCACCATCAGCACCGACTTGGCGCATGAAGTTGTAAGCTTCCTCTAATTTTTTGACCGTTTTTTGAAGGTCGATGATGTAAATGCCGTTACGCTCCACGAAGATAAATTTCTTCATTTTTGGGTTCCAACGACGTGTTTGGTGTCCGAAATGTACACCAGCTTCTAGCAATTGTTTCATTGAGATTACTGACATGTTTAATTCCTCCTATTGGTTTTTATCCTCCGCGTACTTCTAGCGAATAAGTGACCACAATGGCACCAACTCATTCATCCGCACGCGTGTGTAGTAATACCATCTACAAAAATAACACAATTCTACGTTCTTTGCAACCTTTGCATTTAACTTTAGCCAAACTTTAATAATAATTCGATTTCAGTCTTACCTTTTTTTAGCTCTCTTGCAATATCTGAAATGGATTTCCCTTCAGCATATAGCTGTTTTGCTTTCTCCCTGTCATCGAGTGGTCTAGCTTGTGGCTCTTTTTGCGTTTCTTTTTCGTTCCTTTCGTTCTCCACCGTTTTCTGGTAAGATCGTAAAGCGAAATGGACAGGAACCGGATGAGGCTTCGGCTTTGGTATCGACTCGGGCGTTTCAGCTTCTTCATCTATTGAATACTCAGGCGTTGCTGTATTTGATAAAGGGTTCACATTGTCTTCCGTCCGTTGATTCAATTGATGGATCAAACGATCATTTTCTTCCTTGATCTCTGATAGATAAGCTAACACCGATTGATCCATCTCTTTCATAAGTTGTTGTTGCTTTTTCTCCAGATCATTGAACTTAGAAATTCTCAAGTACAGCAATGTCATTACCATAAAACCTACGATTTGTAAGATGAATAAAATAGCTAATAAAATCCCCATACTCATTACCCACTGTAATCAACGAACGAACCTTTAAACGGGTGCTTGGCTTGTTGTTGCTCTTTCTCTTTTTTTTCTTGTTGTGGAGATCCTTCTTTGGGTTGCCCATCATCTGCATCCAACTTTGCATACGGATCGGATTCCAAAACGGTTTCCTGATTTTTTAGTGCCTGCTTTTCTGTTTGCATATTCGCACTGTCCTGAGCAAGTTGAGACTGCTGTTGTTTTTGCTCCGCAATCTTTCCCGCTTCAAATGTTTTGGGTATAGCAATTTGAAGTTCAATCGCTTTCAAACTCATAAAATCCCTCCATCTGTAATTTCAGCGGCTAGTAACGACCGTAATTTAAACAGCGCTTTTGAATGTATTTGCGAGATTCTAGATGTAGATAAGCTTAATATCTCTCCGATTTCCGTCAACGTCATGTCTTCTTGATAAAAAAGACTGAGCACCAATTGTTCATTTTCATTCAGTTCTTTAATTTTCGTAACCAAATCCCCTATCAATTCGCTTTTTACAGCTTGTTGTTCAGGCGTTTTCGTTTGTTCATCTTGCAACACGAAAGTCTGATCGTGATCATCGTCTTCGTTCATTTTTTCATCGATCGATAATACATTTGCAAAATACTGTTCATGCACAGTTTGATAGACTTGATCGGTTGTCATGCCTAAATGATCCGCTACTTCCTCAGGTGTTACCGTTCGCAGGTAGGACTGTTCAAGCTTACTGATTTCTTCATCCATCTTTTTTGTTTTTTCTCGTGAAGAGCGTGACAACCAATCTTCCTTTCGTAGTCCATCTATAATGGTACCTCGGATACGAAAAGATGCATATGTGTCAAATTTCAAATCACGTGAAGGATCAAATTTTGTTAATGCGTCGAAAAGGCCTTGATAACCAAGTGATTTAATTTCATCACGCGATACATTTTTCGGCAACCCAGCGCTGATTCGTTGAACGTGATAATTCACAAGAGGTGTATACATTCGAACTAGCGTATCACCTGCATCAGGATCACGGTCTTCGATCCATAACTTCCACTGATGTCGTTCAGTTACATCTTGATTTGCCATCGAATTCACGCCTTTCCTGTGAGGTTTCTTCTACCGATCTTATCTCTTATGTATAAGTATAACAAATGCCAATAGATAAAGGCGACTAATGCATTAGCCGCCTTTGCTCTTACTGTTAAATTTCCTGTGTTCCGGCATTGACGGTACGAACATGTAGGATACCTGTATCAGGATCAAATTCAATTGTACGTCCACTCGAGCCACCCGTATCCTCTGCAACAATTGGGATTGAATATCTCTTCAATTCCTTTTTAACAGCTTCTACATTGCGCGGGCCGATACGAATTGTATCATTCGAACCGAATTGAAACATTTGTGCGCCACCCGCAATTTTTGCTTTAATACTGAAAGGTCTGACCCCTTCTGATTTTAATAATTCTAACAAAGCATGAATACCCGTGTCAGCGAATTTCGCTACATTTAGTTTTGTCGATTTACCTAACTCGCTGTCAGGCAACATAACATGTACCATACCTGCTATTTTCTTTGAAGAATCATACAGTATTACACCTACACATGAACCCAGTCCTGATGTGCGAATCGTGTGAGGGGATTTCACGATATTCATATCTGCAATCCCTACGCGTACTACTGTTTGGATAGCTGCCATCTACAAGACTCCTAGCGAACTGAATATCGTACGGTAAGACGGCGGGTCGGGTAATAAGAAGAAGTGTCCAGCCAGACTAGACATTCCTTGTTCACCTTCTTGCAATATTTCCGTCTCAATGACGATTACTTCATCACTATACTGAGATACTTCGATCAGGCCGAAGCTGACAATGGCACCCACCATGTCAATACTTAATGAGGGTACAGTTGGATAAATATTTAATGATGTGAAATCAGAAAGCGATGATAGATAGGAACCTGATAAGATATTTCCCAGTTCCTGAAGCGCAGATGCACCCATTCCCAAATCCTCTGCATCAGTAAAAGTAAAGCTCGTATCACCAGTTAGTTTGCGGATAAATTGTGTAGCAGATTCAATAGTCAGCACAAAAAACATCGTCCCTGTCAAATCGCCTTCTATGCGTAAAAAGATGCCAGCAACCACTTTTTCACTACCGCCTGCCAGATTAAACATTTCATCAAATGTAACTAGTTCAACATTAGGTACGCGCATATCAATCTTCTGACCTAAAAGCTGAGATAGTGACGTTGCTGCATGCGCTGCTCCAATATTACCGATTTCCTTTAAGACATCCAAATGCATTTCTGTAATTTCATTTTCAGAATTCATCTGCATTCGCCTTCTTAATCGGCTGCAAAACTTTATCTAGATTCAACATGACCAATAATCTCTTATCGACTTTTGCTACTCCTGAAATGAATTCGGACTCCACAGATCCCACTACTTCGGGTTGAGGCCCTATTGCACTTGTCGGCACATCCATCACATCATTCGCATCATCTACAATTAATCCGACCTCAGAATCTGCATGCGACACAATTATAATACAACTTGTCTCATCAAACTCTTTAGTCTCCATATCAAAACGTTCACGCAAGTCTACTACAGGCGTTACTACACCACGTAAATTTAACACTCCTTTGACATAAGAAGGCATACGGGGAACGCGTGTAATGGATAAAGATTTCTCAATCGATTCCACCACATTAATACCAATCGCATATTCTTTATTCATCAATTGGAAGACGATTACTTTCATATCACTTACTTCTACTGTATTTGTCATGTCATCACCTCGATTATTTAATCAATGCATTACAGTCAACAATTAATGCGACTTGACCATTTCCTAGAATCGTAGCACCTGAGATCGCAAAGACACTCTGCAAGTATTCTCCGAGTGATTTTAATACGATTTCTTGTTGACCAATAAATGAATCTACGACTAAACCAGCTAAACTTTCACCTTTACGAACAATTACGATAGACTGGAACTCATCTTCTTCATTACTTCTATTCTTCATTTCAAATATATCTTTCAAGTCTACTAACGGCACAATAGTCCCACGGAAGTCAATGACCGGTTGATTATGCGCATTTAAAATATCAGACTTCTGAATAATGGCAGTCTCAATAATAGAAGACAATGGGATTGCATATATTTCTTGATCCAATTCTACTAACATGACAGAAATAATAGAAAGAGTAAGAGGTAACTGCACCTGGAATAACGAACCTTTTCCTTCTGTCGAATCGATAGATATGTGTCCACCGAGAGATTCAATTGTATTTTTAACTACGTCTAGACCCACACCACGACCTGAGACGTCAGTTATGGAAGCTGCAGTTGAAAATCCTGAAGCTAAAATCAATTCGGCCACTTGCTTATTTGTTAATGAATCTGCCGCTTCCGGACTGATAATTCCTTTTTCAATTGCTTTACCTACTACACGCTCACGGTTTACACCAGCTCCATCATCTTCAAGCTCAATGAATACATGGTTACCCGAATGGTAGGCACGCAATGTTACAGTCCCTACTTCTGGCTTACCTTTCGCGATACGTTCTTCAGGCATTTCAATACCGTGATCTAAAGCATTTCTTATTAAGTGAACAAGTGGATCCCCTATTTCATCGATTACAGTGCGGTCTAGTTCTGTTTCAGCTCCCACAATCTCCAAATCGATTTTCTTATTGAGATCCCGTGCCAATTGACGCACCATTTTAGGGAATCGATTGAAGACAGTTTCCACAGGCACCATTCGCATATTCAGTATAATATTCTGCAAGTCTCCTGATACACGTGTCATTCTCTCAACGGATTCATTCAATTCCGGGTTATGCAATTCACTCGCGATCGATTGAAGACGTCCGCGATCGATGACCAGTTCTTCAAATAAGTTCATCAAAATATCGAGTCGATCAATATTTACCCGTATAGTTTTATTGGAGTTTGAAGACGCAGACTTTTTAGTTTTAATAGCTTCTTTTGACACTTTTTCTGTTGGCGTAACATTAGCAACTGGCACTATTGTCGTTTCAATCACTTCTGGAGGCGTTTCATTTTCATTTATCGCAGCTTGCTTATATTTTTGCACATATTCATCTGTAATATGTGTGATTTTCACGTCTTCTATTTCAGAAACTTTCATTACTTTTGCTTTTAGGTCTTCAGCGTCCTCCTGTGTCAATAACACAATCGTAAATTTCTGATCGAAATCTTCATTTTCCAATTGTTCTACTGTAGGAACGGTTTTTATAACTTCGCCTGATTTTTCTAAAATCTCAAACGTCATGAATACGCGTGCCACTTTTAACAAGCAGTCTTCACGTAATGTAACCGTAATCTCTAGTGCATTAAAACCTTGCTCAGCAGATTGAGAAATAACCGTCAACTCAAATTCATCATATTGAACCCCTGTAGAAGTGACCACTTCAATTGGTGCTTCCTCAGTAGTCGCTGATACAGAATCCTCGACCAAATCAAGCGGTTGGCCTGCTTCAATTCGATTTAGCGTATCAACTAATTTGCTGACGTCTTTTTTTCCATCTCCACCAGATTCAATGTCTTGTACCATTAGTTCAAGATCATCCACCGCTTCAAATACAACGTCTAGTATTTCAGTTGTGACACTGATCTTTGAATTTCGAATTGCATCTAGAACGTTCTCCATCTTGTGCGTTAAATCTGCGATATCTTCATATCCCATTGTCGCTGACATTCCTTTAAGCGTATGTGCCGCTCTAAAGACTTCATTGACAATTGCCAGATCATCCGGATCATTCTCTAACGCGAGTAGTTGCTCACTACAAGCTTGTAAGTGTTCTTTACTTTCTTCGATGAACATGTCCAAATACTGACTTACATCCATTGCAAAGCCCCCTAGTTACTTCAAATTTCCCATTATGGCATTGGCGATCTCTTGCACGTCTTTTACTTCATCACTCAGACCCGCATCTATTATGGCTTTGGGCATTCCATACACAACGGAAGTTTTCTGGGATTCCGCTATGGTAATCGTTTTGCATGACGCACGTAAAAGTTCCATGCCTTCTTTTCCATCAGATCCCATGCCTGTCATGATAGCTGTTACAAATTTCAATTCTTTATGTGTGGCCGCTGATTCTAATAACACATTTACTGCTGGGCGGTGTCCAGAACGAGGTGCTTCGTTTCCATCCAATACAATTTGATAACCTGTTCTGGATTTCTCGAACTTCAAATGTAACCCCCCTGGTGCAATATAGGCTGTTCCATTTTCGATTAGCTCTCCATGTTCAGCTTCTTTAACTGCGATTTCACTTAAGCCATTAAGTCGTTCGGCTAATGACTTTGTGAAGCCGGGCGGCATATGCTGAACAATAAGAATTGGATAGGGAAATTCTGCAGGAAACCTAGTTATAACTTCTTGTAAGGCTCTTGGACCCCCAGTCGATGTACCTATTATAACAAACGTTTGGGCAATAAGTGTAATATTTTTAGAAAAATTTACAGTTTGTACCGGTACCGATGGAATGATTCTACTATCACTCGGAGTATTCATTCTAGTTGGCGGTGCTGTATACCTTTTTTGTGGCGGGGTAATTTTTCTTGTTAACGTCTGAATCCCCACATTTGAAGCGGCAAATACTTTCTCCACAATCTCTTTTTCTATTTCGTGAAGATTTAACGAAATAGCGCCACCAGGTTTCGCTATAACATCCACTGCTCCGTATTCTATAGCGAGTACGGCATTTTCCGTATTATGTTTTGTCGTACTCGATAATATCACTACAGGGATCGGCATTTGATCCATAATAAGCTTTAAAGCTTCTAGCCCATTCATCATAGGCATTTCAATATCCATTGTAATGACATCGGGATGAAGGTCACGTACCTTTTCCACTGCATCCTTGCCATTCCTAGCGATGCCGATGACTTCCATCAAGGGGTGTTTATTCAACATATCGGAAATTAACTTCCGCATAAAAGCTGAGTCGTCAACAACTAGAACTCGCCTTTTCTTTCCAGTAATCAAATCACACACGCCCCTTCTGAAATATACCTTTGATTTTATCTATGAATCCAGAGGTTTCAATAGAAGTGCTAGGCTTATCGCCATGCATAAATGTATCAGTGATGGCCAGCATACGCTTGCTGACTTTTGCATCGGGATACAACTTAACGAAAGGTGACTGTGCAATCACCGCATTACGTACATGTATATCATCAGGCAAGAATCCTAAAATACTGGTTTCGACAGATAAAAATCTTCGCATAGCTAATTGAAGACGTGCGACGGAATCCCGACCATCTTGCTCCTTCAGTACACGATTACTGACTATGCGGATGGTTTTATTCGCATCTTGTAAACAGATGAATTTTATCATCGAATAAGCATCCGTAATCGACGTTGGCTCAGGTGTCGCAATTAAAATTATCTCGTCCATCGCCAATATTAAATCGATAGAACTCTTCGTAGCTCCTGCACCCATATCGAATAAAATAACATCATACTCCATCTGTAAAATAGAGAACGCTTCAATCAATCGATTAAACATCGTATCCGACCATTCAACGACTGTTTCCAGTCCAGAACCTCCTGCAATAAATGCCAAGTTTTCTTCAATCGGTGTCACGACATCTTCTAATCTTTGGATGTCAGTCAAGTAATCTTTTAAATGATAAGTAGGAGTAGCGCCAAATAATATATGAATATTTCCCATTCCAATATCCATATCCACAATTAAGACTTTCTTGCCCTTTGCTACTAAAGCATAAGAAAAATTCGCAGTAAAGTTCGACTTGCCTACTCCACCTTTACCACTGATGATGGCAATTGAGCGAGCTACAGGTCTTTGATTTCTGATCATTTTTAGTCTAAGTGCTTCCGCCTGATCATGCATGTGGTTCACCTTCTAACAGAAGATTTATCACTTTTTCAAAACTGGCTTCTGTCAAATCCTCAGGTACCTCTTGTCCATCTGTGAAGTATGCCATGCCTATACCATATTTCATCATTAGGTTAATAATCGAGCCTACAGAATTTGTTTCATCTGTTTTCGTGAATATAAATTTATTGATCGGAAATTTATCAAATTGTCTGATGATAGTATCCATATCCTGTTCCTTTGAAGTCGTGGATAACACAAGAAACGTTTCCATTTCTAATGAAAAATCTATAAGTTTTGTTAAATCATCAACAAATTTTGCTTCTTTATAATTTCGTCCCGCTGTATCAATAAATATAAGATCTAGATCTTTCAATTTTTCAATTGCAGTACGGAAATCTTCTTCGTTATAAGCAATTTCAACTGGTGCCTGAAGTAAATTAGCATATGTTCGTAATTGTTCAATTGCCGCAATACGGTACGTATCCGTTGTGATGAAACCCACTTTCTTTTTTTCTTCTAATAATGCACGTGCTGCAATTTTGGCAATCGTTGTTGTTTTCCCGACACCTGTAGGACCTAGTACATTAATAAACTTCTTCTGATAAGAGATTCCACCAAACGGCATATTGTGAAGTTGATCCCAGAACCAGCTTCGAATCAATTCGATTTGCTGGTCTTCTGTAAAGTCCGTCTTATCTTGTTTCATACGATCGAATACCAAATTGCCGATTTCCATAATATGTTCATTTGCTAAACCTTGCACTTGCAATCTCTTCAACACTGGAAGAAGTTCATCAGGATATTTTCCTAATGTATGATCTACTTGCTTAATGTCTTTCAGCATTTGTTTGATTTCTCGTATTTCCCTCTGCATACGCTCAACCGACTCGGGTTGTGCAACAGGTTGTATAGTACGAACCTGTGATTCATAGGCACGTTGATCATTCGTTTTATCATAGCTTGCAACTACTTCTACTGAACGTTTACGAAATAGACCAAGAAAACCTTTTGTTTTTGTGACATTTGAACTAAGGATGACGGCGTCGTCTCCAAAATCTTCACGTACTTTCGCCATCGCTTCGACCATAGTAGGTGCTGTATACTTTTTCATTTTCATTAAATATCCACCACCCCTACACTTTGAACTTCCACTGATGCTTCCAATTCATTATAGGACAGTATAGGTATCTGTGGAAAATACCGTTCTGTGATTTGCCGCAAGTACATTCGAATTGCAGGTGAACATAAGATTACAGGGGACTGGTCGAGCATAGCTACCCGTTCAACTTCCTGCGCAATCCGTTCCAAAATCATTTGAGATTGTGATGGATCAATGGACAAGAAGTTCCCTTGATCAGTCTGTTGGATGCTATCCGCAATGAGTTTCTCCACTTTTCCGGATACCGTTAAAACTTTTAACGCTTCATTTCCTACTACGTATTGCCCCGTAATCTGACGCGCTAATGATTGTCTTGCATATTCTGTCAGCACATCGACATCGGAAGTATACTTTGAATAGTCTGCAAGTGTCTCGAAAATAATAGGTAGATTACGAACAGAAACTTGTTCATTTAATAATTTAGCAAGTACTTTTTGAATCTCACCAATCGATAGTGGAGTAGGTGTCAGTTCATCAACCAAAATCGGATACGTCTCATGAACGTGATCCACAAGTTGCTTCGTTTCCTGACGGCCTAGTAAGTCGGATGCGTTAGCACGAATGACTTCTGTCAAGTGTGTTGATACAACACTTGGCGGATCCACAACTGTGTAGCCCATGATCTCCGCTTCCTCTTTCGCTTCTTCAGTAATCCATTTTGCCGGCAATCCGAATGAAGGTTCAACAGTATCGATTCCTTCTATCAAATCTTCGCCACCAGGACTCATCGCTAGATAATGATCTAACAAGAGCTCTCCCCTGGCCATTTCATTTCCTTTAATTTTGATTCGATATTCATTTGGTTGTAATTGAATATTATCTCGGATACGAACAACTGGAATTACAAGACCAAGTTCTATTGCCAACTGACGACGAATCATTACGACACGATCCAATAAATCTCCGCCTTGTGTTGCATCTACGAGAGGAATTAGTCCGTAGCCAAATTCAAATTCAATTGGATCGACATTCAAAAGATCCACGACATTTTCTGGTCTCTTCAATCCTTCTGTTTCTACATCTTCTTCCATTTCCAATAATTCATCTGGATCTTCATCTTTTTTACGTGACATCATGAACGCACCCGTTGCCAATGCGCCTGCAATTGGAATTGTCAGTATGTCATTGATAGGAGTGGCAAGACCTAGTAAAAAGATCGTAATGGCAGCAACATAAAGTAGTTTAGGTTGACCTAATAATTGATTCGTAATGTCCGTACCTAAGTTTCCTTCTGATGCAGCTCGTGTAACTACGATACCCGTCGCTGTAGATATTAACAGTGCAGGGATTTGAGAAACAATTCCATCACCTACAGTTAATGTAGAGAATTGAAGAGCCGCTTCTGCAAACGGTAAGCCCATCTGCACAACACCGATAATCATACCGACCAACAAGTTGATCATGACGATGATAATTCCGGCAATCGCATCTCCTTTGACGAATTTTGTCGCACCATCCATCGCACCATAGAAATCGGCTTCATTACTAACTTTTTCACGACGTGTACGTGCCTCTATATCAGAAATCATTCCTGCGTTTAGATCAGCATCAATACTCATTTGCTTACCTGGCATCGCATCAAGTGTAAAACGTGCAGCAACTTCAGATACACGCTCCGAACCTTTCGTTATAACAATAAATTGAATAATAATTAAAATAACAAATACCACAAGTCCAACAATTATATTTCCCCCGGTAACGAACGTACCGAATGTATCGACTACTCCACCTGCATTACCTTCTGAAAGAATCGCACGTGTTGTAGAAACGTTAAGGCCTAACCGGAATAATGTAAGGAGTAGCAAGAGTGATGGAAAGATAGAAAACTGAAGTGCTTCTTGCATATTCATCGCAGTCAGTAAAACCATTAAACCAAGCGTGATATTTATAATAATCAAGAAACTTAATAACCAAGGTGGTAAGGGGATGACAAGCATCGCAATGATCATAATAACCGCTGCGAGTACTCCAATATCTTTAAACTGCATGCCACCCCTACTTTCTAATTTCACTTATATTTTTCTTTGAATCCGATAAACATATGCTAAGATTTCCGCAATTGCTTTGAAAAACTGTTCAGGTATCCGATCACCAATTTCTACCTCGTCATACATAGCACGTGCGAGAGGCCGATTTTCTACCATGACAATATCGTGTTCAGCTGCAATCATCTTAATCTTTTGTGCGACAAAATCTGCACCTTTTGCAATAACAATTGGCGAGTCCATCTGATCTTCATCATACTTTAACGCTATCGCAAAGTGAGTAGGATTTGTGATAACTACATCTGCTTCGGGTATTTCCTGCATCATACGTCGCATCGCCATTTCCCGCTGACGTTGTCTGATGCGAGATTTAATAAGCGGATCGCCGTCCATGTTTTTACTTTCATCTTTAATATCTTGTTTCGACATTTTAAGATTTTTTTCATAGTCAAATTTCTGATAAAGAAAGTCTAAAATAGAAATGAACAATAGTACTAGTGACGCGATGATTCCCATCATTCCGACTAATTTTGCAACAGTCACCAAAGTTACTTGTGGTGTTTTAAAAGCTAAGTCGAGCACTTGGCCAAGATTACTCCATACGATCAGTGTTGTAACTGTACCAATAAAAGAAATCTTTAAAATAGATTTTAGCAATTCTACAATTGCCCGAATAGAAAAGATTCGTTTTAATCCTTTTATAGGATCAATTTTCTTTAGATCAAATTTCAATGTCTCCGTAGTAAATAACAAACCAAATTGCAAAAGATTCGCTGCAATACTCGCAATAACTGCAATGATCATAATAGGCAACAAAATAATCGCCATTTGTTTAATAACACTTATGTATACTAACATGACTTGTTCTTCATCCATTGTTTTGATAGGGATAAAGTGTGTAAACGATTCTCGGAAAAACACAAAGAAATTATCTCGCATAAAACCTGCTGCAAAGAACATAAATGTGAAAATAGAGAACAGTACGATTGCAGCCGTTACGTCTTGACTTTTTAGTACTTGTCCTTTCTTACGCGAATCTTCCCTTTTTTTCGGGGTAGCTTTTTCCGTCTTCTCACCGGCGAAAAATTGTAAATCCAGCCTCAGTAACAAGTTAGCCACCTCCGAGCAATATCATCAGATTTCTCATCGTCACAATCATAATCTCAAACATTTTCTTCATGACGACTATGAATACACTCGCCATTGTCACGATCACCAAGAAACTGACACCAATTTTTATCGGGAAACCTACAACAAAAATATTCAATTGGGGTACAGCACGAGCTGTTATTCCAAGAGCCAGATCGACGAGAAATAATGTCGCCACGACAGGAATTGCCATTTGGAAAGCAATCGCAAATGATTTCGCAAACGTCAAGACAATGAATTCCGCCATATTAGGACTACCAAAAGGAGGCCACATAGCTGTAATTGGAACAAAGTCATAGCTGTAAAATATTCCATCCAACAACATATGATGGCCATTCACGACAAGTAATAACAACATCGCCAACGAATTTAGAAATTGTCCAAGCAGCGGCGACTGTGCACCTGTCTGAGGATCAATTACGTTCGCTATCGCAAACCCCATCTGAAAGTCGATGAATCCTCCAGCTACTTGAATAGCCGACATAATAATAAAAGCGGCAATGCCGATTGACAAGCCGACTACCGCTTCTTTAAGTACAAGTAATATGTATTGTCCATCAATCACCAATTCCGGCATTGTAATTGAGTAAGACATCATCCACGCCAATATGGCTCCGAATAGTAAACGCTGCGTGGCCGGAATGGTTTTATATGAAAATAATGGCAGTGTCACAAAGAAAGATGTAACACGGGTCAGAATAAGCAAAAATGCGGGTAAAGACGGAATGATTTCATTCATTCAATCACCCGACATACCTGGAGAGACTGGAAAAGATATCGCTCGCATAATTGGTTACATACGATAACATCCAAGGTCCAAAAAATATAATAGCAACCATTACCGCTACAATTTTAGGCACGAATGCCAATGTCTGTTCCTGGATCTGTGTAGTTGCCTGAAATATACTCACGGCAAGTCCTGTCATTAAAGCGACTATTAAGAGAGGACCTGAAGCGAGAAGAATAACCCAAACTGACCGTTCTGCAATGGTAATAACAAATTCACTCGTCATTCAAATTCCTCCCTAAAAGCTTTGCAGCAATGACTGGATGATAAGATACCATCCGTCTACCAGAACAAATAATAATATCTTGAACGGCAATGAAATCATAACAGGCGGAAGCATCATCATCCCCATGGACATAAGTACACTGGCAACAATCATATCGATGACTAGAAAAGGAATGAAAATCATGAAGCCCATTTGAAATGCGGTTTTAATCTCACTAAGGGCAAATGCCGGTACCATCATCGTCAACGGAATATCTTCAATCGTATCCGGTCGTTCCATTTGATTATATCGCATGAATAATTCCAAATCTTTCTGTCTCGTATGTTGACTCATAAACTCTTTGAACGGAATACTGGCACGTTCGTATGCCTCGTCCAAGCTAATTTCTTCATCAAACAGCGGAGTCAAGGCTTCTTCATTCACCTGAGATAACACAGGTGACATAATGAAGAATGTTAGAAATAAAGCTAAACCTACTAGCACTTGGTTAGGAGGCATTTGCTGTGTAGCAAGTGCCGTTCGTACAAATGACAAGACGATAATAATCCTTGCAAACGAAGTCATAAGGATTAAAATCGCTGGTGCGAGTGACAAGACTGTAAGTAACAACAACATCTTTATAGAAGTAGAGACGTTGGTCGGATCACTGTCGGAAAATGTTTCCAGAAAATCAACCATCGCGGTCGCTCTCCTTCCGATTTAACCGATTTAACTGTTCTCTACGATCAGATTTGATTTCATCCATTTTGGTTGAGAACACTTGACTGAAAGTGGGTTCTTCTACATGAGATTGCTCGGCCTTTGAGAAAAACCGGGTGTACAAATGTGAAAATATTCCCTTCTGAACTTCATTGCCTTGATCATAACGTTCAAGCAAATCCGCGATTTCATCAGGATCATCTATTTCTCTTAGTAGCTGAACATTTTCCCCTACACCCACCACAAAATAATGACTACCCATTTTTACTAGTTGAATAGATTTATGTTGCCCTAATGGAACACCGCCCAAATTCGTCATGAGGCGATTTTGATCAAAGCTTCTATTGCGCTTATTCATGAATCGCAGCAACCACACGAGCAAACCTATTACAAATATAAAAGCCAGAATAGTCCGGATGTAATCTTTTGCTGTAAGACCTTTCGGCTCGTCCAGGTCATTATCAGTTATGTTTTTTTCATCATTCTCAGCAACCGGTGCTTTTTCTTCACAATCTTTACCTTTTCCAATACAATCTGACACGCTGATGTCGGGATCCGTATCTGCAAGCGCTAATGGTGTCATAGTAAAACACAGAAGGAATAGTATAAAATATTGGACTACTCTTTTTACATTCATAAGACGCACTTAGCTCAATGCTTTGTCGATCGCTTCAATAACACGGTCCGCTTGGAATGGTTTAACGATAAAGTCTTTTGCTCCAGCTTGGATTGCATCGATGACCATTGCCTGCTGCCCCATTGCCGAACACATGATGATGGTCGCAGATGGGTGTGTACCTTTAATTGCTTTCAATGCGGCAATTCCATCCATTTCAGGCATTGTGATATCCATTGTGACTAGATCGGGCTTCAATTCATTATACTTTTCGACAGCTTGTGCACCGTCTGCAGCCTCTCCAACTACTTCATAGTTATTCTTCGTTAAGATATCCTTGATCATCATGCGCATAAATGCTGCGTCATCTACTACTAAAATTCGTTTTCCCATTCATATTCCCTCCAAGTATCTTCTATCGTAAATTGTTTAACCGATCCATTTGACTCAAAATATCCGTAATGCGGACTCCGAAGTTTTCGTCAATGACTACTACTTCCCCTTTTGCTATATAGCGATTATTGACTAATATATCAACAGGCTCCCCTGCCAATTTATCTAGTTCAATAATCGATCCTCCAGACATTTCCAGTATTTCTTTAACAGAACGCTTCGTACGTCCTAATTCTACTGTTACTTGGAGTGGTATATCAAGTAGTAAATTTAAATTATTTGATTCTTCCTTGTTTAAAGATGGTGCTTGGAAACTAGCGAACTCCGCTTGCTGAACGTGCACAGGCGCTTGAGTCTGTCTCGGTGCAGCTGGTTGTTGAACAGGTGGCGCTTGATATGCTGTTTGTTGTTGCACGGGTGCAGGCTCTTCTGGTGCATACATAGGCTCTGGTTCTGAATAGTGGGATGTCTGTGGTGTGGGCGGTACTTCTGTCATAGTAGCCGCTTCTTCTTCACCCATCAGAGAAGACACTAACTTTTTACCAAACTCCAGTGGGAACAATTGCATTATGTCAGAGTCAATCAAATCACCGACTTTTAAATTGAATGACACGCGAATCAATAAATTATGTGCAGGAATATATTCGGTTCCTTGATCGATTTGAATATTCAACAAATCAATAGTGGGTGGTGAAATGTCGACTTTTTTATTAAAGATGGTAGACATCGAAGTAGCTGAAGATCCCATCATTTGATTCAT
Organism: Sporosarcina sp. P17b; assembly: GCF_002743115.1. Classification (NCBI taxonomy): domain Bacteria; kingdom Bacillati; phylum Bacillota; class Bacilli; order Caryophanales; family Caryophanaceae; genus Sporosarcina; species Sporosarcina sp. P17b. Next base: position 197,744 of record NZ_PDYP01000001.1, on the reverse strand, counting down.
CGCTTCTTGAACTGCACTCAAATGAATTTCACTTAAGTCTTGATTTGGCGCTGTGCCGTCTCCGCCGAGCATTAAGTCAGCGATAATGGCCGCGTCCGTTTGTTTGATGACAAGCAAATTAACACCGCTTAATCCTTCAGTGTATTCCACTTTGATCGCAACATATGGATGAACGAAATCATCTTCCAAGTTATCACGTTGGATTAATGTAAGTTTAGGTGTTGTGATTTCTACTTTTTGGCCAAGCAAAGCGGACAACGCTGTTGCTGAACTACCGAATGAAATATTACCGACTTCACCTAATGCGTCTTGCTCCATTTCGGTCAAGTAATCGTTAATGTCGATAGTTTCTGATGCAGGTTCGGTCGTTTCCGCAGGCTCTAATGTTTCACCACGCAATAACGCTTCAATCTCTTCCTGTGAGAGAATATTATCACTCATCATCTTCATCCTCTCCCGTATTCAGTATTTCTAGTATTTGAACAGCCATACGGTTACGTAATTTTCCTGGCTGAGCAGTGAATTTAGGTTTTTCTCCTATCCGTATCGTCAGAGGTTCCTCAATGCTAGTATCCAATGAAATAACATCCCCAAGCTGTAAATGCAAGAAGTCCTGAATGGATATTTCGCCTTTTCCAAGGTCTGCTACTACGGGCAGCATCGCATTTTTTATTCGTCGTTCCAACTGTATGCTTTGTTCAGGGGTAGGTTCTTTTTTATTCGTTTGCATCCAATACTGCACGGACAAGTTCGGAATAATTGGTTCTAGCACCACATGGGGAATACAAATGTTGATCATGCCGCTAGATTCACCAATCATTATATTGAAAGAAATAACGATAACGGTTTCGTTCGGTGAAATCATTTGAAGAAACTGCGGATTGACTTCCATTTCGGTCAAATATGGATCAATTTCAATCAATCCTGACCAAGCTTCCCGTAAGCTATCAAATGAACGCTCAAATAAATTCGTTAAAATCTTCGTTTCAATTTCAGTCATATTATCTGTTTTTCCTGAACTTGACCCAAAGCCGCCCATCAGTCGCTCCAACATGGAATAGGCTACGTTTGGATTGACTTCCATTAAAATGTTTCCTTCAAGAGGAGACACATCAAATATATTGATCAGTGTCATATTAGGTATAGAGCTGATAAACTCTTCAAAAGGAATTTGGTCTACCGACATTACATTGATTTGTACATACGTACGCAGCTGGGCCGAAAAGTACGTCGTCAGTAATCTAGCGAAATTTTCATGAATTCTAGTCAAACTTCGAATCTGATCTTTTGAGAAACGAAGTGCACGCTTAAAGTCATAGACACGTACTTTTCTTGTTTCTTCTTCTTTTTTCATTTCTTCTGCTGACATTTCACCCGTCGATAAAGCAGACAGCAACGCATCTATTTCATTTTGGGACAGTACATCTCCCGACATAAGCCCACCTCCCATCGCGCACACTTCTCTAGTACGTCATTCCAGCCGTCACTGGATGATATAAGAGACAATATACACCTTCTGTATTTCACCATCTTGCATCAGCTCATTCAACTTCGCTTTAATGGTATCTTCAAATTGCTGTTTGCCCACTTTCCCTTCAAGATCTTTTGCGGTCATTTCAGACAATTCTTGAATGGCTAGATTCTTCACTTGGAAATCACGTTTCGTTAATTCTTCAGCCGCTTTTTTACTATCTGTTTGGATTTTCAACGAAACACGGACAAAATTACGACCTGACAAATTCGTGGTGATCTCTTCCATATCCACTGACGATTCAATAATTTCATCAATCGATGGGGCTTTCTCTTCTCCATCACTATCTTTATTAAAATTCATAATCAAAACGACCGCCACGACACCGATCAACGTAATACTCACTAAAATGATCAATGAAATCGTCAACAACTTATTCTTCATCTTCTTCATCACCCCGGATATGCGGATTGGATAGCAGCTGGACCGCTTGATAAAATTCAATGATTCGGCTATTAACCTCTTCGGCTGAATCAAGAACGACATACTTTGACCCAGTCGTCAATGTGATCGTCGTGTCTGGAAACGACTCGACTCTCTCTATATACAATGCATTTAACGTAAACGTCGTTCGATTTAGTCTTGTCACTTTAATCATATGTAAGGGGCCAGGCCAAGGCCGGCCCGACCCTCCTTCTCAAACTATGCTATGTTATCGCTTCAAGTTTACTAGTTCTTGCAAGATTTCGTCTGATGTCGTGATGATTCGCGTGTTGGCTTGGAACCCACGTTGCGCAACGATCATTTCTGTGAATTCTTCAGATAGATCGACGTTGGACATTTCTAGGGAGCCTGATTTTACCGCTCCGTGTCCACCTTCACTAAGTGGTACATCCACTGAAGGTGCTCCTGAGTTGGCACTTTCTTTATACAAATTCCCCCCCACTTTTTCCAAGCCGCCGGGATTATTAAACTTGGCTATTCCTATAGTTCCAGCTGTATCCAAAACATTATTTCCATCATCATCTTTACTAACGTAAGAAACTATTCCATCTTGACTTACCGACAAGGATGTTGCCGAAAGAGGTATAATAATTTTCTCTCCTGAACTGTTTAAAACAAATCTACCTTCTCCATCTACAAGATTTGCAGACTCGTCAGTATCTCCTGCTCCAGCATCTAAATAAAAGTTACCCGCTCTGGTATAAAACCGTTCCCCACCATCAGGATCACCTACAATAAATAAACCATCACCTTCTATTGCCAAATCCAATGTATTCCCTGTAAATTGCGCAGATCCAGGAGCATGAATAGTATCAATAGCACCTAATTGTGAACCTAAACCCACTTGTTTAGGATTTACCCCGCCACGAGCAGTACCAGGTGCTCCAGCTAATGAAACTTGCTGTGAATATAAATCCTTAAATACAACTCGTCCTTTTTTGAAACCATACGTATTGACGTTCGCGATATTATTACCGATTACATCCAATTTTGTTTGAAAGTTTTTCAATCCTGATATTCCTGAGTACATTGAACGAAGCATAATGTAGTTTCCCCTCTCGGTTTTAAAGTGCACCGCGTCATTCAGTCGGCGGTGCAATGGCATCCTGTTAAGGTCCTGCCGTTTTTAGCTTAGTAGTATCGTGCCGTCAATATTCGTAAATAGTTGGTCCTTCGCTTCCATGCGGTTCATCGCTGTGATAACGGTTGAGTTCTTTGCACTAACAATGAGTGCGGCTTGATCGGTCAACACGAGTGATTCGCGGATTCCCTTCCTCTTCGCCTCGTCTACTTTTTGTGAGATATGCGCCCATTCTGAGTCGGTCATTTGAATACCCCGTTCTTGCAGCCGGTCGTTCGCATGTTTACTGATCTTTAGTTTTTCTGGCTGTGTCGCGTGCTGTAAGTGTTCGAGAAATGACTGCTTCGATTGTGCTTGTATCTGTCCTTGGCGTATGGGTGGCGGTGATGGAATGCGATGGATATCGATCTTGTTCATGACATCGCTCCATTCAATTATTCACTGATCGTTGTAAGTTGATTACCTTCGATTTTCGTACCGTTTTGCAATATATAATATAAACTACCTTCTTTATTCGTAACAGATATGACTTTTCCTGTACGCTCTTCTTCGCCTTCCATATAGCCTACCGTCTTGCCAATTAACATACTGGCTTGTACTAGATTATTCGGTTGACCAATTGCTCCAGAGCCTGAACTAGAACCATTTCCCATTACTTCTGAAATGTTTCCTGGTGATAACTCTTTGCCGTCTGCCATCGTAAAGATTACTGAGCCGTCGATATACTTAATGGACTGTATGACCCCTGTACCTTCATTGATAATCGGCTTATCATCTTCGCCTTTTTTGTCAGATACTTCGTGCCAACGTATTTCTTTTCCAACAAAGCTATTGTATTGAATCAATTGACTTTGATTTTGTGAAGCTGCAAATTTTTCAAATGCATTCGCTAAGTTCATCGTTTGTTCCAATGAAGAGAATTGTGCCATCTGTGCAACAAATTCTGTATCTTTCATCGGATTCGTTGGATCTTGATTCGCCATCTGTGCAATCAATATTTTCATGAACGCGTCTTTCCCCATTGTATCGGGTCCAGTTTTCCGCTGATCACGTTGCTTATTGACTAGATACATGGAATCTGTAATCGCACTATTAGTTGTTGTAGAATTTGTTCCTTCTGGCAATGTTTACGCCTCCAGTTCAATCATGAATTCTTGGAATGTTTGTTGTTGTTCATCTTGAGTTTCATTTTGATCGGTAGCTTGTTCTTTTTGTTGCTGGTTTTGCTTGTTGAAAGCTTGTTCTCTATCACTCTTCGACGGATCTTGAAGTGTTTGTGATAGATCAATTCTATCCACTTGCAAGTTCTGTTGATTGAAGGCATGTCGCAGTTGATGCATTTGGCTGTCGAGCATTTCACGTGCCATCGCTGTAGATGCCAAAATCCTCGCTGTCATCACACCGTTTACTTCCAGTAATTCTATTCGAATTTGTCCAAGATGTTCCGGATACAGTTTGATTGAAATCCGGTTCATTCCATTCGTCTGACCAAAGTTCGCGCGGTTCAATACAGCTTGGAATTCACGCATCAGAGCTTCACTTCGACTTTCTGGTACTTTCTCTGTGGTATTCATCTGGAATACAGGTCTAGCTTCATTCTGTGTGGTGGCTGTTACTGGTGTGACTGTCTCATTTGCCTTAGATTGTTGATCTTGTTGTTTCGCATCAGCTGCAGATTGCTCTGTTGTAAATCGAATAACATGTTGCATAGCAGATGGAATTTGCACAGATTGCTTCACTTCAGGTTGTATAACTTTCGCCTCTAACTGACTTGCAAACTGAGAAAGAATTGGTTGGATTGTTTTCACCAAATCTATTTGTTTTGTAAATAAATCCATCTTAGGTGCTGTTAGTTCAATTGTTTTTAGCAATGCAGTTAATTCAACGGTGACTTTTGGCGGTAATTGCTCCACAGCTATTTTAATTTTTTCAGACGGCAATTGCTGTAATACTCCGAGCACATACCAAATGTCTCCTGTAGCTGCAATCTCATCTAGTTGTTCTTTTGTCACGCCGACGTCTTCTAGGACATTTGTAATTACTTCTATTAGTTTATCAGGATCTTCACTAATAAGAGCAGCTAATTGTTGCAGACTTGGAAACTTATGAAGGTTTTGTAGATCTGTTAAATTTAATTCCGTATTACCATTAACCAAACTTTCCTTTTCGAGACTAGAAATCATTTGCCCAAGCAACTCTTCAGCTTCTTCTGTTAGTTGAACAAGAGAATTTTGTGTTTGATTTTGATTTTGTGTTGGTGTTGCTTGTTCAAGTTTTAACTCTTCTGTTTGTTCTTCTATAGTTTTTTCAATTATTTCAGTAGAGATTTTCTCAACAGCAGTTCCTTTTACCGAAATCGTTTGTCTTAATCCAGCCTCTTTCAATAATTGAGCTACAATAGGCGACTTCACAGATTGCTTTAACTCCTCAAGAAGTCCTTCTAACTCTTCCAACGAATCAACGTTGAGAACTTCGCCGAGTAATTTAGTCAACTCTTGATCAGCGCCTAGTGTCTGGGATTTTGCAGGAATAGCGGTTGCGGACATCAAACTTTGGAATACACTTCCGAACCCTTCTCCTTCAATATTCACTGTAGAAGGGGCTGAATTCATAGGAATGCTTGGAGAACCTATGCCCATTAATAGTCCTAAGTTCACTTTTTCACCTCCCTCAATTACTATTATACTACTTTGTAAGCATAGAAGTATATTTAGCAGCCTCTTCAGGGGACATTTTCTCTAGTATAGCTGCTAGCGTAGCGGGCTTTAGACTAGATAATATTTGAATGGCTTCTGCATCGCCCATTTTGGTAATGACAGGAGCCGATGATTTAGCCGACATTTGCTCATATGTCGTAACAATTTCTTTGAAATCACGTTTGGATTCACTTTGTTCTAGTTTTAGCTTCTCGATCTCTTCATCCAGTTTTTCTTTTTCGATTACAAGTGTTTCATTAGAGTCTTTCACTTGAGTAAGCTCATCTTGCACTTCGAATAATTGTGCTTCTTTTTCTTGGATTTCTGCTTGTAGAGAAATTACACGTTCTTCTAATATTAGATCTCCTTCGACTTTTTCATCAGGTGCCTTTTGTTCCAAGAACGGGACTTTTGATGTCCATTCTTTCGCCTGATCGAAAACGTTAACATCTGCTACTTTAGCTATTATTAAGACAACAGCTGTTGTGAACATAAGAGGAATGATGATCCATGCGAGTAGAATCTGAAAAAAGCCGATCGACTTTTTTTCCGATACTTCTACAGAGTCTTTAACCTCTTTTTTCTTTTTCGATTTAGCCACTTTACCACCCGTCTTCTTTTGAACGAAACTTCATCGTCGATAGTTCGTCAATTCGATTTGCTTCCACATGTTCCATCTCGGCATTATGTTGTTCTTTACCGATTTCCTTCATCTTCTCAAACTTCTTTACTTCTATGTTCTTTTCCAACAGCTGCGTTTCATACCAATTCATTTTTGAACGAGATTTCATTACTTCTTGTTGAATGTGATCTATCGTTACATCAAGTGTAGTAATAAAACGAGAGTAGTGGTGCAAGTCATCAATAGAAAAACCTGTAGTCATACGTTGTTGCTGTTCTTCCAAGATATTTTCTTTCTTTTTCATCTGGTCATACAACTGTGTTGCCACTTTTTCGAACTCTTCGATCGCTTCTTTATAAGCCATTTCTGTTTCATCACGCTCTTGTTCACGCAAATCTAAAACTTTATCAAAACGATAATGGAAAGAAGTCATTTACGCTCTCCTCCTCCAGAAGCTAACGCGACCATTTCATTTACCGTGTCTTCTAATTGGATATTCTCATTAAATTTTTGCTTTAGAAAATTGGTAATGAGCGGCTCATATTCAATCGCTTCATCGATTTCTCGTGACGTTCCTTTTTTATATGCACCAATATTGATTAAATCCTCTGATTTGTCATAGGCATAATACAATTCACGCAATTTCGCTGCTGCTTTCAGGTGTTCTGGATCCGCAATATGATTCATTAGACGACTGACACTTTTCAACACATTGATTGCAGGATATTGGCCTTTATTGGCTAGCGTACGATCTAACACTATATGACCGTCAAGAATCCCTCGCACAGCGTCCGCAATCGGCTCATTCATATCATCACCGTCAACTAACACAGTATAAAAAGCGGTGATAGCGCCTTTTTCATTCGTACCACTGCGTTCTAAGAGTTTGGGTAGAATAGCGAAAACAGAAGGGGTATACCCTCTTGTGGCTGGCGGTTCACCAACTGCTAGACCAATTTCACGTTGCGCCATGGCTACACGTGTAACTGAGTCCATCATCAGCATAACGTTCAGCCCTTTGTCTCGGAAGTACTCCGCAATCGCTGTAGCTGTCATCGCACCTTTTATTCGCATTAGCGCTGGTTGATCGGAAGTGGCAGCTACGACAATTGTTTTCTTTAATCCCTCTGGCCCAAGATCACGATCGATAAACTCCCGAACTTCGCGACCACGTTCCCCAATCAGTGCGATCACATTGATGTCTGCCTCCGTATTACGTGCGATCATTCCAAGCAATGTACTTTTACCAACACCCGACCCCGCAAATATCCCGACACGCTGACCACTTCCCACCGTCAGCATGCCATCGATTGCCTTTACGCCTACAGCCAACTTGTCATTAATAGTAGGACGTGTCAAGACGTTCGGTGGGCTGTTTTCCGTTCGTACTGTTGCCAGACCTTTAGGTAGGGGGCTATTATCAATCGGTTTTCCTAAAGAATCTAGAACTTGTCCTAGTAGATTCATTCCTACTTTCACTTCAAGTGGTTTACCTAGCGTTTCCACTAAACAACCACTTGAAATATTACGAATATCCGTATAAGGCATCAGCATGACAATTTCTTCTCTAAATCCTACAACTTCGGCTTGAATTAAGGAACGTCCTTCTTCTGGGACGTTCAAGTGAATAAAGCATACATCACCTATAGATGACTCGGGACCTTCGGATTCTATCAGCAATCCTACTACTCGAATAACGCGCCCAAACTTCTTTAACGTATTGATATTCGGAATGATTGGAATGAGATCTTCAGCTTTTTTCAAATTCACACACCATCTTCCATTATTTTCACCAATTGTTCTTTCAGTTCATTCAGTTGATCATCTACACTCACTACGATGCGACCATGGTTCGTTTCGATAAAACAATCTGTTGCATTGAAATCTTCATTGACAAAAATAAGGAACGGGGTTTCGGGCGGGAAAATCGAAGCGAGTTCCGACCGATGTGTCGTGACCATTTTAAACTGCTCAGTCGGTACGAATAATTTAATTTCCTTACTCTCCTGAGCTTCTTTAATGCCTTTGCGGACAATGGATAAATACGCTTCATCGTCTTCCTCTATCACTCTGTTAATAATTCTTTCGGCTGAGTGCATGCCAATATCCAAAATCACGCGTTCTTGATTGATTAAATATTGGGTTGCGTTCTCGTAAGATAAAGTAGTAGTTTCGTTCGCAGCCTCTATCATTTCACGCATTTCAGCCATTGCTTTATTACGACCATCTTCATACCCTGCCTGAAAACCTTCATCATAGGCTTGTTGCTGCAATTCTTCTTTTTCACTAGCCCACGCGGCATGCATCGATTCGACATCTGCAGCAGCTTGATCTAGTCGTTGTTTTATTTCGGTATCTACTATGCTTTTACGTTGCTCCATCTCCTGCAATAAGCGATTGCGTTCCATGAATACTTTACCCATACTTACCGGCTCCACTGTCTCTTCAACCGGTTGTGAAGGTTGCAAGTTACGGATTAAAATTTCTTTTGTAGGACTTTGATTCATTACCGTACGCTCGGATCGAAACAGATTAGACAATGATGTCATCTCCTCCACCACGCGCTATGATGATTTCTCCTGCATCTTCAAGTCTACGGATGATTCCGACGATACGGGATTGCGCTTCTTCTACATCACGAAGTCGTACCGGCCCCATAACATCCATTTCTTCCTTGAATGACTCTGCCATACGTTGTGACATGTTCTTAAATAATATATCTTTTACTTCTTCGCTTGATACTTTCATTGCTAAAATCAAATCTTCATTTTCACAATCACGAATAACACGCTGAATGGAACGGTTATCCAATGTGATGATATCTTCAAAGACAAACATTCTCTTGCGAATTTCTTCTGCAAGTTCAGGATCTTGAATTTCAAGCGCATCGAGAATCGTTTTTTCTGTCGAACGGTCTACACCATTCAACACTTCCACGACTGCGTCTACTCCACCTGTTTCGGTAAAGTCCTGGGTAACAGTAGAAGATAATTTTCGTTCAAGGACTGCTTCAATCTCACTGATTACTTCCGGCGAAGTAGATTCCATTGTAGCAATGCGTTTTGCTATATCGGCTTGCATTTCTTGTGGGAGTTGTGACAGGATCAATCCTGCCTGCTCCGCTTCCAAATAAGATAAAATCAACGCGATTGTCTGTGGGTGTTCATTTTGTATAAAGTTTAAAATCTGTGATGGTTCTGCACGTCTAGCGAAATCAAACGGTCGCACTTGAAGTGAAGAGGTCAAACGGTTAATAATAGCTTGGGCATGGTCTTTTCCGAGTGCTTTTTCAAGAACTGTCTTGGCATAGCCAATACCGCCTTGTGAAATATAATCCTGCGCAAGAGCGATATTATGAAATTCTTCAATAATTTCTTCTTTTACAGAGGATTCGACTTTTTTCACACCCGAAATCTCCAACGTCAGTTGCTCGATCTCTTCTTCATTCAAATGCTTATAGACTGAAGCCGAAACTTCTGGCCCAAGAGAGATGAGCAATAAGGCAGCTTTTTGTTTACCTGACATGACTTTATCTTTCTTAACCAACTAATACCCCTCCATTACTCCTTGGCAATCCATGTTCGCAATAACTTTGCGAATTCTTCCGGTTTATCTTTAGCCATTTTTTCTAGTTGTTTTCTTCTTGCTGTCGCCTCTGTTTCTGTTTCCAAGTTGATGTCATCAATTTGGACGGAATCTAATTGGGCTTGAGCTTGTTCCATCGCGAGCTCTTCATCCATTGCTGCTTCATTACGTCTCTTACGCAAGAACAGCACGACGAGAACGATAACTGCTAGCAGTAATACACCGCCAATTAAATACGCCCACCAAGGAATCACTGTCTTCGTATCTTCAAACGCGATATTCTTGCCTTTAAGTGGTTGAACGGAAACCGCGATTTTTTCGGCCAGTATTTCATCCGTTAATTCCCCAGCTGCTTCTTTATCCAAGGATGTACGTACAATAGTCTCCAAAATACGTTCAACATCTTGTCTAACTTCTGGAGCTAATGAAGTTGGATCATCTGCAGTTGGAGGTTCGATCATAACTTGAATACCGATATTGCTAATTTTGTACGGGCTCTCTACTATATCTTTTTTAATTCTGTTCACTTCATTATTAATAGTTTCTTCAAGACGTTCGTAATCTCCGTCTCCGCCTTCACCTTCTACATAAGTCGTACGATTATCGGTAGGGTCTTCTCCTTCAGGGGTTCCACCTACTGCCGGATTCGTACCAGAGAATGATTCCGTTATCCGTTGCACACTAAGAGCAATACCTTCCATGTTTTCGGGATCTACTGGCGTAACCAAGTTTTCTTCACGTTGTTCTTTCTTGAAGTCAATATCTGTCGTAACCGATACAACTACTTTATCTTGCCCCATCAATGTACCGAGCATCATTTGAACCTGTCGTTGCAAGTCGCGTTCAATGGTCTTTTTCACGCCCATTTGATCCGTCACACTAGCTCCATAAGAATCTCCTGAATCTTTTAGATCAAAGTACTCAAAATATTGGTTCTGTATGACGATATTATCATTGGATAGGTTAGGTAAGCTTTTTGAAACTAGATTATAAAGTGATGTGATTTGTTGTTCCGAAAAACTTTGTCCTGGATTCGTCTTCAACATGATCGCTGCACTAGCTTCGGATGTAGTATCGTTTACGAAGATTCCTTCTGTCGGTAAAGTAAGCATAACTTTTGCGTCCTTAATACCTTCTATACCCTTTATTAGATTAGCTAATTCTGTTTGCATCGCAGCAAGCTTAATCATATTGAATTCATTATCTGTAGTACCAAACCCTGCGTTATCCGAGAAGAATGAATAGTCGATCAGTCCAGAGTCTGGGAAACCTTCTGCCGCAAGTGAAACTCGCAAGTTATCTAGTTGCTTCTCAGGCACAGATATCGCTGTACCGCCAGGCTCTACAAGATAAGGAACGCCCTGACCGTCTAGCACTTCTTTTATGCGACCGATTTCAGATGGTGATACTTCTGAATAAAGTGTTACATACGTAGTACGTGACAAAGCCACTGTCAAAAAAACCGCCAGCGCGATTACACTGGCCGCTGTCACTATATATATAATTTTTTGATTTTTTGTTCGACTTCCCCAGAAGGCTTTAAGATCTGCTCTGAGTTTTGTCAATCTTTCTTTCATTCTAATCCCCCGGTCAGCCTCACTAGGCACGATTCCGCTTCTACCTAGTGCTTTCTATCTGTTAGACAGGCATTCTAATGATTTCTTGGTATGCTTCTACGACTTTATTACGCATTTCTACTGTTGCATTTAATGCGATACTCGCTTTTTGTGCCGAAATCATCACATTATGTAAATCGACATCTTCACCCTTAACAAGTTTAGCTGTCATAGTATCTGAGACTTTTTGTGTTTGATCCACTTGATGAATTGCATCATTTAACATTGCTGAGAAGTTCTGTTGAGCCTCAAAAGGTGTCCTTTGTGCTTTCATGTCAGATTGTTGGATCGACATAGCAGGCATTGCACCTGTAATAGATTGAATCGCCATCTAGTTCACTCCTAATAAATTACTAATATATTTATCTTCCGATCTCCAACGCTTTCATCAGCATGGATTTGTTTGCATTCAACGCCGTTACGTTCGCTTCATACGATCGAGTAGCAGACATTAAATCAATCATTTCGCGTAAAGGGTCAATATTCGGCATTTCGACATACCCTTCATCATTAGCATCTGGATGTGATGGGTCGAACACCAATTTAAATGGAGTTTCTCGGTCTTCTTTGACACGTGTTACTGCCACACCATTTCCTGCATTCCCATGCGAATGAACTCCTTTAGCTACTTGTAGGAATGAGGAGAATTGACCTTCCTTGGGTTGTAAGGTAACTGTTTTCCTTCTGTATGGCTGCCATTCGCCATCTACTTGCTTCGCCCTAGTTGAATCGACATTCGCCATATTGGACGAGATAACATCCATCCGTAACCGTTGAGCTGTTAATGCAGAAGTCGATGAATTTAGACTATGAAAAATACTCATGATTAACGACCTCCCTTAATAACACTCTGTAATGAATTGAATTTGCCATTTAATCGTTCAATCAAAGCAGAGTTATATATTTGATTAGCTGCTAAATCCGCTTGTTCTTTGTCCATATCCACACCATTACGATCTTGTCGATAACGCAAAGCAGATACATCGAATACTTTACTCGATGCTGAATGGGTAAAGTCTATATGTTTTGAATCAGTCTTATAAGCTTCAAGACCTTTACTTTTTTCACTGGAAAATACCTCTTTAAAGTTAGCATTCTTCGTTTTATAGTTCGGCGTGTCTACATTCGCTATATTTTGCGAAATCGCCTTGCCTTTTGCAGAAGAGTAGTCCAAACCTTTTTCAAGCAGGTTGATGGTCCCGCCATAAATCTCCATCGTCTCCCACCCTTTCCTCATTTAGTTCAATCTTCATGGTTTTTAATAGAGTTTTATTGATTAATATTGTTCTTCACTAATAAGTTTGTAGAAAAAGGATATTTTTCATGATACTACTACTCTATTGTAGCGGAGATTAATGATTTTTGTCCAATGTTTTCTAAAACATTTCATAGTATAAAGTAACTATTTTACCAGATTCATAGTAATAAACATAAATCATCTCGTTACTTTATATCATGTAAATCAATATTACTACTTAATTAATATGATCTATTTAGTGGGTTGCTTACGTTTTTTGTCGTATAAGCTCATATAATGTAAACATAATATTTTTAGCAGACAGTATTTCCTTTTTCTTCTGTGAAGCAACTTTTTTAATGAACGTAACAAACTTTATGAAAATAATGACCTTTCTTGTTGAAATGGTATAGTTCTTCCACACTAGATACATGAACACAAAGTATTTAGAAACTAAAAAAAACTGAAGCAAAGTCCGCGGTTACGGATCTCACTTCAGTTCTTAGATATATTTTTTAGTGGCAATATTTTTTATGAATTATGCTTTTCAAGTTCTTCGAGGAATTTATCATTCAATACTTTAATATACGTACCTTTCATTCCTAAAGAACGTGATTCAATAACGCCAGCACTTTCTAATTTACGAAGCGCATTTACGATGACTGAACGCGTAATTCCAACTCGATCGGCAATTTTAGAAGCTACAAGAAGTCCTTCGTTACCGTCTAATTCTTTGAAGATGTGTTCGATTGCTTCGTGCTCACTGTAAGACAATGAGTTGATCGCCATTTGCACGACAGCTTTACTGCGTGCTTCATGCTCAATTTCTTCAGATTTCTCACGTAAGATTTCCATACCGACTACTGTCGCACCGTATTCAGCAAGAATTAGATCATCTTCTGTGAATCCTTCTTTTAGTCTGGCAAGAATCAAAGTACCCAAGCGCTCGCCGCCACCAATAATTGGTACGATCGTAGTTAAACCGTCTTGGAATAGTTCTTTGTTTTCGATAGGGAATACTGTATGTTCGCTCTCGATATCAATGTTTGGAGACGTTTCATTAATCTGGAACAAGCGAGTCGTATACTCCTCAGGGAATTTACGATCTTCAAACATTTTCTTCATGCGATCATTGTCGATTTGGTGGCGGATTTCTAAACCAAGTAATTTACCTCTTCTGCTTACGATAAACGCGTTACAATCAATTACGTCACTTAGCTCTTCCGCCATCTCTTTAAAGTTAACAGGACCGCCTGCACCTTTTTGTAACATTGCATTAATTTTTCTTGTTTTAACTAATAAGCTCATTTCTATTGTTCCTCCTCAAGGATTTCTTCTGACTTTAATGAATATTCTAAAGGTTTTCAATCGTTAAATAAACTATTACGACTCCCTTATAGAATAAAATGTGACAAATCTTTGTTCTTTACAATTCCATCCAGCTTTTCGTCCACATAGGCTGGTGTAATCTTGATAGATGCAGGGCTGATTTCTGCCGCTTCGAATGATAAATCTTCTAGCAACTTTTCCAAAATCGTATGCAATCTTCTAGCACCAATATTTTCTGTTTCATTATTTACTTCGTATGCAATTTCAGCCAGCTTGCTGATCGCTTCGTCTGTAAATTCAATTTCAACTTCTTCTGTCGCAAGAAGGCGTTCATATTGTTTTAATAAAGAAAAATCCGGTTCTCGCAGTATGCGCTCAAAATCATCTTTTGTCAATTTGTCTAATTCTACACGAATTGGGAATCTACCTTGAAGCTCCGGAATAATATCAGATGGCTTCGACATATGGAAGGCTCCAGCAGCAATGAACAAAATATAATCTGTCTTAACAGCCCCGTATTTTGTTGTGACTGTAGAACCTTCGACGATTGGCAAAATATCGCGTTGTACACCTTCGCGAGATACTTCACCAGAAGACTTTTGGTTGCTACTTGCGATTTTATCCATTTCATCAAGGAAAATAATTCCCGCTTGTTCTGTTAATTCAATCCCCTTGCGTGCCACTTCATCTTGATCAATTAACTTATCCGCTTCTTCTGCTTCCAATACGATTCTCGCGTCTTTTACTTTCATGCGACGCTGAACTTTCTTCTTCGGCATGAGTGATGATAGAGCGTCTTGCATGCCCGACATTTGATCCATACCAGACCCTTGCAACGCATCAAATAAAGAAGGTTGTTGCGCTTGCACTTCTACTGTCACCATTTTTTCTTCTATTTGACCATTAGCTAGCTGATCTGCAATGTCTGAACGCTTTCGTCTAATCTCAGATTGATCTTCTGTTTGCACTGGTTCAGGTTGTGTCTTTTGACCAAAAAACATTTCAAATGGATTTTGACCTTCTGTATTCTTTTTCGCTTCAGGAACAAGTAATTTCACTAAACGTTCTTCCGCCAGCTTTTGAGACTGTGTTCTAACCGCTTCGCGCATATCTTCTTTAACCATACGCACTCCCACTTCAGTTAAATCACGAATCATGGACTCAACATCTCGTCCCACATAGCCTACTTCCGTAAACTTTGTCGCTTCCACTTTTACGAAGGGTGCATGAATTAACTTTGCAATTCTTCGAGCAATTTCTGTTTTCCCGACACCTGTAGGCCCAATCATCAAAATGTTTTTGGGTATGACTTCTTCCTGTTCTTCAGGTGTTAATTGCATACGGCGGTATCGATTACGCATAGCAACTGCCACTGCCTTCTTTGCTTTTTCCTGCCCAATAATAAAACGGTTTAAATACGCCGTGAGCGCTTTAGGAGTCATTTCTTGCTTCATTAGTTAAAGCACCTCCACGATAATATTATGATTAGTAAACACGCAAATATCGGCTGCTGTCTCTAGTGAAATCTTCGCAATTTCTTCTGCTGTCAATTCACTGCTATGTTTTTTCAATGCACGTCCAGCAGCTAGAGCATAATTACCACCCGATCCGATTGCCAATACCCCGTCATCCGGTTCTATTACTTCGCCAGTACCTGAGACAAGCAATAGTGTGTTTTTATCCATAACAAGTAACAATGCCTCTAGTTTACGCAGTATTCGATCCCCACGCCATTCTTTGGCAAGTTCAACAGAAGCTCTTTGAAGATTACCGTCGTATTCATTCAGTTTTGCTTCAAACAAATCAAATAACGTAAATGCATCTGCTACAGAACCAGCAAAACCAGCTAAGACTTTACCATTAAACAATCTGCGAACTTTCTTTGCTGTATGTTTCATGACGACTGACTCACCCATCGTCACTTGCCCGTCTCCTGACATAGCACATTGCCCATCATGATGAATAGCAAATATCGTTGTTGCATGAAATTCCATTATAGTTCCTCCTAAGCACGAGGGTGCGTTTGTAAATAAGTCTGGCGTAAGTGTTCATTTGTGATATGGGTATAGACCTGAGTTGACGACAGATGACTGTGCCCTAGTAGTTCCTGTACTGACCGAAGATCGGCACCAGCACTGAGCAAGTGTGTCGCAAACGTATGACGGATCATATGTGGTGAAATATTGGTATGCAATGATGCCTTCTTCATCAAGTCATCTAGTACATAGCGTACACCACGATCTGTTAATGGATCCCCACGTAGATTAACAAATAACTTCGTATGTTTCTTTTGCTTCATTAATCGTGGACGACTACTGTCTATATAGTTTTGCAATGCTTTCCCTGCAAAACTCCCGAACGGCACAAAACGTTCTTTTCGTCCTTTACCCATTACTTTCACAATTCCTAAATAATGATCCACATCTTGCACTTCGATTTCCACTAATTCACCTACACGGATACCGGTTGCATAAAGCATCTCAAGTAGAGCGCGATCCCGTAATGACCGAAAATCTTCACCCATCGTGGCATCAAATAATTTCTCCAACTCTTGTTGATAGAAAAAAGCAGGAAGACGTTCTTCTTGCTTCGGATGATACAATAATCGAAATGCCTGATCTTCAATTCCATATCGAGCATTAATGAATTTAAAAAAAGATCGGATAGCTGATATTTTTCTAGAGATACTCGTTCTAACGTACGAACGATCATATAAACGGGTAACATACAATCTAGCTACAGGATAATTAACATCATCCAACGCATCGATTTTCTCTTGCTGCAAGAATAATAAAAAATCTTGAAGATCTTTTTCATATTCTGCGACGGTATAGGATGAATAATTTTTCTCCAGACGAATATAGGATACGTATTCTTTTGCTAGTTGTTCTATTTCAGGAATCATTTTATCACCTCGATACGAATTTATCATCGTACAACGTGCACCTGAAGCTTCGAAAGATTATTGGTTGCAAATAATTGGGAATAGAATATTTAATCTAAATGTTGTCCATAAAACACTATACAATAGCAAGGAAATTTGGGCAACTTTGAAAACTGATTCCTGATCATATCTGTATTTATGAAGTATTTCCGTCACATAACGGTCAAATTAGTTTAACTTCCAACTACTTATACATTATATGTATGATCGTTTCTTCCTAACTACAAGACGTTATATCGATGAAGAAGTTGCACCGTTTAAATACAACTCAAAAACTGAAGATAGAGCTCCGATTAGATGGAGTCCTATCTTCAGTTTAATTTCAAACATATTAGATGATGTGATCATTATATATTTGTTGTTGATTTGAATTCTTGTAGTGCATCTAACGCACGTGTCGCATGTTTGTTTGCACGTTCAGATTTTGTTCTATATCGTCTATTCAGTTCAGGGAACAACCCGAAGTTGATATTAATTGGCTGGAAGTTATTCGGATCAGCTTCCGTGATGTAGCGAGCCATGCTACCGAGGGCCGTTTCTCTAGGGAATCGGACCGGCTTCTCGCTCTTCGCCAATTGCGCCGCATTAATACCCGCTATCAACCCTGAACCTGCTGATTCTACATAACCTTCTACGCCAGTAACTTGACCTGCAAACAAGATCGTTGGTTTTGATTTCAGTTGGTATGTGCAGTTCAATACTCTAGGAGAGTTGATGAATGTATTACGATGCATGACCCCATAACGCACAATATCTACATTTTCTAATCCCGGGATCATTTGTAATATTTCTTTCTGTGCTCCCCATTTCAAATGTGTCTGAAATCCAACCAAATTATACAATGTTCCCGCTGCATTATCCTGTCGTAACTGAATAACTGCTTTTGGTTCTCTTCCCGTTTTAGGATTTTCAAGACCAACCGGTTTCAATGGACCGAATAACATCGTTTTCACACCGCGCTTCGCCATTTCTTCAATCGGCATACATCCTTCAAAATACAGTTCTTTTTCAAAGTCTTTTAAAGGGGCTACTTCAGCTGAAATTAACGCTTCATAGAAACGTTCGAATTCTTCCGCATTCATAGGGCAATTTAAATATGCCGCTTCGCCTTTATCATAACGTGACTTCAAGTAAACTTTATCCATATCGATCGAATCTGCCTCTACAATCGGCGCCGCTGCATCATAAAAATATAAGTAATCTTCACCTGTCAGTTGTCGTATTTCTTCCGCTAACGCCGGGGACGTCAGTGGACCTGATGCAATTACCGTAATGCCTTCAGGTAATTTTGTTACTTCTTCATTGACTACTTCTATGTTCGGATGGGTACGGATCTTTTCAGTGACGTTGTTAGCGAATTCATGACGATCTACTGCAAGCGCGCCGCCAGCAGGTACGGCACAAGCATCCGCGGCTTGAATGATCAAAGAATTGAATTGGCGCATCTCTTCTTTAATCACACCGACTGCATTTGTCAGATTGTTGGCACGTAGGGAATTGCTACATACTAATTCCGCAAATTTATCTGTGTGGTGGGCAGGCGTTTGCTTCACTGGGCGCATTTCAAATAGTTTCACCTGAACTCCCCTATTAGCCAATTGCCAAGCAGCCTCGCTACCGGCTAAACCTGCTCCGATCACATTTACAGTTTGCGTCATTTCAACTACCTCTTTCTCATTATACTGATTTACTTTGATGTTTTTTTAGCTTTGTGGTTCTTCTTTGTAATCACATTCTGTACATTGGATCTGAACACCTTTTTTCAAGCGTTTTTCGACCATTGTGTTCTGACATTTTGGACAGGGTCTCGAAATCGGTTTATCCCATGAAACATAATCGCATTCAGGGTATTGATCACAACCGAAGAAGATTCGCTTCGTCTTACTCTTACGCTCGACAACTTCGCCTTCTTTACACTTCGGACACGTCACGCCAATCGGCTTAATAATGGCTTTTGTATTACGGCAATCTGGGAAATTAGAGCAAGCCATGAATTTTCCATAGCGACCCATCTTATAAACCATCGGCGAACCACATTTCTCACAATCCTCACCCGCTGGTTCATCCTTGATTTCAATTTTCTCCATTTCAGCATCTGCAACTTCTACGTGTTTTTCGAAATCACGATAGAATTCATCGATTACTGTTCGCCACTCTATTTCGCCTTCTTCGACATGGTCAAGACGCTGTTCCATTTGTCTCGTGAATTCAATATCAATGATGTCCGGGAAATATTGATTTACCGCCTGATGAACGATTCCTCCAAGTTCTGTTGGAATAAAGCGTTTAGCATCCAAGGTAACATACCCACGTTTTTGAATGGTATCAAGTGTCGGTGCATACGTAGAAGGTCTACCTATACCTAGTTCTTCAAGTGTCTTCACTAGGCGAGCTTCCGAATATCTTGGTGGCGGCTGTGTGAAGTGCTGTTTCGGATCCACGTCCGCGTATTTAATACGTTCTCCTTCTTCAAGAGGCGGTAAAATATTTTCTTTTTCTTCTTGTTGATCATCATTGCCTTCGATATAAACTTTCATGAAGCCCGGAAATTTCACTTGAGAACCCGATGCTCTAAATCGAATATCCTCATTTAAGAAATCTGCGGTTACAGTATCCAAAACTGCTGGCGCCATTTGACTTGCAACAAGCCGTTCCCAAATGAGTTTGTATAAGCGATACTGATCTCTTGATAAGAACGCTTTCATCGCATCTGGTGTCCGCATAGCAGAAGTTGGCCGTACAGCTTCGTGCGCGTCCTGCGTCTTTGCTTTAGCTTTCGCCTTTTTGGTACTAGTTGAAATAAACTCTTCCCCGTACATCGTGTGGATGAATGATTTTACTTCTTCTTTTGCTGTATCGGAAATTCTTGTCGAGTCGGTACGCATATACGTAATTAAACCAACTGTACCTTCTTTTTTTCCAATTGCAATTCCTTCATATAATTGTTGCGCGAGCATCATCGTTTTTCTTGCACGGAAGTTCAGCTTTCGGGCTGCTTCTTGCTGAAGCGATGAGGTTGTAAACGGTAAAGCAGGATTACGTTTACGTTCTTTCTTTACTACTTTCGATACTTCAAATTCATCCGGTTTGATTGAATTGACTATCTTTTCTACTTGTTCTTGGTTTGTCAATTTGACTTTTTCTGAAGCATCACCATAAAATTGCGCTTCAAAAGTTTTATCACCTTTAGTAAACTGGGATGTGATCGACCAGTACTCTTCCGGTTCAAATGCATTGATTTCATTTTCTCGGTCAATGATTAATCGTAATGCAACTGACTGTACTCGTCCCGCGGATAATCCTTTTTTTACTTTCTTCCAAAGGATCGGGCTAATG
This sequence comes from Sporosarcina sp. P17b, assembly GCF_002743115.1. Taxonomy (NCBI): domain Bacteria; kingdom Bacillati; phylum Bacillota; class Bacilli; order Caryophanales; family Caryophanaceae; genus Sporosarcina; species Sporosarcina sp. P17b. The sequence goes on along the minus strand of NZ_PDYP01000001.1, from coordinate 177,323 downwards.
TTATAGCCTACCAATCTGTCCAGGATTCTTCTAGCTTGTTGCGCATCCACTAAGTCCATATCAATAGGACGCGGATGCTTAAATGATTCCTTGATTGCATCTTTTGTGATTTCATTGAAGACTACGCGGCAATCTGATTCAATATCCACTCCCAATTGATGCGATAAATGCCAAGCTATTGCTTCCCCTTCGCGATCCGGGTCAGCCGCGAGAAATATTTTCTTCGCTTTTTTTGCTTCTTTTTTTAATTCTTGAAGTATCGGACCTTTTCCACGAATCGTTATATACTTCGGTTCATAATTATTTTCGGTATCTACTCCCATTTGACTGCGGGGTAAATCACGTAAATGACCAAGTGATGCACTAACTTTATACTTTTTTCCTAAGTAACGTTCAATCGTTTTCGCTTTAGCAGGCGATTCCACTATTACTAAGTAATCTGCCATATCGTTCCCTCCTCAGAGAGATTTCTTTATATTTATTCAGCAAAAGAATATCTGTTGCAAAATGTATAACAGTTTTCATGATAATGCAACCTTTTAAACATTTTACAAAAATAGGATATACCGATTTACTGTAAGGAATCAATAATTTGATAACCACTCCACAATGGCTTGGCTCCTTCATCTAACAGCCTATTCGGACCTGCAGAAAGAGGAGAATCTATAGCGCCTGGCACTGCAAAAATTTCTTTTCCGTGATCAAGCGCATGCTCGACTGTACTCATCGTTCCGCTTCTTTCGACAGACTCCGTAATGACTAACGCGCTGGATAATGCGCTGATGATCCGATTGCGCATAGGGAAAGTCCATTTTGCAGGGGGAAAGTACGGTGGGTATTCAGTTACAAGCAGGTGATTTCTCGCCATTTCCTCAGCTATTCGCTGATTCTTTTTTGGATACATATGAGAAAATCCATGACCTAATACACCGATCGTATCCCCACCATATTCAATCGCTGCTTGATGTGCCATAGTGTCTGCACCGTCTGCTAACCCTGACACAATTGGTATGTGATGATCAACAAGTGGGGGAACAATAAACGCTAGCGCTTTCCTAGAGTAGTCAGTAGCTTTGCGAGAGCCGATTATTCCCACGCGAGGATGTATTTTCAATAAATCAATATTTCCTTTGCCATATAGAACAGCAGGTGAATCGCATAATTGTTTCAGTTCTTCAGGGTAATCAGAATGAAAATATGGAATAGGAAAGCATCCTATTTCTCTTAATAGCTCCACAATAGGTAGTTCGGATATTTCCTTAAATTTCATAGGAAACTCTTCAGTTTTCGCCACCGGTAAGTTAAAAATATACGACCAGTGAAGCGCAGAATAAGAATGTAAGTTTTCTAATGAAGGATTTTCCTGTAATAACTTAGTGAAACGATTAAATGGTACAGGATGGATATAATGTAAGTTAAGTAAATGACGTTGCTGATTAGTATATAGCATCGAATTCTCCTCTATTCGACACTACAAGCATGAGCACGAAAAAAAGGAGCAGCGATTAAGCTACTCCTTTCAGTTTACTTCGTTTTACATTTCTCGTATAGTCCTTTTTCTTTCAGAACCTTGATTAATGTTTCACCTATGACAGAAGGTGTTTCTGCGACTTGAACATCAGCTTCTTCAAGAGCTTTAATTTTATCAGCGGCTGTACCTTTACCACCGGAAATTATAGCTCCTGCGTGTCCCATGCGCTTACCTTCAGGCGCCGTTTGACCACCGATAAAGCCTACAACAGGCTTCGTCATATTTTCTTTAATCCAAGCGGCTGCTTCTTCTTCTGCAGTACCACCAATTTCACCGATCATAACTACTGCATATGTTTCTGGATCTTCATTGAATGCTTTCAAGACGTCGATAAAGTTAGTACCATTTACCGGGTCTCCACCAATTCCGACAGCTGTAGTTTGACCAATTCCTTCTTGCGTTAACTGATGAACCGCTTCATACGTTAGTGTACCTGAACGAGAAACTACGCCCACGTGACCTTTTGTATGGATATAGCCAGGCATAATACCGATTTTTGTCTCGTCTGCCGTGATAACACCTGGACAGTTTGGACCGATCAATCGAGTATTTTTCCCTTCCATATAACGCTTCACTTTAATCATATCAAGTACAGGAATGTGCTCGGTAATACAGATGGTCATTTCAAGTTCTGCATCTACACCTTCCATAATTGCATCCGCTGCAAATGGTGCAGGAACATAAATGATGGAAACTGTTGCGCCTGTTTCTTTAACTGCTTCTTCTACAGTGTCAAATACCGGCACGCCTTCCACCGTCTGACCGCCTTTGCCAGGCGTTACGCCAGCGACAATTTTCGTACCATATTCCAACATTTGCTGTGTATGGAACAGGGCAGTGGAACCTGTAATTCCTTGTACAATTACTTTTGTATCTTTATTTACATAAATACTCATGATTTGTACCTGCCTTTCTTATCCTATCAACTCGACGATTTTTTTCGCGCCTTCTGCCATGGAATCTGCAGCAACAATATTGATGCCTGATTCTTTCAGCAAGGCTTTCCCGCGTTCTACATTCGTTCCTTCAAGACGTACAACAAGTGGCACTTGAAGTCCTACTTCTTTAGCAGCTTCAATTACACCTTCAGCAATTACGTCACATTTCATGATTCCGCCAAAGATATTAACAAAAATACCTTTTACCTTTGGATCTGATAATATGATTTTGAAAGCAGCCGCTACTTTTTCTTTCTTTGCGCCGCCCCCAACATCCAAGAAGTTAGCGGGTTCTCCGCCGTAGAAATGAATCGTATCCATTGTAGCCATAGCTAAACCGGCTCCATTTACCATGCAACCGATATTTCCATCTAAAGAAATATAGCTTAAGTCATGCTTGGATGCTTCGATTTCTTTCGGATCCTCTTCATCATAGTCACGTAATTCCATAATGTCTTTATGACGGAATGTAGCATTATCGTCAAAGTTGAATTTCGCGTCCAATGCAAGTACACGATCATCTTTTGTTACGACAAGTGGATTAATTTCAACGATTGATGCATCTTTTTCGCTGAATACTTTATATAAACCTAGGAAGAAACTTACTGCTTTATTGATTAGATTACTTGGGATTTCCATATTGAACGCCATACGACGTGCTTGGAAAGGAACCAACCCGACTACTGGATCGATCACTTCGTAGAAAATCTTCTCAGGGCTGTTTTCTGCCACTTCTTCGATTTCTACGCCACCCTCTGCAGATCCCATCAATGTTACACGATCTGTTGCCCGGTCTACGACAAGGCCGATATAAAATTCTTTTTCGATATCGATTCCTTCTTCAACAAGAAGACGTTTGACTTCTTGTCCTTTAGGACCTGTTTGGTGTGTTACGAGTTGCGTACCGATTAAATCAGCAGCTACCGCACGCACTTCATCAAGACTTTTCACGATCTTAACTCCGCCTGCTTTACCGCGTCCACCCGCATGTATTTGCGCTTTTACCACAATAGGCTCTGTACCGATTTCTTTCGCTATTGTCATTGCTTCTTTTGGCGAAAATGCGACACGGCCCTTCGAAACAGCCACTCCGTAATCTCTTAATAGCTGCTTCCCTTGATATTCATGGATGTTCATACGTACTGCCTCCATTCGATTTACAATTGCTTGAAGCTCAACTACTGTTTTATTGTAATCAAATCGTCACACATTGTCCAAGAATCACTATTGTAAAACTAAATTCTATAATTTCCAATAATTCAAATGGACTCTTATTGCTTACCGCTTTTCTCACGATCTAAACGATATATATAAGCAAAAACTTCAGAAACCGCCTGATATAATTCTTCAGGAATTGTTTCGTTAACGTTTAATTGACCAAGTAACTCCAATAGACTTGGATCTTCTTGTACAGGAATGTCATGCTCTAGTGCACGTTCAAGAATATTCTCTGCGATTTTTCCTTTTCCTTTAGCCAGTACTTTCGGCGCGTCCGAAACTTCAGGGTCGTAGGAAAGCGCAATAGCTTCTTTTCGTGTAAATCGCTGTTCTTCTTTCATATTCTGTAATCCACTCCTCCTTCATCTAAATGGAAGGGACTAGTTGGCTTTTGAGCAATTTGTTGCTGTTCATTGAAAGGCTTAAAAGTAACACCAGATAGTTTATAACCCGCTCCTTCAAGACCTTCTTTTAACAAACTTTGGAAATTTGAACCAATTGTTTTTAACGAAGATAATTCGTTAAATATCGTCAAGTTAACCACTTTGTTTTGCACATGCATATCAACTAACGTAGTCGACAGTGACTCCAATTCCAAATAAAACAATATTCGAGCGAATGCAGGATCGATTTTGCCATTTTCTTTCATACGACCATTCCATTGCAGAGTGGCATCGATTTTTTTTCCGAACATTTCAAGTGGTACTTGCATAATTAGTTGTTGTTGTAAGCCTGTATCTCCTGATTGGAGTACTGTGCCGTTCATACGCAACACCATGGTCTCTGCTGCATCACGTAGCGGCGGTGATAACGTAGGATCTTGTAGCATGGCCAGTAATTGCGGTTTTAACGTACTTGCCAAATTAGCTAAGTCAGGTTCTTTACCACCAAGCACGGCTTCATAATTCATACCTAATGTACTCAATACATGTTGCAGGGCTTCTTTCATGATAGGTCCGTTCATCGTTTGCGATACGCGTACTTCAGCTGCTTGAATCATTTGTTTCACTTGAGCATTTTCCGACTTTTCAGCGGACTGCATTAATGCACGAATGGCTTCATCAACTTTTTCAGTGGGTACCATAAGCGATGGGATGGATTGTTGTACTTCCTTTATAGCAGCTTGTTGCTGTAGGGGCACAGCAGTTGTTTCTTGTTTGCTTGCTTGTTGTACTACTGTCTGGCTAAGCTGTTCGACTAATACTGTTTTAGCCCCTTCTGTCATCGGTTGTTGCGCAAATTGATCCAAGACGTTCTGCAATGCCGTTTTCATCGATTCCGGCATAACAGGATTAGAATGCAATTGTTGCGTTAAATTCTGTACAATTGCTTTGACCGCTTGGTGATCTGCTGCAGGTGCTTGGCTTAATTGCCCAATAGCCGCTTGTACAGTTTGTACGGTAGCGGGGGCATTTGTAGCTTGTTGCGCTACGTTATTTGTTGCTGCAAGTGGAGTGGTTGCCGATGTGTTAGCTTGAGTAAATACTTTATTAAATTGCTCCACGACAGCTGCTTTAGAACTGTCTGTCATCGGTTGTTGCGTTAACTGATTAATCACCGTCTGCAATGCATTTTTCACAGGTTCAGGAAGTACGGTAGTAGTTAATTGCTGCGTGATATTTTGCACAAGAGTTTTTACTGTTTGTTGATTTGATATAGGTGTTTGACTCAGCTGATTCATTAGGGACTGTATAGTTTTACCCGTTTCCATTTGATTCGCCATGGCGCTTGCTGAGTTGGGAGATTGCATACTCGCTTTCGTTACTAATTCAGCCAACACTTGTGGTAAGTTAGCCAATGAAGTTCGTGCTGGCAGTATGTCGGCATTTTTTAATAGTTGTAACGCAGCAAATCGATCTGTTTTCCCCGCTTGTGGATCCAGCAGCTGAGCTAAACTTTGATTAAGCAGTTCTTTTCCTACCGTTTGATTAAGAGGAGATGATAAAGCTTGCATCGTCGTTAAAAGCTCCTGACGCATCGCTGGAGGTAGATTAGGCTCGCTTTGGATAGCTGCAAGCAAAGTCGTGAGTTGTTGCGCAATCGTGCCTGTCTGCGTTTGTAGAAGTGATTGAAACACAGCGGGTGTGAAAGGCAGTCGCGCTTCAGCAATTTTCCCAAGCGTCGCGAGTGCGTTGGCTTTCATTTCAGCGGGTACGGATTTTAGAAGATTGACGGCTTCAAGCATATTCTCTTTCGTCATAGGAATTTTTTGCTTGATGATCGTAGCAAGAATATCTTTCATTTCTTGTGTTTTAGGTAAATTTAACGATTCCATTAATTGAGTCAGTTGAGCAGATTGACCTTCTCCACCGCGCATCGGCCCCGAAATAACCTGTAATTGTAATTCAGGTTCTGTACCGTTGACCTTGAAGTAATAATTGTCTCCTGCCTGCATAGGCACTTCCAGTTTTGCATACAACTGATGATTTCCTACTTGTACTTGTGCCATTTGACCAGGAAATAATTGTGTGATCTTTCCGTGTATCATTTGTCCTTCTTTCAGAGAAAGCGTTTGAGTTTCCGTAGCCGTGGCCCTGGCAGATGAGGCGGATAAAGAACTTAAATTCATTGTCGATTCCTCCACATCGTTTTGATCGGTTCAAATGTTTTACGATGATGTTCGCAATACCCATGTGTTTCAAGCCCTTGTAAATGTTTTGCTGTTCCATATCCTGCATTTTCATTAAATGCATACCAGGGAAACTCTTCGTGTAATTCATTCATCAGGGCATCACGGGTTGTTTTAGCTAATATAGAAGCGGCTGCGATAGTTAAGCTTTTTTCGTCACCTTTGACGACGGAGTAACATGGACACGCAGTGTGTAAATTCATTGCGTCAGCCACTACTGCGTGCGGAGCTATGTCTAGTTGACTTATAGCTGTCTCCATTGATTGTTTTGTTGCTTGATAAATATTCAAATCATCTATCGCTTTTGCCGATTGAACGTGTATGGAGTATGCTACAGCCTTTTCTTTAATTAGCTGAGCGAATTCCTGTCGCTTCTCTTTAGAAATCTTCTTCGAATCATCTACTCCAATGAGAGCAGAGCAATCTTCCGGTAGAATAACAGCTGCCGTGACTACCGGTCCTGCTAGAGGTCCCCTTCCGGCTTCATCAATTCCTGCCAATAACAATACTCGTGTAGATTTATACGAATCATCAAAGTCCTTTTTCTTTTGAAATTCTTGAATGAGCGCTTGCTTTTTATTATATCGAGCGCGCCATTGAATAATTGCTTGTTGGACACCTTTTCTAGTGTCGGTTTCTAGCTCTGTAAGCCACTCATTCGGTTCTTGTAATTCTATCAATTGATCTTTTATTTGCTGTATCGTTGTCATTTACTTCACCTGTCCATCTCAAATATGTTTGTCTATATAGTATATCGGTTTCTAAATGATTTTTTCGACAAAAAAGCAACGGTTCGGAAACAGAGTTCCTAGCCGTTGCTTCTAATTATTCGAATTCCTCAGGAAAATCGAATGTTAATTTGCCTACTTGCTGGTCGCGGATATCCTGTACGATCATTTCTGCTACTTTATCATAATCAATTTCTCCGCCAACCCCGTATACTTTTCTACGTTCACCAATTTTATCAAACAATGTTTGAATATTATCCCCCACTGTTGTCATTTCGTAGCGCTGTGCCAATCTATCAGGGTAATAGGATTCTAAAAACTTAAGTGCATAGACCGCTAGCTCTTCCATATTTAATACGGAATCCTTGATCGCACCTGTTAATGCCAGTTTATAACCTACTTGTTGATCTTCAAACTTCGGCCACAATACACCTGGTGTATCGAGAAGTTCTAATTCTTTTTCGAATTTAATCCATTGTTGCGCTTTTGTTACACCTGGTTTATTGCCAGTTTTTGCGATGTTTTTCTTCGCTAATCGATTAATTAAAGTAGATTTCCCAACGTTCGGTATACCGACAATCATTGCACGGATTGCGCCAGGACGTATGCCACGTTGCTTCATACGGTCATACTTCGGTTGCAAGATTTCTTTTGCCGCTTTTGTAACCGTTTGTAGGCCTTTGCCTTCAAATGAATTGATCGCGACTGTACGTAAGCCTTGCTTTTCAAAGTATGTAATCCAACGCTTCGTTTGCATTTCATCAGCCAAGTCCATTTTATTCAAAATAAGCAGTCTTGGTTTATGCTGAGTTACTTCGTCTATCATGGGATTACGTGAAGAAAGTGGCAGTCTCGCATCTATTAATTCAAATACTATATCGACTAACTTCAGTTTTTCTGTGACTTCCCGTCTCGCTTTCGCCATATGGCCTGGAAACCATTGAATAGTCATTCGAATCGTCCCCTTTCGTTATTTCACAAGACCGAAATCTTTAATCGGCCAGAACACTACACTCGTACTACCGATTACTTCATCGATTGATACGGCTCCAATATGTCTAGAGTCTTTACTCTTCCGACGGTTATCGCCCATTACAAATATGTGATCTTCAGGCACAGTTTGGGCATCGATTTGCGGCACGTCTTGCAGAGTGAAATCTTCCGTCAGCGTTCCATCTTGAACCTCTGATTTGTATTGATCCAGATATGGTTCTTCATATGCTTTATCATTTACATATAGTACATCATCTTTATACTCTACTGTATCTCCTGGCAGACCGATTACACGTTTAATATAATCCTTCTGCTCGGGTGCGTGGAATACTACGATATCAAAGCGATGTGGTTCACCAATCGTGTAACCGATTTTATTGACGATCATACGATCTCCATGTTCCAATGTCGGCATCATGGAAATACCGTCAACAACGATTGGTGTGAATAAAAAGATACGAATAATGGCGGCTAATCCAAACGCTATTAACAGTGCTTTAATCCATTCTAGTCCTTCACTTCTCGTTTTTTTCTCTTCCATTAATCTAGCCTCCTGCCTTGTCTGTTATTATTGTACAGTCAATTGTCTTTCTGAGCAAAAAGAAAGGAGGCCAAGTGCAAGGCCCCCTTCGTTTCTGTTTATCTTATTAGCGTAGTTCTTTGATACGAGCTGCTTTACCACGTAACTTACGTAGGTAGTACAACTTCGCACGACGAACTTTACCGCGACGAGTTACTTCAATTTGAGCTAGCTTAGGTGTGTGTAATGGGAATGTACGCTCCACTCCAACACCGTTTGAAATTTTACGTACTGTGAAAGTTTCGCTAATTCCGCCACCACGACGCTTAATAACGATTCCTTCGAATAACTGGATACGCTCACGAGTTCCCTCGATGATCTTCACGTGCAAGCGAAGTGTGTCGCCAGGACGGAATGAAGGGTGTTCAGTGCGTAACTGATCTTTTGTAATATCTGCAATTAGTTTTTGCATGTTTTTCTCTCCTTCTTTTCTGATGTTCTTGCACGTCTTGAATTGCAGCGGAACAACAGTAAAATAGGCGCTCTTAAAAAGCGCTTAGTAAATCATAGCATATGCCTGTTAACGAATCAAGCAAATTCAGCCTCTTTTATGCTTCCATTGTTGAAAGAGTTTTTGTTGATGTTTCGTTAACGGCGCTTCTTCAAGAAGTTCAGGACGACGCTCTGCAGTGCGGAGGAAAGCTTGCTCTTCTCTCCACTTCTCAATCTCTGCGTGATTGCCCGATAACAGCACAGTAGGCACTTCAAGGCCGTTGAATGTAGCAGGTCGAGTATATTGCGGATGTTCTAGCATCCCCGTCGAAAAAGAGTCGTGGACAGCCGACTGGTCGTTCCCAAGAACATCAGGGAGCAATCGTACTACACTATCAATGATTGCCATGGAGGCAACTTCTCCGCCTGTCAGTACAAAGTCACCAAGTGATATCTCATCAGTCACTAAATGTTCACGGATTCTCTCATCATATCCTTCATAGTGACCACAGATAAACACGAGATGCTGTTCTTTGGCAAGTTCTTCTGCCTTCTTTTGCGTAAACCGCTCACCTTGTGGACACATTAAGATCACACGTGGCTTACTGTCGCTTGTGCGAGTGACGGCTTCTACAGCAGCAAAGAGAGGTTCAGGTTTTAACACCATCCCCGCACCGCCACCATAAGGATAGTCATCCACTTTTCTATGTTTGTTTGTTGCGTAGTCACGAAAATCCGTCACTTGAAAGGATGCGGCCTGTTGTTCTTGCGCTTTTTTCATGATAGAGGAATGAAGTACACCTTCAAACATTTCAGGGAACAAAGACAGTACATCAATTTTCATCATGAAAGTAATCCGTCCATTAGTTCAATTTTGATGACCTGTTCATCGATATCGATGTCTTTTACAACATCTTCGATATACGGGATATAATGCGGCTTACCTTCAGCTGGTGTTACTTCCCACACATCGTTTGCACCCGTTTCAATAATTTCAGAAACCGTACCGATCTCTTCTCCTGTTTCTGTAATCACACGACATCCAATGATTTCATGATAGTAAAACTCGTTTTCCTCAAGTTCTGTTAATTCTTTCTCAGATACTTTAATTACGCCGTCACGAAACTTTTCGACGTCATTGATGTTCGGATAACCTTCGAACGTAAGCAAATCAAAGTTTTTATGCTTGCGGTGACTTGTTACCTTCACAAAAGTAGGTGCTTTTACTTTTGGCATAAAGATCGCGAGCTCACTTCCCACTTGATATCGCTCATCCGGAAAATCTGTTTTGGACATTACACGGACTTCACCTTTGATACCATGAGTATTAACGATCGTGCCTACATTAAACCATTCCATTATTTCGCCTCCAATGTATGAATAAAAGTATTTATACGTGCAAAAAAGGAAGGAACCGGGGCTCCTTCCTTTTGGATCAATCCAAGATATCCAAATACACTTTTTTGCCGTGGTGGCTGCCTGCTGCTGAGTAAACAATCGTACGGATCGCTTTTGCCACACGACCTTGCTTCCCGATCACTTTACCCATGTCTTCCGCATTCACTGATAACTGATAAACGACTCGTTGAGATTGTTCTTCAGATACCACTTTCACGTCATCTGGGTAATCGACTAACGGTTTTACAATTGTTTCAATCAGCTGCTTCATGTCCACCCCTCCAAATTACTTGCTGTATTTAGCGTTATGGAATTTTTCCATGATACCTTGTTCTGAGAACAAGTTACGAACTGTATCAGATGGTTTAGCACCATCTTGAAGCCATTTCAAAGCCAATTCCTCATCGATCTTAACTGTTGCTGGTTTTGTAAGTGGGTTGTATGTACCAACCTGATCGATTTGACGGCCGTCACGTGGTGCACGTGCATCAGCTACTACAATACGATAAAAAGGAGATCTCTTAGCTCCCATACGTTTTAGACGAATTTTAACTGCCATTATTATCTACACCTCCGAATAGTTTCACACAAGATAGTATATTACCAAGGTTTTATTTGTTTGTAAAGGTTTTTTTCTTAACACCCTCTATTTTATTTAAAAAACGCATCAAAACCAGGCATTTTACCCTTCTTCTTACCTTTTTGTTGCATATTGGTCATTTGCTTAACCATTTTTTTCATTTCTTCAAACTGCTTTAGCAAACGGTTCACTTCCTGAGTGGAAGTTCCAGATCCTACAGCAATTCTTTTTTTACGGCTCGCGTTGATAATTTCCGGGTTTTCCCGTTCTGCAAGTGTCATGGAATAAATGACCGCTTCTACGCGACCCATCTGACTCTCATCCACTTTGGCATTATCGAGGCCTTTGATTTTATTTGCACCCGGCATCATTTTTAAAATTTCGTCGAGTGGCCCCATTTTTTTCACTTGTTGCATCTGATCAAGAAAATCATCGAGCGTGAAGCTTTGCGTGCGCAACTTCTGCTCAAGCTCTTTCGCTTTATCTTCATCCACATTTTCTTGTGCTTTTTCAATCAATGACATGACATCGCCCATACCAAGGATTCGTGATGCCATACGCTCGGGATGAAATGCCTCAAGCGCGTCCATCTTCTCACCCATACCGACAAACTTAATTGGTTTTTCAGTGACAGTACGAATTGATAAAGCAGCACCACCACGTGTATCTCCATCAAGTTTTGTCAGGATGACGCCAGTGATTCCAATTGTATCGTCGAAACTTTTCGCAACATTGACTGCATCTTGACCTGTCATCGCATCCACTACAAGGAACACTTCATCTGGATTCGTTAACTCACGAATATCTTTCAATTCCTGCATTAACGCTTCATCTACATGAAGTCGACCCGCAGTATCAATAATTACCACGTCATTATGCTCACGTTCCGCCTCTTCCATTGCTTTACGTGCAATTTCAACAGGTGACTGGTCCGTTCCCATAGAGAATACAGGAACTGTGATTTGCTTGCCTAATGTTTCAAGTTGTTGGATCGCTGCCGGCCGATAAATGTCCGCTGCAACAAGCAAAGGTTTTTTATTATGCTTTTTGCGTAAAACCGTGGCCAACTTACCGGTCGTTGTGGTTTTACCGGCACCTTGCAACCCCACCATCATGATAACGGTAGGTGATTTACGTGCGAACTGGATGGGATTTTGTTCTCCGCCCATCAGATTCGTCAATTCATCTTTAACAATTTTTACAACTTGCTGGCCAGGTGTCAAACTCTTCATAACGTCCTGTCCCACTGAGCGTTCGCTGACCGTCTTGACAAACTGTTTAACGACTTTCAAGTTGACGTCTGCTTCAATTAGCGCAAAACGAACTTCACGCATCATTTCTTTTACGTCAGCTTCGTTGATTTTACCTTTGCCTGTGATTTTATTCATCGTTCCTTGCAGGCGTTCGGCTAGACCTTCAAATGCCATAGACAATCCCCCCTATTCAAAATCCTTTAAGGTATGTAGCAACTCCATGAAGCGATCTGGATTTACAGTAGGAACCATTTCCTCTAGCTTCTCTACGGTTTCCAGACGACCTTCATGCTTTTCGAACAGATTGAGTTTCTTCTCGTAATCCTCGAGCATAGCCTCAGTCCGCTTGACATTGTCATACACAGCCTGTCTCGATACGCCGTACTGCTCTGCGATTTCACCGAGAGAAAGATCATCTAAATAATATAATTGCATATATAAACGTTGTTTGTCAGTTAATAATGATTGATAAAAATCAAAGAGGAAGTTCACTCTTGTCGTTTTTTCAAGCATGATCACGACCTCCTTCAGTCACCATTATATATTATCTTGCACAGACACTACTGTCAAGTATATTTACTTGTCTTCTTTAATTTCCTCTTCATCTTCTTTAGATTCTTCCATTTCCAATCCATCCGCAAATAATCCATAGACATATTTCTCTGGATCGAAGGGTTGTAAATCATCAATACCTTCACCAAGACCGACAAATTTCACTGGTATGTCCAGCTTATTACGGATCGCTAACACGATACCGCCTTTTGCCGTGCCATCTAGTTTTGTCAATACAATACCTGTGACATTCGTTACTTCGTTAAATGTCTGGGCTTGAATCAATGCATTTTGTCCAGTCGTCGCATCCAATGCTAATAATACTTCATGAGGAGCACCTTCAATTTCACGACCAATGATACGATGGACTTTTTCCAATTCATTCATCAAGTTCACTTTATTTTGTAAGCGACCTGCGGTATCACAAATAAGAACATCGACATTGCGCTTCTTTGCTGCTTTAACTGCATCAAATATAACTGCAGCTGGATCTGAACCTTCAGCCTGGCGAACGACCTCTACACCCGTTCGCTCTCCCCAGACGACAAGCTGTTCTATCGCCCCTGCGCGGAACGTATCCCCAGCAGCGAGCATGACCGTTTTGCCTTCCTTTTTCAACCGTGAGGCCATTTTACCGATCGTTGTCGTTTTACCGACACCGTTCACTCCAACCATCAAAATTACATTCAGTCGACCTTCTTCCAAATTCAAATCATTGGAAACTTCTTCACCTGAATTGTAGATTTCTACAAGTTTTTCAGAAATCAGTGACTGCATACCAGTTGTATCTTTAATGTTCTTACGCTGTACTTCTTCTTTCAGTAAATCAATTAATTCCATAACTGTTTCAAATCCAACATCCGCTTGAAGCAATACTTCTTCGAGCTCTTCAAAGAATTCTTCATCAACCACACGGAATCGGAATACTAAATCATTCACTTTCGATGTAAATGAATCTCGAGTCTTTGTCAGACCATCTTTAAACTTCTCCGTTACTGCTTCGTTTGTACCTGAAATCTTATCTTTTATTTTCTTAAAGAAAGACATTCCTTCACTCCTTAGCTACTGATTTCTTCTGCTACTTCAGACAATTTCACGGAAAGTAATTTGGAGACGCCTGATTCCTGCATCGTGATGCCATAGAGGACGTCAGCGCCTTCCATCGTACCTTTTCGATGCGTAATTACAATGAACTGGGTTTGCTCCGAGACTTTCTTCAAATAATTACTATACCGCACTACGTTCGCTTCATCCAGCGCTGCTTCCACTTCATCTAGAATACAGAATGGCACAGGACGGACTTCCAATATGGAAAACAGCAAGGAAATCACAGTGAGCGCGCGTTCCCCACCAGATAATAGGCGTAAGTTCTGTAATTTCTTCCCTGGAGGTCGTGCTACGATATCAATTCCTGTTGTCAGTAAGTTAGTAGGATCTGTTAAGACTAGGTCCGCTTCTCCGCCACCAAACATGTCTTTAAACACACGCCGGAAATGACTTCGGATCGATTCAAATGTTGTTTCGAAGCGACTTTTCATTTCTTGATCCATTTCTGCCATTGCCTCTTGCAGCGTATTTTTCGCTTCGACCAAATCATTACGCTGTGACTGTAAAAATTCATGGCGCTCTGATACTTCCTCGAATTCCTGAATCGCATTGGGATTGACAGGCCCGATCTTTGCAAGTTGTTGCTTACAATCTTCTACCGTTTTGCGAAGTAATGGAATGTCCGACGACTCAATCTGCAACTCGTTTGGTCTTAAACCATATTCTTCTTCTAGGCGATCTTTGACTGTTTCATATTGCGTATCTAATCTGGACAACTGGATCTTCATCGTATTCAAGCGCTCAGAAATAGAGTCCACTTGTTGCCTAACTTGTTTCATATGCTGTTCGTGCTCCTGAACACGTTTAGCTTGCTGAAGACGTTTAGTTTTTTCTACCTCTATCGTTTTCAGCAATTTTTGTTTCGCTTCAGTTGCTTGATGACTTTGTTTTTCGATTTCCTTCGGTGTTAATTCTTTACCAATTACAAACTCTTGCACGTATTGCTGTTCTTCTTGCAGTCGGCTGATTGTCAGTTCCATTTCCTCTAATTGCGTGACGGTCTCCAACATACCCGTTGAATGATAGGCATCTTGTTCTTTCAATACAGCACTTTTTTGTTGCAAATCATGTAATCTCGTTTGCAAGGACTGCTGTTCTTCCCGTCTGTTCTCTACTAGTCTTTCCAAACTCTCCAACTTTTCTAGCATCTGTTGCAGTTCATTTTTTAATGCTTTATGACGAGTTTGCAAATCTTGTTTTTTGGTCGTTAATTGTTTTTCAGCAGAGACGGTATCAGTACGTCCAACTTCAATTGTAGATATTTCCATTTCTACAGAACGCATTTCCATTTCAGTTTCCTGAATAGACGAATGAATTGAGGACTTTTTCTGTTGCACATCTTCTAGCTTTACACGTAATTGATCACGCAAATGTAGACTATTACCGACCTGATTGCGAGTTTCAGACGTTTGGGCAGTAGCTTGCTGAATAGATTCATCCATTTGATGCAATTGATTGGAAAGCGTCTCCAGCTCTGCCTTTCGGGAAAATAGCGTGGATTGGCCTTTTGCACCACCACCTGTCAATGAGCCCCCTGCATTGATAATATCCCCGTCAAGCGTGACGATCCGATAGCGGTGTCCGATTATTTTTGCTAAACCTGACGCGGCTTGTAAATCACTGGCAATGATCGTTTGGCCTAATAAATTTTTAGCGACCGACTCATATTCCATAGAGGTTTGAATAAGTTCAAACGCTGTACCGATGAAACCTTGTTGTTGAGTGAGTACTTGTCTGCTATTCATTGGCAATTCACGCGGTTTCAAGATATCCAACGGAAGAAACGTAGCGCGACCGAAATTTCTTGATTTCAAGTATCCGATAGCCTGTCTGGCATCACGCTCAGTCGTAGTAATGATATGCTGCATGGCAGCGCCAAGAGCTGTTTCAATTGCCTTTGTATAAGCCGGTTCCGTTGTGATAAGTTCAACTACAGCGCCTTCGATTCCCTGTATACGTTGTTTCTGCTTTGCATGAAGTACTTCTTTGACACCTGAATAGAACCCCGAAAAATCTTTTTCAAGACTTTCTAGGGCGCGCAGTCTTCCTTGCATTTCAGACTGTTTGCGTAATGCTTTTTGAAGAAATTGCTGTTGAGTCGATAAACGTTGCTCTTCCTCTGACAATTGTTGCTGACAGGTTCTCGCTGACTTCTCCAAATCGTCCAACTGTTGCTGAACAGCCTCTTTTTGCTTGATCTTCTCCTGCTGTTCTTTGGTGAGTTGTTGTTTTCTCTCGGAAAGCAGGGCTGTCTGAACCGTAATCTTTTCTGTAGAGGACTTTTCACCTTGTAGCCGTTCTTCTACATGCTTAATTTCATTTCTCACAGTAGCTTCTTCATTGAGCCGCTCAATATAATTAGATTTCAACTGTTCAATTTGTTGTTCTGTTTCTTTTAGTGAACTGTTTAACAGAGCCATGACTTGTTTACTTTCTTTCGTCACTTCTTCAAGTTCATTTCGAATCACTTTCTGTTTATTCTGCATGGAACTCAGTTTTTCTTTTGCTATATGTTGCGTTTGTTCAGCAATTTGTAACTCTGACTTAATTCGTTTTACTTGTTGCTCTGTATTGCGGGTCTTTTCTAGGGACAATAATCTTCTACCATCCCACTTCTCCGCTTCTGCTGTTTTATTAATCAATTCGCTTTGAAATTCATCCAGTTGAAACTCTATTTTCTGAAGAACTTGTTTATCGTGATCTAGTTCCTCTTCACTTTGTGCAAGTTGAACCGAAAACTTTTGCCGTTCTGCTTCATCACTTTTCACAACTACCGTTTTTTCGGAAATCTGCTGTTGTAATGCAGACGCGTCATGATGAAGCAATTGAACGTCAGCCTCACGAAGAGTCGAACGCAAATCAGAAGATTTACGTGCCAAAACCGCTTCTTTTTCTAGCGGCACAAGTCGATCATCGATTTCCTTTAATATATCCAGTACACGATCCAAATTATCGGTCGTCTCAAATAGTTTATGTTCAGCCTGAAGTTTATGGGTTTTGTATTTCAATACACCCGCCGCTTCATCGAAAACATTGCGTCTCTCATCTGCACGACTGTTCAAGATCTCGTCTACACGACCTTGTGAAATAATAGAAAAGGCTTCTTTGCCTAATCCTGAATCCATAAACAGCGTCGTGATATCTTTTAACCTACAAGTCTGTCCGTTTAATAAATACGCACTGTCACCAGATCGAAAAACCCTTCTAGTTACACTGATTTCGGTGTAATCGAGCGGGAATAAGTTTTGTGCATTATCTAAAATAAGGGTGACTTCTGCAAAATTTACCGCCCTTCGCGAATCGCTGCCTGCAAAAATGACATCTTCCATTTTACTTCCGCGCAATGATTTTGCAGACTGTTCACCAAGTACCCAACGAATTGCATCGATAATATTACTTTTCCCGCTTCCGTTAGGTCCAACGATGGCCGTTACCCCTGGCACAAAATCTATATGGATTTTTTCCGCAAAAGATTTAAAGCCTGCAATTTCCAGCCTTTTCAAAAACACGATTAGTTCTCCCCTTCGTTTGTCTGCATCGATAAATGTTCAATCGCACGACGGGCAGCTTCCTGTTCCGCTTCTTTCTTGGATTTACCTATTCCTTTTCCAAGTTGTTGATCATTGAGATTGACTACGGTAACAAACTTTTTCGCATGTGCAGGACCTTTTTCTTCTATGACTTCGTACTGAAGAGGTCCGTTATTTTTTTGCTGCACTAACTCTTGCAGGCGACTTTTATAATCTGTCACATGCGAAAAAGCTCCGATACTAATTTTCGGAAAAATGATTCGTTTTAGAAACTCTTCAACGACTTCCATGCTCTGATCCAAGTAGAGCGCACCGATATATGCTTCAAATACATCCGCAAGTAATGCTGGACGCATTCTTCCGCCAGTCAATTCTTCCCCCTTGCCAAGAAGAATATAATCACCGAAGTTTAATTCATTCGAAAACTTAACAAGTGATGGCTCACATACAATCGCTGCACGAAGTTTCGTAAGTTCCCCTTCGCTTTTTGCAGGTTCTGTGCGGAATAAAAACTTTGATACTCCAAGCTCCAAAACAGCATCTCCAAGGAATTCCAATCGTTCATTATCGGAAAACTTCTTGCGACGGTGTTCATTGACATAGGATGAGTGGGTAAATGCATTGTACAATAGATTCTCATCTTCAAATTGAACGCCTAGTTCTTGCTGTAGCATGGTGAATTTTTCGCGTACAGCTTGTGGCAATGTAGGATGGGATGCTTGATCTTTCGATGTTCTTTTATTTTTCATAAACTACTCTGCCTCTCATCTATTAATTTTATATATGCGCTTTAAAGCGAAAAGAGACGCTTTCTTCTTTTCAGATGAAAGGAAGAAAGTGTCTCACCTAAAAGATCATTCGCCTACTTTTGCTGTAATGTACGTTACTGCATCTCCGACAGTTGCAATTTTCTCTGCATCATCATCAGAAATTTCAGTTTCAAACTCATCTTCAAATTCCATAACAAGTTCTACTACATCTAGTGAATCAGCTCCAAGATCCTCACGGAAAGAAGCTTCAGGTTTTACTTCGCTTTCATCGACACCTAGACGGTCGACAACTACTTTTGTTACGCGCTCAAGTACTGTTGACAACATAGTCACCTCCTCTCAAGGCCAAAGTCGGCACATTAGCTACTATTGAATTATAGGGGTTAGTCCCCTTGTTACGCAACCATAAATAGCGCTTTCAAAGAAGTAGGTCAATTACATCACCATACCGCCATCTACATTGATGGTCTGACCGGTAATATATTTTGCCTCATCGGATAGTAAGAAAGCGACAGTGCCCGCTACATCTTCAGCACTTCCAAGCTTACCTAAAGGAATCGTTGACAATAGTTGTTCTTTCATGTCATCGCCCAATTCATCTGTCATATCTGTTGTGATGAATCCTGGTGCTACGGCATTCACTAAAATATTACGTGCCGCCAATTCTCTTGCTGTCGTTTTGGTCAAACCAATGACGCCTGCTTTTGCCGCCACATAATTTGCTTGTCCTACATTTCCAACAACGCCTACAACAGAAGCGAGGTTGACGATTCTTCCTGAACGCTGACGCATCATTTGACGTGTGACAGCTTTAGTACATAAGAATACGCCTTTTAGATTAATGGATAACACATCATCCCACTCATCTTCCTTCATGCGCATTAATAAGTTATCTCGCGTAATGCCAGCATTATTGACAAGGATATCAATACTACCAAAGTGTTTGATCGTCTCGTCCATCATAGCTTTCACTTGATCAGCATCCGATACGTTTGCTTGAATGACTAGTGCTTCTCCACCTGCCGAACGTATTTCTGCCGCTACGGTTTCTGCTTTGTCTTGACTACCGCTATAATTGACAACTACTTTTGCGCCTTCAGAAGCCAAGCGTAAAGCAACAGTGCGTCCAATCCCTCTAGAAGCTCCTGTGACAACTGCTGTTTTCCCATCAAACCTTCCCATCATGACCACCCTTTCGCTTCTTCTAGCAACTTCTCAAGCGTTTCTTCATCATAAACCGGGTACACTTTAGCTGTACGATCTATTTTACGGATCAAGCCGCTCAATACTTTTCCTGGACCACACTCTACGAAACGAGTAACCCCAAGTTCAAGTAGTTTTTCAATAGACTCTTCCCAACGTACAGGAGAGTAAAGTTGCTCTACCAATAATTTTTTTATTTCATCCTGCTTCGTTACTTCGTCTGCAGTAACGTTTGCAATAACCGGAATTTCTGCATCCTTCATGTCAATATCTTCAAGCGTTTTTTGTAATTCCTCGGCAGCTGGTTCCATGAGTATGGAGTGGAATGGTCCACTGACATTCAATGGCAATGCACGTTTTGCACCAGCCTCTTTTAAAGCTGTACATGCTTTATCCACGCCAACTTTTGCACCTGAAATAACAATTTGTCCAGGGCAGTTTAAGTTTGCTGCTTGTACTGGATGTCCTGACTCTGTGATATTGGCCGTAATCGATTCCAAGACTTCACGATCCATTCCAAGAATGGCAGCCATTGCACCTTTGCCTGCAGGTACTGCTTCATTCATATATAGACCACGCTTATGCACAGCGACTACTGCATCTTCGAACGAAAGCACCTTGGATTCAACAAGCGCTGTATACTCACCTAGACTGTGGCCTGCTGAATAATCAGGTATAATGCCTTCTTGTTCCAAACGTGCCGCGATCATCGCACCCACAGTTAGTAAAGCGGGTTGCGCATTATAAGTCAACGTCAACTCGTCTTGTGGACCTTCAAGTATTAATTTACTCAGTTCGAAACCAAGGGCTTCATCCGCTTTCTGCATGAATTGCTTAGACGACTCGTTCTTCTCTATGAATTCTTTACCCATCCCCACGGCTTGAGAGCCTTGTCCTGGGAAAACAAATGCCAGTTTACTCAAGATTCCTCTTCCTCTCCGATTGTTTCTTTAATCTTTTCACATACTTGGTATTGTACCATGGTTCTCGCTTGGCGAACTGCATTGAAAAGTGCATTGGCGTTGGATGAACCATGCGCTTTGATGACGGGTTGATTCAGACCAAACAATCCTGCTCCACCGTATTCCGAGTAATCCATTTTCTTTTTTAATCCTTTGAGATCATCTTTAACCAATCCTGCCGCAAGCTTGGTTTTCAATGATGACATAAATACGTCTTTAATCATGGAAAACACATTCATTGCAGTTCCTTCAATCGTTTTCAGCACCATATTCCCTGTAAAGCCATCCGTGACTACGACATCAGCCACACCATTTAACAAGTCACGTGATTCCACGTTACCGATGAAGTTGACTGGTGCAGCTTGCAACTCGGCATAAGCAAGTTTCGTTAGCTCATTCCCTTTTCCAGCCTCTGTGCCGATATTTAATAATCCGACACGGGGTTTTTCAATACCCCGCACTTTTTCTGCATAGATGCTGCCCATAATCGCAAACTGCGCTAGCTGTGATGGTTTACTATCTGAATTCGCTCCTACATCTAGCAAAACAAAACCACTACCATCAATCGTAGGTAAGGTCGGTGCCAGTGCCGGTCTTTGGATTCCATCCAAGCGTCCCACGATAAATAGTCCTGCTGACATGAGTGCGCCAGTATTGCCCGCTGACACACACGCCTGTGCCTCACCATCTTTTACCGCCTGCGCCATACGTACCATGGAAGCATCTTTTTTCTTTCTAATTGCGCGCACAGGTTCATCATCCGGTTCAATGATTTCCGAGCAGTGCACAACTTGAAGGCGTGGATGCGGTTCGAGGAATGGTGCCATTTTTTGCTCATCACCAAATATATGTATCTTGATGTCATCAAATGCATGAAGGCTCTGTATTACTCCTTTGACAATCTCTCCAGGGGCATTATCTCCACCCATTGCGTCTACTGCAATAATCATCTGTAATTACCTGCCTTTTTTTGTCGTACGATACATCTGGAACTCTCCTGAGAAAACAGGCTCACTCTCTACAGTTGACAGAACATCGACGATCGTACTTTTATTTTTCAAGGTTTCCTTACGCACTATGGCACGAGATACCACACGATCTCCTGCTCTCACTGGTTTTTGGAAATGAAGCGAAGAACGGACAGTCAAAGCCAAATCATCATCCAAAACCGCAACAGCCAATGAATTCGCCTGTGCAAATAAATGATGTCCTCTCGCAATACCATTTCTCTTGAAGACATGTGCTTCCGTGACGTCAAAGATCGAAAGTGCTTTATTATCTAATTCCACATCGATAATTTCACCAAAGATTTCTTCTGTTTGCATGGATTTTACTGTACCTAATATTTGTTGTGACGCTACCGATTTCAGCCGCTCTCTCAACTCTGGAATACGGCATTCCATTCGATCCAGTCGGACGGTTTGGATACTCACGGAGAAATGCTGGGCAATGTCCTCATCCGTTAGAAATGGATCTTCTTCAAGTAGCGTTACGAGTAATTGTTGCCTCTCATGTTTAGGAACTTTCAATTACTACACCCCTCCAGATTAGCACTTGGTATTAACACTAAGTATATAAAGAGCTAAAACAGATTGCAAGAGGAATAGAATATAGTAGTTGCACAGCTATCAATCTATCCTCTTATCAGTGAGTGCACCTGACTGCTCAAGTCGTTTGCGTAAAGTAGCATACTCGTCGCCTGTCCAAAATGCATCCGAATTCAATAAACGTTCTGCATCATCACGTGCTATAGTGAGCACTTTAATATCATGGACCAAATCAGCCATTTTAAATTCTGGCATCCCGCTTTGTTTCTTGCCGAAAATATCGCCTGAACCCCGTAACTCCAAATCCTTCTCAGCCAGAATAAATCCATCGTTCGTTTCCGTCATCGACTGCATACGCATCTTGCCTTCTTCTGAAGATGGATTCGCAAGCAATACACAGTATGATTGATCAGAACCACGTCCTACACGTCCTCTAAGTTGATGTAGCTGGGCAAGACCGAATCTAGTCGCATCGTAAATTAGCATGAAGGTTGCGTTCGGCACATTGACGCCAACTTCTACAACAGTCGTTGAAACGAGTATGTTCAACTGTCCTTCACTGAACTCCCGCATGACTTGTTCTTTTTCAGTCGAAGGCAAACGACCATGCATTAAGCCTACCGTATAGCGACCACCAAAATAATTACTTAGTTCCGCGTGTACCTCAACTGCATTTTGGACATCCAATTTATCTGATTCCTCGATCAAAGGACAAATGACATAGGCTTGTCTTCCTGCCCTCAACTCTTTTTCCATCTTTTGTAGCACAGGTATTAAGGAATCTTCTTTCAGCCAATGTGTTTCAATTTCTTTCCGACCGGCCGGCAATTCATCTAAGATAGACACATCCATTTCACCGAATACCGTAATTGCCAGTGTTCTAGGAATAGGTGTGGCTGTCATGAATAGCACATCAGGATTTAGACCTTTATCACGCAAGACACGACGTTGTTGCACGCCAAAACGGTGCTGCTCGTCTGTCACAACAAAGCCTAGTTTATGAAACTGCACTTCAGGTTGGATGAGTGCGTGCGTTCCAATCAGCAAGTCAATCTCTCCGACCTCCAAACGTTCCAGCAACTCTTTTCTCGCTTTCGCTTTAGTAGATCCAGCTAGAAAAGCGACAGTAACACCGAAAGGTTCGAACCAATTGGCCAATAATTCGGCATGCTGCTCAGCCAAAATTTCTGTTGGTGCCATCAATGCCCCTTGAAAACCTGCCGTAACCGCTGCATACAAGGCTATAGCTGCTACAGCCGTCTTACCTGAGCCCACATCTCCTTGCAGTAAACGATTCATTCGGAGTGGTGATTTCAGTTCCGCACATAATTCATTCACTACACGTTTTTGTGCATTTGTAAGTTCAAATGGCAACGTACTGATGAACTTTTTCAGCAAATCTAGATCGTATTGAATAACAAGTCCTTTTTCCTGCTCTTTACGTAATTTTTTCATGCCTTGAATCTTTAATTGAAATAGTAATAGCTCTTCATAAACAAAGCGTCTACGAGCATGCTTGACGTCTTCAGGCGTAGTCGGGAAATGGACCATTTCTAAAGCTTGTGAAATAGAAGGTAATTTGTACGCACTGAGTATCTCTTGCGGCAACGTTTCTGTTACATATTGCGCTGTTAGATCGATTACAGTTCGCATGTAGCGCCTAAATGTTTTTTGGTGCATAATTCCTTTTAAACTATACACCGGCTCGAAGTCAGTTTGCTCACCAGTATGTAAACGATTGACCGTAATCACCTGACGTCCTCGGTCCCATGCTCCAGTTACATTAATTTGCATCCCTGGAAGTAGACGATCCTTTAAATAATGCTGATTGAAAAACACAGCTTTTATCAAATGATGACCGACTAATAAACGGACCTGCATTCTTGAACGGTTCTTTCCAGAATAAAAAACTGCTGGTTCGGACTCGATTCGTCCTTCCACAGTAACGCGTTCGCCATGCGGTGTTTCAGTCAAGTCTTTCATACGAAAATCTTCATGACGGTATGGGAATGTATACAGCAAGTCTTCGATCGTCAAAATCCCTAATTTTCCAAATTGCTCTGTCGTTGCTTTACCTATTCCTTTTACAGTTCCGACACTATTATTCAAAATATTTTCCATACGAAATCTACCCCCTCCCCATATCAAGTTAGAAAACGGATGTTCTTCTTTTAAGTTTACCATGAAAAGATAGGAAAATAAAAACGTTGCCCTACTTACAGGACAACGTGATGTGTTTATTCTACAGATATAATGTATGGATAAAGCGGTTGTTTTCCAGCATATAATTCTATATCGATATGATCAAATTGTTCTTCAATATAGCTACTGACTTTTTCCACTTCTTCAGTCGTCACGTCTTCACCATAAATAATCGTGACAATTTCATCTTCCTCATCAATCATGGAAGATATTAAGTTCTTCGCCACATCTTCCAATGAAGGATTAGAGCTAGTAATTTTCCCTTGAGCGAGTCCCATGAAATCATCTTTATGGATAGTTATGCCATCAATCGATGTGTCACGAACCGCGTAAGTAACTTGTCCGGTTTTAATAGAAGAAGATGCTTGTAACATCGTTTGAGCATTCTTTTCTACTGTCGCTTCCGGGTTGAATGCCAAAATAGCTGCTAGGCCTTCTGGTACGGATGTCGTCGGCACAACCGCCGCTTGAATATCCAATACTTCAGCCGCTTGTTCAGCCGCCATTATAATATTTTTATTGTTTGGCAAGATCAATACTTTCTCAGCACCAATTTCTTGAATGGCTTTGACTATATCCTCCGTAGAAGGATTCATCGTCTGACCACCTTCAATCACTGCAGATGCTCCGATACTCTTTAGAAGCTCAGCAATTCCTTTACCCATCGAAACCGTTACAATTGCATATTTGTGTTGAGCCGGTCTCTGTGTTGACACTTCATCTCGATCCATAATATCGCTATGTTGTTCACGCATATTATCGATTTTCATCTTCGTTAACGAACCATATTTCTGTCCGTAAGACAAAGCATCTCCTGGTTCCTCTGTGTGGATATGTACTTTTACTACTTCATCATCTGAAATAACAAGTAGTGAATCACCCAGTTCGCTTAAGTCTTGTCGGAATACAGCTTCGTCAAAAGGTTGATCTAGAAGCTTATCTGAATCCAGTTTGACCATGAATTCTGTACAATAGCCAAACTCGATGTCCTCTGAGTTCATAAAGCCCTGAATACTACGATGATGCTCGGTATTCACTAAGTCATCCATTGAATGCATAACTACCTTTTCAGGTAATTCTTCACCTTTTAGACATGCCAAAAATCCTTCATAAACATATACAAGACCTTGTCCACCACTGTCTACTACGCCAACTTCTTTCAAAACAGGCAATAGATCAGGTGTACGTTTCAAAGAAGCTTTTGCCTCTTCCACAATGATTTCCAGCAATGCAATTAAATCAGACGCATCTTCAATATGTTCCACTGCCGCATTGGCAGCATCTTTGGCAACCGTCAAAATAGTTCCTTCTACAGGCTTCATCACAGCTTTATAAGCTGTATCGACACCGTACTTCAGCGCCTCTGCAAATTGTTTAACGTTTACTTCCGCTTCTTTTTCAATTTGCTTACTAAATCCTCTGAATAACTGGGATAAAATCACACCTGAATTTCCGCGTGCACCCATAAGCAATCCTTTTGAGAATGCCTGTGCAGTCAAACCAATATGTTCTTGTGCATTTCTTTCTGTTTCTTTCGCGCCGGATGTCATGGATAAATTCATATTCGTTCCCGTATCACCATCTGGCACCGGGAATACATTTAAAGAATCCACATAATCCGCATTTTGATGAAGATGATGCGAACCCATTTCTACCATCTTCGCAAATTGCAATCCATTAATTGAAGTCATTGACTTGAAGGCCTCCTTTTACACGTTCGTTACACGAACACCCTGAACAAAAATATTTATAGAACTCACTGATAGTCCCAACGTCGTTTTCACTATATATTGCACTTTTGATTGTACTTGATAGGCTACTTCAGTAATTTTTGTGCCATAGCTCATAATGACGTAGATATCAATATGGAATGCATCACCTTCGTTACGCACAATCACGCCACGAGAAAAGTTTTCTTTGCGGAGGATTTCCGTAAGCCCATCGCGAATTTGGTGTTGGGAAGCCATTCCCACAATTCCATAACACTCGACCGCAGCCTCACCGACTACTTGTGCAATTACATCATTCGTAATATCTATCGTCCCATGCTCATTTTTAAGTTCGATTGACATTCCTCTTCTCCTCCCCATCCCTAGACACATCATACGTACATTATACGGTAATTCATCAAGAATGAAAGTATTGAAACCATTAAAAGATAGTGTAAAGGAAAAAACCTTGAAAGTATCAAAATAAATTGTTGCATCGATTCAACGCTTATGATAAAGTACTATGGTATGCGAATTGTAACGTGAATCGCTAAATAATTCACGAGGAGGAACTAAAATGGCTAAACAATGTGTTATAACTGGACGAAAAGCTCGTGCTGGTAACTCTCGTTCACACGCTCTGAACTCTAGCAAGCGCACTTGGGGCGCTAACCTTCAAAAAGTTAGAATCCTAATAGACGGCAAACCTAAACGCGTTTGGGTCTCTGCAAGAGCTCTTAAATCAGGCAAAGTACAACGAGTATAATTTAAAGCTGAAAGCGCCTTGGTAGCCTCGACAGATGTTGGAGGAATTGCCATAAAGGCGCTTTTTTGCCTTTATGGCAATTTCGAAACATTCCGAGAGGCTGGCGCTTGAAGCTGGATATAATTAAAAGCTGAAGACGGCGTTTAGCCGCGACAGGCACTGGAGGGCTAGAAAATAAAGGCGGGTTTTGCCTTTATCTTCTAGCCTGAAGTGTCCCGAGCGGTTGCCGTCTGAAGCTAGATATGATTTAAAGCTGAAAGCGCCTTGGTAGCCTCGACAGATGTTGGAGGAATTGCCATAAAGGCGCTTTTTTGCCTTTACAAAAAAAAAAAAAAAAAACACAAAGCACCACTTAGGCGCTTTGTGATTTTTCTTTTTTGCGTTTTTTTGTCTTGGCGGCTTTTGGATTGGCAGCAACGGTTGATTTAGTACGGCTGTCCTTTTGGAAAGCTACTGCGCACTTTCTCACAATGTTACTGACAAACTTCGGCAATGTGAATGTATATACTCGCAAATCCCCAACTCCTTTCAGGAATCTGAACTCCTTACCATTAAGCATATGCCCTCACGGAAAGAGATAGTACAAACATCCGCCACTGTTTCATTACTCGTAAAGCGAGTAACACCGATTTCCAATCGTTCATTCACCGTTTCATATTTGAATCCTGTCAACGTCAGCCCTGTCACGACGGGGCCGAACGAGAAAAAGGATGTATAAGGATAGCGTAAATCCTTCTTTACACGTCTCACGCCAGGAAGCATGACACGAATATCATTTGTGGTATTGTGTATTTTGAATTTCACTTTACGATTTTCCGATTGCATGCGATACAATAAATGCAATGCGGACTGTAAGTGATCCAAACGACCACCCGTCACGCCTGTTAAAATAATATAATCTGGTTCATATGAAAGCGCTCGTTGCACAGCAAGTTCCGTATCTGTCTCATCTTTATCTTCATTAGCACGATGGACAATTTCTACATTCGAATTGATCTTTTCAAACTGTTCTTCTGTTACAGAGTCAAAATCACCAACCGCTTCAGTGGGCTGAATCCCTTTTTCCAATAAATACAATGCACCACGGTCTACACCGATATATACCGTATCTTCTTGATCGTATTCAGCTAAGTCGACCACTTCTTCTATAGGACCTGCTGCACACACGATGGCGTATTTCATTTTGCCATCACACTCTCGCCTGCAGACTTAATAGCTTGAAGCGCTTTAGCACGATCTTCTTTACTATAAATTGCAGATCCCGCTACAAATATTGTTGCACCAGCCTCTACGCAAGGCTTAATAGTTTCTTCGTTAATTCCACCATCGATCTCAATTTCAATGGAGAGATTGCGCTCTTTAATGAGTTCAGCGAGTTGCTTCACTTTGGGTAGAACGGAATGGATAAACGACTGACCGCCAAAACCTGGATTAACCGTCATGAACAATACCATGTCAATATCTTCTAGGACATGCATGATTTGCTCAATTGGCGTATGCGGATTCAATACGACACCTGGTTTCACACCCGTCGATTTGATCAACTGCAAAGTTCTATGCAAGTGAGGGCAAGCTTCTACGTGTACCGTAATATAATCAGCACCTGCTTTCGCAAAATCCTCGATATAGGCGTCAGGATTCTCGATCATCAAATGGACATCAAGCGGTAATTCAGTCAATGGACGCAACGCTTCAACCACAATCGGTCCCATTGTAATATTCGGAACAAAATGTCCATCCATTACATCGATGTGAATCAGTTCTGCTCCTGCTTTCTCTACTTCCTTCACTTCTTCTCCAAGTTTTGCAAAGTTTGCTGCTAAAATAGACGGTGCAATTTTTATCATACTTAGTACCTCGGCTTTCTATCCATTATTTCTTGCAAAAATAACATGTAATTTTTATACCGACCTTCAGAAATTATTCCTTGCTCTACCTGCGCTTTCACTGCGCAGCCAGGTTCTTTCATATGAAGGCAGCCTCTGAATTTACAGCTTTCACCGGCTTCTGAAATCTCCACAAAATAGTCTCTCAGCTCTTCTTTTTCGATATGTTCAAAATCTAACGAACTGAATCCGGGCGTATCGGCGACCAACCCATCGGCTACTTCAAGTAACTCTACGTGGCGCGTAGTATGTTTACCACGGCCAAGCGCATCAGATATCACACCTGTTTTTAATTGCAATTCGGGTAAAATCGTATTTAATAATGTAGATTTCCCCACTCCTGACTGGCCGGCGAGTACAGTAGTTTTGCCACTAAAATACGGGCGAAGCGTTTCAAGTAAAGAATCTTCATGATCGATATTACGCAAGATGGTATACCCTATTTTTTGATAATAAGCTAGATTCACTTCATTGTCTTCCAGCTTTTTCGTGGTCGCGATATCTTCTTTGGAAATATACAAAATTGGTTCCAACTGATGAGATTCAATAACTGTCAAGAAACGATCAAGTAAACGGAGACTCATATCGGGTTCAACAACTGAAAAAACAAGAAGAGCTTGATCTACGTTCGCAATTGGTGGTCTGACTAATTCGCTTTTTCTCGGATGAACTTCCGTAATCGTCGCATCATTGTCTCCATCCGGTACATACGTAACAAAATCTCCTACCAACGGATTAATTTTCTTCAGTCGAAAAACTCCGCGACTTTTACATTGAATCAATTCACCATTATGCTCTACATAATAAAAACCACTGATAGCTTTTCGAATCTGGCCTTCTGCCATCGAACTCCTCCTCTATTCTAAATCTTTATAGTCATACTTATTTTCTTCAATAACTGTTTGATCTCGCATGATTTTATATCCACCACGATCACCTTCTTGAAGTTCAATGGTAACCTTGCGCGTTGTATCTTCCGTAATTTCAAATTCTTCTATTGGATCATTCATTGTGTGTGTACGATCTTGTATATATATTTGAATTTTTTGCGGAATTATTTCGGGCTCAGGTTTTGTTTGGGGATTGTTATCGGTATCTATTTCACCGTCTGTACTATCCTCTTCTATTGGTTCTTCAGGGGACTCATATGGGATGGTAATAGTTTTCACCAATAATTTGACAGGCTTAGAAGCAGGTCCTTTTGACACCACGACATCCACTCTTTGTCCCTTTTCCATTTTTTCACCTTTAGAAGGTTTTTGAGAAACTACATGTCCTTTTGGCACTTTTTCCGAGGATTCTTCACTAACGATATGAATTTTCAATCCAGTTCTCTTAGCATAATCCTCCAACTGTTTTGCAGACATGCCCGATAGATCGTCCAATGATTGGAGTTCTTTTCCTTTGCTTACTGTGAAGATTAATTCTGTTTCTTCAGGAATGACAGGTTGATCAGCTTCAGGTTGCTGACTAATGATTGTACCTTTTGGTTCATCAGCATAAACTTCGACTAATTCAATTGGCAAAAATCCATAACCTTCTAAAAAACGTTTAGTCGCTTCAAAGTTACGTCCTGTATAATCACTCAGAATCATCGTATCTTTTCCTGTACTGACAAATATTTTGACACCATCGCCCTCTTTGCGCTTCTTCCCCGCTTCAGGTACTGTTTTCGTTACTTGGCCTATAGTATATTCATCTGACGTCTCTTCGAAGCGTTCATCTATAACAAAGCCTTCTTTTTCAAGTATCTCTGTAGCTGCAAGTTCTTCTTCCCCTACTACTTTAGGTACGATAATTTCTTTAGGTTTCATCAACATAAACATTACGAATACTAGTAAAGAAATCAATAGAATACCACCGAGTAAAATAAATGGCCATTTCTTCTTTTTCTTTTTAACAGGACTTACTGGCTCAGGTTGTACTGGATTGATTTTCATAGTATCTTCTGCAACGACAGATTTCGGGATGTCTTTAATTACAGGAATAGCCATGGTTTTATCATCATCAAAAGGCAAGGCGAATTTACTTTCATCCAATCGATCAGCAGATAAAACGGTTAGTAAGTCATCATACATATCATCTGCGGTAGCGTATCGATAGATTGCATCTTTAGCAGTAGCTTTTAAAATAACGTTTTCTACGCTCTGAGGGATGTCAGGAAATTGATCACGAACAGATGGCGTTTCTTCCTGTAAATGCTTCAATGCAATTGCCACCGCAGTCTCTGCAGAAAAAGGTAGCTCCCCTGTAAGTAATTCATAAAATACGATACCGAGTGAATATATATCAGATCGTTTCGTAGCCATACCGCCTCTGGCTTGTTCAGGAGACAAATAATGGACCGTTCCAATTACAGAGTTCGTCTTCGTATGAGCTGTGGAATTTAAAGCCATCGCAATTCCGAAATCTGTTATTTTTACATCGTCCTCACCATTCATTAACACGTTTTGAGGTTTAATATCACGATGCACAATGCCATTATGGTGCGCATGTGATATGGCGGAGACAAGCTGTTGCATAATTGACACTGCATGTTCTGCCGACAATGCACCGTGAGTATGAATATAGTCTTTCAGTGTTTTGCCGGCTATGTATTCCATCACCAAGTAATGGAGTTCATCTTCTTGGCCGACATCAAAGATATTTACAATATGTGAATGTGTCAGGCTCGTCGCGGATAGCGCTTCCCGCTGAAATCGTTTTTTCAACTCTTCTTCATTGGCAAAATCATAATGCAGTACTTTGATCGCTACATCGCGGTCCAGTATTACATCATGCGCCAAATACACTCTGGACATTCCCCCATCACCGATGACCCGAATAATTTCGTAACGTTTACCAATTCGTTTTCCAATCATACGTGAGTCACCTCGATTTCAGGAATTGCCAGTAGTATAACTGTAATATTATCTTCACCACCGCGATGATTCGCTAGCTCTATAAATTTATCTGCTTTTTCTGCCAACGAACTTTCGTGCAACATAATATCAAGCATTGTTTCCTTTTCGATTTTATTGCTTAAACCGTCTGTGCAAAGTAGCAAAAAGGAGTGGGCTAGTAATGGAAACGAATAACGGTCAGGTACGATAGACTTCTCAGAGCCCACAGCTTTCATAATCCAATTCCGTTGCGGATGTACTTCAGCTTCCTGTTCCGTAATTTCTCCACTATCAATCAGCACATTAACAAAAGAATGATCCTTTGTTATTTGACGAATCGCTTTACCCGTTACTTGATAAATCCGGCTGTCTCCTACGTGAAAGACGATGCATTGATTGTCCAAGATCAATGCAAGATCTAGTGTAGTTCCCATGCCTTTATAGGTGACATCTTCTTGAGCAGTTGTGAATAAAAATTGATTAATATCCACCACTGTGTCATACAGCAAGTCAACCCAGTCCTGCTCCGATACTACGTCTCTATCAGCGGACATGAATTGCTCGCCTATCATCCGTACAGCTGTGGCACTGGCGTAATCTCCACCTTTGTGACCACCCATTCCGTCTGCAACCACTGCGAGTATCGTCTGTTTTTCAGAATGAACGAATACCGCAGCTTCATCTTCATTTACTGTTCGTTTCCGTCCTGTATCAGAGCGTATTTCATACTCCATGGGCTACCCTCCATTCCAATTGGTCTGGTTAGTTGATTCTTTGTAACGTCGCGACAAAGAAACCGTCACTTTGATGATCGTGAGGTAAAATCTGTAAGTAGCCATTCTTCGTTTCATTCTCTAGAATATGAAGTGGAACTAGTACAAAGTCTGGTTGCTCTTTCAAGAACCATTTTACAATCTCTTCGTTTTCGGACTTATCGATTGTGCATGTACTATAAACTAAAAGACCATCCTTCTTCACTAGTTGACTAGCAACTTCAAGTAGTTCTTTTTGAATGACTGTAAGATTTTCAATATCTTTAATGGTTTTTTTGTATTTGATTTCAGGCTTTCTACGAATAACCCCTAATCCACTACATGGCGCATCTACTAATACGCGGTCAAAAGATTGAGGTTCGTATGTTTTCAATAATTCCCTGCTATCTCCACTATTTGTATGAATGGAACTCAACCCAAGTCGTTCTGCATTTTGCTCAATTAAACGTAATTTATGTGCATGCAGATCATGTGCCTGAATTTCCCCTTCATCTTTCATACGCTCTGCTATATGAGTAGTTTTACCTCCTGGAGCAGCACACATATCCAATACGCGCATACCCGGTTCTACTTGCAATGCAATGGCAGGAAGCATAGAGCTCTCATCTTGAATCGTCAACAACCCTTGTTTGAATACTTCTGTAGAAGCCAAATTTCCTGACTCCACTTGGATACTACTATCTGAAAGAGTACCCGCTATTGCAGTAATGCCTTCTTTTTTTAGTAGGCCGATGACTTCACCAATATTCGTTTTGGTTCTATTGATTCGAGCTGTTGTAATAGGTGGTTGATTATTGACTACTGCCGCTGCGGTAGCTTCTTCCATACCGTATTGCTCAATCCATCTTCGGATCAACCACTCCGGGTGACTAGTCTCGATTGACAAACGAGTAATAGGATCTTCAATTTCATCTAATGAAGGTACACCTTCACGGTAGATTGAGCGAAGAATACCGTTCACCATGGACGAAACTCCTTTATGGCCTCGCTTATTGGCAATTTTTACTGCCTCGTTAACAATCGCGTGCTCAGGTATTTTGGAGAGATAAATGATTTGATAGACAGACAGACGAAGTAACTGCCGAACCCATGGCTGTAATTTCCCTCTCACAAACGGTGCTAAATAATAATCAAGCGTCATTTGCTGCTGTAACGTACCATATGTTAACTCTGTCAATAATGCACGGTCTTTTGATTGAAGATCATAGATTTCAATCGTTTTATGGAGCAATAAATTACTGTAAGCTTGCTCTTCTTCAATTTGCATTAACATCGATAATGCTGCATCGCGTACATTGCCTCGCCAAATCTTCTTTTTATAATTTGTCATTCAAATTTGTCTCCCACTTGCCATTTTGATCCGATTCCATTTAAGAACACGGTGGCTGTCATTCGTTTTTTACCTGCTGGTTGTAAGTCTGTAATGGCTATAGTGCCTTCACCTGTTTGTACTATAATACGATCTTTTTCCAGACCGACGATTTCTCCAGGCGTTGCATCAGATAATTGTTCCTCCAGCTGAGTCCACCAAATCTTCACTTGATCACCGGCAAACTTTGTATAAGCGACTGGCCACGGATGTAACCCGCGTACTTGGTTATATATCGAACGTGCTGAACTTGTCCAATCAATTCGCTCTTGTTCTCTTGAGATATTTCTTGCAAATGTCACTTGCGTCTCATCCTGTACTATACGCTCATTTGTACCAGCAAGGATGGAAGGTAATGTTTCTTTTAATAATGAAGTACCTGCTTTAGAAAGCTTTGTAAACATCGTCCCTGTATCGTCGGTCTCTTCAATTGGTGTAATGACTTGCGAAATGATATCCCCCGCATCCAATTTCTCCGCCATATACATGATCGTAACGCCTGTTTCTTTCTGACCATCCATGACTGCCTGATGAATGGGTGCACCACCACGATAGTTAGGTAATAAAGAAGCATGAACATTTATACAACCAAGTTTTGGTGCTTCGAGCAGTTCAATCGGAAGCAATTGACCGAATGCAGCCGTCACAATCAAATCTGGTTGGAGTTCGAGAATTTCCTGTAACTCCGCAGAACCTTTTAGCTTTTCTGGCTGAATAACAGGCAATCCTAAGCGTACTGCTTCTTCCTTTACGGGAGGTGGTGTCAATACGCGCTTGCGACCTACTGGACGATCTGGTTGTGTCACGACAGCGAGAATTTCATATTCTTCATTATGTAGCATCGTCAACACACCTACAGAAAATTCAGGAGTTCCCATGAAAATGATTTTCGTCATTCGTCACCCTCCTCTTCATCTTCGTCTTCAAATTCAGATGGATCCACTACGCGTGTAATCTTTTTATCGAATAGAATGCCATTCAAATGGTCGATTTCATGTAAGATTGCTCGCGCTTCGTAGCCTTCTGCTTCTAATTCATATAAACTGCCGTCCCGTTCTTGTGCTTCAATTTTCACATGGAAAGGACGCTCTACTTCTCCGAATAGTCCTGGGAAACTTAAGCACCCCTCGACTTCTACTTCAGATCCTCCAATTGCCGTAACGACAGGATTGATCATTTCGATAATTTCTTGTTCTTCATCGAAGTCTACAATGGCTACACGAATAGACTTACCCACTTGTGGAGCTGCTATTCCCACACCGTCATGCTCTACCATTGTTTCATACATATCATCTAGTAAAACACCCAGTTTTTCATCAAATACAGTAACTTCCTCGCATGGAGTCGTCAGGATAGGTGATGGATGCCTAACGATTTCTAATATAGTCAAAATAATTTCCTCATTTCTTCATCGAAAGGTTAAAAGATCGATGTTGGTTCACGGTTAATCGACATAACCAAGCCGTCTTTTGCCCAACTTGTTTTGTAGTGTTTCAAAAGTTGTTGCAGAACCGGAATTAAAGCAGGTTCTTGTTTGTATTTTATCAAACTTTGGTAACGATATCTATTGTTGAGGCGACTGATCGCCGCAGCTGTCGGTCCAATGATGACCGTTCCTTGTGATAGACGCTCCGCCATAAATGCAGTGCCTTTATGTGCATAGTCTGCAGCTTTTAATACATCTTCATGACTGAACTGTACAACCGTCACATAATAGTAGGGTGGATAGCCAAGCAATCGTCTTCTATCCATCTCCATATCATAAAAAGGCACGTAATTCTGTGTCTTAGATAACTCAATCGCATAATGCTCAGGGTCATATGTCTGAATGACCACTTCACCCGGTAACTGATCACGTCCTGCCCTACCACTCACTTGTGTTAAAAGCTGGAATGTCTTCTCAGCAGCCCGAAAGTCGGCTAAATGGAGAGATGTATCCGCAGCCAATACACCTACAAGAGTGATGCGTGGAAAATCAAGCCCTTTGGCAATCATTTGAGTACCAAGTAAAATGTCTGCTTTTCCTTCACCAAAATCATGCAACAAACGCTCATGAGCACCTTTAGTATTTGTCGTATCAATATCCATCCGAATAACGCGTGCTTCAGGTACTAATTTATATAGTTCCTCTTGTGCTTTTTGCGTTCCCGTCCCAAAGAATCGAATATGCTCG
Source organism: Sporosarcina sp. P17b (assembly GCF_002743115.1). Taxonomy (NCBI): domain Bacteria; kingdom Bacillati; phylum Bacillota; class Bacilli; order Caryophanales; family Caryophanaceae; genus Sporosarcina; species Sporosarcina sp. P17b. The sequence continues at coordinate 141,612 of NZ_PDYP01000001.1, read as the reverse complement.
CTTGTGCATTCAGGACATTCAAGAGGTACCCGTTCTTCATGACCACAATAGTGACATTTCAGACTTTCACTTGCACGATGGTAGGTTAATGAAATGTCGCAGTTTGGGCATTCAACAACCGTTCCGCAATCACGACAGAGAACAAAACTCGAAAAGCCACGTTTATTTAACAGCAGAACAATTTGTTCTTTGCGTGCCAATCGTTCGCGAATGCCTTCAGCGAGTGCAATAGAAAACATAGAGCGATTTCCTGTTTTAAGCTCTTCACGCATATCTACCACTTCAACACTCGGCAACGCTTGATTCTTCGCACGTTTTGAAAGGGTCAATAATGAATACACCCCTTTGGAAGCCCGGGCATAAGACTCCAGTGAAGGTGTCGCACTACCTAAGATAACAGGACATTGATAATATTCTGCTCGCCAAATAGCTACATCTCGTGCATGATACCTTGGCGATTCTTCTTGTTTGTACGTAGACTCATGTTCTTCATCCAGAATCAACAATCCCAAATTCGTGAAAGGAGCAAATACCGCTGAACGTGCGCCAATCGCAACTTTTACTTCGCCGCGATGAATCCGACGCCATTCATCATACTTTTCACCAGCGGATAAACCACTGTGTAAGACAGCTACTAGTTCTCCAAATCGTCCTTTAAACCGGGCCGTCATTTGAGGAGTTAATGCAATTTCAGGTACTAACACAATCGCTTCTTTACCTTGTTTTAACACATGGTCGATGGCCTGCAAATACACTTCCGTCTTTCCACTTCCTGTAATACCATGAAGTAAAAACGTCTCTTGAATATGCTTATCACTCGAAAGTTCAATAGCAGAAAGCGCAACTTGTTGCTCATCTGTTAGCTGTTCCGGTTTACCGCTATCCTTCATTTTTGGTGATTCTAACTCACGATACACCTCGACCTGTGATTGCTCGACTATCTCTTTGTCTACAAGTGATTTCAGTACACTCGATGCTACACCGGATTCATTGAGGAGCTTACTCGCCTCTACTGATTCTGTCGGATGAAGCAATAACCAACTGAGTAGTTCACGTTGTTTTTTAGCATTTGGATGCGTTTCTTCCAATGCAATTTCTAGTCGAGTGGCATCCGGTATATGAATCATACGTACTTTTTTCATCTTAGTTTTCTGTTGGATCGCTGTATCGATTTCAACAATTCCCTGTTCGTTATACTTCTTTACTTCATTTAATAAATTAGCATCTTGAATTGCTTTTAACGTCACTTGCTGGCGGTTACCTAAAAATGTGCGAAATGATTCGTTGAGTTCATCCGGTTTGATGACGGTCATAATCTTTTCATATTTAGCACGCATAGCAGCGGGTAACATTACTTGCAGTGCATCGATTTCATAAGCGATCGTTTCCGTTGCCATCCACTTCGACAGTGCCAATAACTCTGCAGATAACACCGGTTCTAAATCTATAATTTCGGCTAGTGGTTTTATCTTGTTACTATCCAGCTCGCTTTCTTCTTTGATCGCTGTAACATAGCCCGCAACTTTCCGCGGACCAAAAGGAACTTTAACCCGTAAGCCTGGTTCCATCACATGTTCCCACTCAACAGGAACTGCGTAATCAAATGGACGGTCGATTGGATAGGCTGCTACATCCACAATGACTTCAGCGATCATGCAGCTTACTACTTTCTTGCTGAATAATCGTTTCAAATAACCGTTCGGCTAATTGATCTTTTGGCATGGCTGAAAAAGGGATTGCTTCTCCTTCTCTAGAAAGTAATGTCACAACATTCGTGTCACTACCGAAACCGCCGTCTGGGTCAGTCACATCATTGACAATAATGTAATCCAGATTTTTAGACTCCAATTTCTTTTGACCGTAGGCTACCACATCTGTAGTTTCAGCAGCAAAGCCGACTAATAATTGATTTTCTTTCCGCTGTCCTAACGTTTTCAGAATATCGGTTGTCCGCTCCAATTCGAGTACATCATCGCCATCTTTTTTCTTCATTTTCTGACCATGTATATTTTTCGGACGATAATCTGCAACGGCTGCCGACTTCACTACAATGGAAGCATCATCATACTGACTCATTACAGCATCAAACATTTCTGCAGCACTTTCTACATATATCACTTGAACGCCAGTCGGAACCGGTAGCTCGACTGGTCCTGAAATCAGCACAGTCGTAGCACCTAGTTTTTGTGCAGCTTCCGCCATTGCGTAGCCCATCTTGCCACTTGAAAAATTGGATACATAGCGGACGGGATCTATACGTTCACGAGTCGGTCCAGCTGTAATGACCACTTTTTTGCCGTGCAAAGGCTGATAAGTAACTCCATTAAAGTGATTGCGAATTAATTCAGTAATTTTTTCAGGTTCTTCTAAGCGACCCTTGCCTACATAACCGCAAGCTAAAAAACCTTCTGAAGGTTCGATAAATTGATAGCCATCCGCATGTAATTGGTCAATATTACGCATAACAGCAGGGTGGGCATACATATGTACATTCATAGCAGGTGCAATCCACACGTCTGCTTCTGTTGCTAGTAAAATAGTCGTTACCATATCGTCTGCAATTCCGTTTGCAAGCTTACCAATTACGTTAGCGGTGGCAGGTGCTACAACTACTAAATCGGCCCAGTCCGCTAAATCGATATGTGCAATGACACGAGAGTCTTTTTCATCAAATGTATCAAAATATACATCATTGCGTGACATCACTTGAAAGGATAATGGTTGAACAAATTCTTTTGCTGAATCCGTCATGACGACTTTTACATTAGCTCCAGCTTGGGATAATTTACTGACTAGCGCAACGGCTTTATATACTGCAATACCACCTGTTACGCAGAGTAAAATATTTTTATTATCTATCTTCATGAAACTCATTTCCTTTCCGAAAATAATAAACTCCCTGAGAACGATTGAATTCTTAGGGAGTTGTTTTTTATTTCAAATCAAACTTCATCTTCATAAATGATTGATTCATCTGCTGCTTCATTGATCAAAACGCCTGCGGCTACTTCTTCAAGTGCTCTGCCCACACTTTTCACCGAACGGTATGAGTGAAGTAATTCATTTTCTTTTTCCTGTAGTTCACGTGCTCGCTTAGCTGCAAGTGTGACTAGCGTGTATTTAGAATCTACTTTTCCCTTTAGTGAATCAACTGATGGATATAACATAGTTTATTCTCCCTCCAACATCTGTAAGTATCTCTGTTCCACACGTTCTCTTCTACAATGCTCTGCCGTAACAATCGCATTGACCCGATCACATGCTTTGGAGACCTCGTCGTTCTCTACTACATAATCGTACAGGTGCATCATTTCGAGTTCTTCCCTTGCTTTTAATACACGGTCTGCAATAATATCGGATGCTTCTGTACCTCTACCAATCAAACGACTTTCTAGGTCACTTAAACTTGGAGGTGCCAAGAAAATAAACAGACCGTTCGGTACTTTTTCACGTACTTGTGCTGCGCCGACTACTTCAATTTCTAGGAAAACGTCACGACCAGCGTCTAATGTTGCGTTGACATAGTCGAGTGGTGTTCCGTAGTAGTTCCCTACATATTCTGCGTATTCGAGAAGTTTTCCTTCTTCAATCATTTTTTCAAAGACTTCTTTTGAACGGAAGAAGTAGTCGACACCGTCGACCTCCCCTTCACGCGGGTTTCTTGTGGTCATGGAGATGGAATATTCGTAATTGGTGTCCGGGCTTGAGAATAGTTCTTTCCGAACAGTTCCTTTTCCGACGCCGGATGGACCAGAAAGGACAATTAGTAGTCCACGATGTTTGTACATGTAATCCCTCTTTGTTATGTATTCATTAGCACGCCATTCCTAATTATAACCTATACATACGATAATTAAAGTAGATAGCCCCGTTGATTTCCCTTCCAGGTGGGACGCTTTCCACTACAATCAACTAGATATCATATACATACATTTAGAATCGAAAGAACAATTCATAAAGATTTGTCTAGTTAGACTACGTAGGCCCATGTGTGCAATCTGTTCATATTATACCATAATCATACGATGAGTGCTAAAATGGAACAAAACGAAATGAAAGAGGAATCCGTATGGCATTTGATGGTTTATTTACGAAAGCAATAGTAAGCGAACTGCAACAACTGAAAACTGGTCGGATTTCGAAGATTCATCAGCCGAATTCGCAGGAGATTATTTTTCAAATCCGAGCCAATAATAAAAATCATAAATTATTAGTATCTTTGCATCCTTCTTTCTCACGGTTGCAGTTGACTGAAGAAGTGTTGACGAATCCCCCTGAGCCACCGTTATTTTGTATGGTGTTGCGAAAGCAGCTTGAAGGCGGGATGATTACGTCAATTGAACAACATGAGAATGACCGAATTGTGAATATAAGTGTGCAAGCGAGAAATGAATTAGGTGACCAGATCGAGCGAAAGTTAGTTATTGAGATTATGGGGCGACATAGTAATCTAATTTTACTTGATGCTTCACGCGATATGATTATCGACAGTATGAAGCACTTGCCGCCTTCTGTTAATAGTTATCGTACAGTTTTACCTGGACAGCCCTATATTCCTGCACCTCCACAAGATAAACTAGATCCGTTTGAAGTAACAGAAACAGAATTTAATACACTTGTTGGAGCGTTTCACGAACCAAAAGACATCGTGAAACAATTTGCGGGCTTCTCTCCTTTAACTGCGGCTGAATTATTGTACCGCGTAAAGCAAAACGAGCCTTCCTTTACCATTTGGCGCGAGTTTCTCAATAGCTTCCATGTAGATACTATGAAGCCGACAGTCGTGGAAAACGACAAAAAAACTTTATTCTCAGCCATTGAATTAACACATACAGAAGGAACAACGCAAACATTCTCTACACTGGGCGATTTGCTGGATAAAGTATATTTTGCCAGAGCCGAACGCGAACGTGTGAAGTCACAAGCTATTGACCTCGAACGCTGGTTATCGAATGAAATTGCAAAGCTAGAAAACAAAACAAAGAAGCTTCAAAAAGAGCAAGAAACGGCACAAGATTTGGACACGTTAAAACTATACGGTGAGTTGTTAACTGCAAACAGCTATAAGTTGCATAAAGGTGATAAAGAAGTGACGGTAGAAAATTACTACGAACAAGGTACAACTGTCACAATTCCGCTAGATCCAAGAAAATCACCAATCGATAACGCACAACGCTTTTTCTCCCGTTATGCCAAAGCAAAAACTGCACTAATTCGGATTGCGGAACAACTTGAAAAGACTAAAGACGATATTGAATACTTTGAAATGGTAAAACAGCAAGTTTACCAAGCTTCCCCAATCGATATAGAAGAAATACGTCAAGAACTAATAGAACTCGGATTTATGCGTGCCCGTAGAAGCAAAAAGAAAGCAAAACTGAAAAAACCAAAACCAGAAGCTTTCATTTCTTCCACAGGCATTCCAATCTCAGTCGGAAAAAACAATAAACAAAATGACTACCTAACATTTAAACTAGCAGCACGCGATCACATATGGCTACACACAAAAGACATACCTGGCTCTCACGTCGTCATACACGACACCGACCCAGATGCTCAAACAATCGAAGAAGCAGCCGCACTATCCGCTTACTTCAGTAAAGCACGCGAGTCGTCATCTGTTCCAGTAGACTACACAGGAATCCGGCACGTCAAAAAACCATCCGGCGCAAAACCCGGATTCGTCATCTACTTCGAACAAAAAACCGTATTCGTTACACCGGATGAAGACTTGGTCCGTAAACTAAGAAAATAAAGTATTGTCTAGATATAAATTTCAAACTAATTAAGATAGAAGAGAATTCCTGCTATTACAGGTTTCTTTTCTATCTTTTTTCAAAAAATAATGCATCATAGTTCTACGTTTTGAAAAAGACACCAGTTGATCGTAAGTGGAAGGCGGCGACTCCCGGAGGATCAGCGTGCGCCTTGAGACCCTGTCAGGTGCCTTAATTTCTGCAAAGTACACAGAAATACAGCAAAGCGAACCCTTCGCTGTTCGCCTGGCTCAAGCCACGCCCTCGGGAAAGCGTCCGCCTGGAACGTCGATCAACGTTGCCTCCCCGTACCCTTCTCTAAATGAAAAACGGCTCCCATTACGGGAACCGTCTTTCATTACAGCGTACCAAGCTTCAACTTCGAATGCCATTCCATCAATTCATTCATAGACTCTTCCTTAACCGCGCCCTCTTCTTTCGCAACTTCAGCAAGCGCTGCAAAATTCGTCAAGCTGTGATATGAAAGATTCGCCTCAGCGAACTTCTCATCCGCCTTCTGTAATTCATATGTAAAGATCGAAACAATTCCGCATACTTCCACGTCCTCTGCAATCAATGCATTCGCTGCATTCAAGCTGCTTCCACCTGTCGAAATCAAATCTTCAATAATAACGGCTTTCGCATTCGGCTCGATTCTTCCTTCAATTTGACGACTCTTACCATGTGCTTTTGCAGTAGAGCGTATATATACCATCGGCAACTTTAGAATATCCGCAACCCATGCTGCGTGAGGAATACCCGCAGTTGCTGTCCCTGCAATGACTGTCGTTTCAGGGTAATGAACACGAATCAATGCCGCAAGCCCTTCTGCGATTTCTTTACGTCCTACCGGATCTGCCATCGTTAGGCGGTTGTCACAATAGATAGGTGACTTAATACCTGAAGCCCATGTAAATGGCTCTTCAGGATTGATCGCCACAGCTCCTACATTTAACAGGATTTGCGCAACTTCTTTTTCTCTAGTCATGATGTAATCCCCTCCCACAATGTTTTCACTTCCAGATATGCTTCTAGCGGATCATTGGCACCTGTAATGGCACGCCCTACTACGATATGTGTTGAGCCTTCCTGCCTAGCTTTTGCTGGTGTCGCCACACGCTTTTGATCGTGAACATCGCCTTCTGCTAAGCGAATGCCAGGTGTCACTTTGAAGAAATCCTTGCCGCATACTTCTTCAATAATTTTTGCTTCCTGCACTGAACAAACTACGCCATCTAAATGTGCCGATGAAGCTAGTTTCGCGTAATGCTCCACTGATTCACGAAGTGGTACACTGGTCAGTTGTTCTTCTTTTACTTGACGTTCGTCCGTTGAGGTCAGTTGAGTCACTGCAAGTAACGCAGGACGCTGAACACCGGAAGCTGTACCCGCATCAAGACCTTCTAACGCCGCTTCCATCATCGACTTACCGCCAGCCGCATGCACATTGACCATATCGACTTCCAGCGAAGCCAATACTTTCATTGCGGATTTAACCGTATTGGGGATATCATGTAATTTCAAATCTAAAAAGATAGAGTATCCCTCTTCCTTTAGTTTTGCAATCAGGGCCGGTCCTTCTTTATAATACAATTCCATTCCTACTTTGACATTGACCGACTGGTCGAATGCTTTCAGGAAATCGAATGTTCTTTCAGCTGAATCAAAGTCTAGTGCAATTATTGGAGAACGATTCATACACGATGACTCCTTCCCACTAATTCTGAAATATGATCTATTCCTAGTTCATCTAACTTTGCAGGTAACTGCTCGATAATCGTAGGACAGACGAATGGATCGACAAAGTTTGCTGTACCAACTGCTACGGCACTTGCACCGGCAGACAAAAAGTCCACCACATCTTGTACACATGTAACGCCACCCATTCCAATGATTGGAATATTAACAACTTGACTTACTTCATAGACCATGCGAATCGCGACTGGTTTAATTGCTGGGCCTGATAATCCGCCTGTTTTATTCGCAATAACCGGTTTACCTGTCTTTTCATCCAAGCGCATACCGACTAAAGTATTGATCATCGTAATACCATCTGCACCACCTGCTTCTACCGCCAATGCCATCGCTCTAATATCCGTGACATTTGGTGACAGCTTTACATACACAGGCACAGAAGATACAGCTTTTACTGCTGCTGTTAGTTCTTTCGCAATTTCAGGATCTGTTCCAAAAAGAATCCCGCCACATTTAACGTTTGGGCAAGAAATATTTAGTTCAAGTGCATGAACATTTGGCGCTTTTGAAATTTGTTTTGCCACTTCTACATAGTCCGCAGTCTCAGATCCTGCAACGTTCGCAATGATCGGAACATCAAATTTCTCTAACCATGGTAATTCATTTTTCAAAACACCTTGCAGTCCCGGATTTTGAAGTCCGATAGCGTTCAACATACCTGAAGATGTTTCCGCCACACGTGGTGTCGGGTTACCATAACGCATTTCTTCTGTTGTCGCTTTGATCATGATGGCCCCGAGCTTTGACAAATCGTACAGATTACCATACTCCTTACCAAAACCAAAACAGCCGGATGCAGGCATGATTGGATTTTTTAATTCGAGTCCTGGCAATGTAACCATTAATCTATTCATATCTGCACCACCCCTGCTGGAAATACTGGACCGTCTGAGCATACTTTGACATACGGTTGATCTGTTGCATTTTCATTCGTATGGCAAACACAAGCGAAACAAGCCCCTATACCGCAACCCATTCGTTGTTCAAAAGATAAGAATCCTTTTTTATTCACATACGCTTTTTGAACTGCATCAAGCATCGGCATAGGTCCACAGCTGTAATACGTTTCGAATTCATTGGATAACTCACTCATAACGTTCGTAACGAAACCTTGTGTACCATTACTTCCATCCACTGTCGCGATATGCGTTTCGCCTAAGGCGGCAAATTCTTCTTCATAGAACACTACTTGATCTGATTCAAAGCCAAGTATATGGATACAGTTAACACCTTTAGCCGTAAGTTGTTTAGACAACTCATACAATGGCGGCACACCAATTCCCCCACCAATTAAAACAGCCGTTTGGCCAGTCGCTGTTTCTTCAACTGGAAAGCCGTTTCCTAAAGGTCCGAGTACATTCACTGTATCTCCCTCACGTTTTTCAGACAACAGCGATGTGCCTCGTCCTTCTGCACGGTAGATGATTGTCATTTCATTTTTCTCAGGATTGATTTCAGCAATGGAAATCGGGCGCCGTAATAATGGTTCAAATGAATCCGATACACGGATATGGACAAACTGGCCCGGAGAAGTAATTTCTCCGACCAATTTGCCTGTTAATTTCATTTCGAAAATATCTTTCGCGATTTCCTGTTGCGATCCGACGGTCATCAAATCTTGGATGATCATTTAACCACCTGCGGTTTTGGCATGGCATCCGTCTGGAATGTCATGGATTCAATGACGGATAACATAGCTGCCGCTGTATCAATTGAAGTTAAGCAAGGAATGCCATTTTCGACAGTTTCACGACGGATTCTAAAGCCATCACGTGCCGGTTGTTTTCCTTTAGTCAAAGTATTGATGACCAATTGCGCTTGTCCTTTTTGTATCACGTCGATCAAAGTCGGACCTTCCGTGCCAATCTTTCCTACTGTTTTCACTTCGATATTTTCTGCTTCAAGAGCTTTTGCCGTTCCTTCTGTTGCTACAATACGATATCCAGTTTCAATGAAACGTTTCGCGATATCGACAATTTCTTCTTTATCTTTATCAGATACTGTCATCAAGACTGTTCCGTATTCTTTTACTTCCATTCCAGCCGCTACTAAGCCTTTGTACAATGCTTTTTCCAGTGTAACGTCTTTACCCATAACTTCGCCCGTCGATTTCATTTCTGGTCCGAGTGTAATGTCTACACGACGAAGCTTTGCGAAAGAGAAGACTGGCACTTTGACGTAGACGCCTGCTGGAGCTTCTGCAAGACCGTCAGTATAGCCTTGTTCTAGAATTGATCTACCCAAGATCGCCTGTGTTGCCACATTTGCCATCGGTATATTCGTGATTTTACTCAAGAACGGTACTGTACGGCTTGAACGTGGGTTCACTTCGATTACATAAACTTGTCCTTCTGAAATAACGAACTGGATGTTCATTAATCCACGGATCTTGAGACCGAGTGCTAAACGTTTCGTATAATCAGCGATCGTTTCGATCATGGACTGAGAAAGGTTTTGTGGCGGATAGACTGCAATCGAGTCACCCGAGTGAACACCTGCACGCTCGATATGCTCCATGATTCCCGGTATTAATACCGTTTCACCATCACAAATTGCATCCACTTCGATTTCCGTTCCTGTTAAGTAGCGGTCGATCAATACCGGATGTTCTGGGCTAGCTTTTACCGCATTCTCCATGTATTGAAGTAATTCTTCTTCGTAGTAAACGATTTCCATTGCGCGTCCACCTAATACATACGAAGGTCGTACTAATACTGGATAGCCAATTTCTGATGCGATAACAACTGCTTCAGGTACTGATAAAGCTGTCTTACCAAGTGGTTGTGGTACCCCAATGTCATGTAATGAACTTTCAAACTTATCACGGTTTTCTGCACGGTCGATATCTTCAAGTGATGTACCAAGAATCTTCACTCCGCGCGCTTCCAATTCATCTGCCAAGTTGATCGCTGTCTGACCACCGAACTGTACGATGACACCTTCTGGTTGCTCGAGATCTACGATATGCATAACATCTTCAATTGTTAACGGTTCGAAGTACAACTTATCAGAGATAGAGAAATCAGTCGAAACGGTTTCAGGATTATTGTTGACGATAATCGCTTCGTAACCCGATTCTTGGATCGCCCATACACAGTGTACTGTCGCATAATCGAATTCCACACCCTGCCCAATACGGATTGGACCTGACCCTAATACGATTACACTTTTCTTATCTGTTCTTACAGACTCATTTTCATCTTCATACGTACCGTAGAAGTACGGTGTATCAGACTCATATTCTCCTGCACATGTATCAACTTTCTTATAAACCGGAACCAACCCTTGTTCTTGTCTCCAGTCGTATACTTCACGTTCTGTTGTCTTCCATAATTGTGCAATCGTCACGTCAGGGAACCCAAGACGTTTTGCTTTATAACCAATTGCTTTATCGTATGGATTGTCTTTTAATATTTCTTCATAACGAACGATGTTTTCGAATTTACGCAAGAAGAATAAATCGATTGCGCTCCATTCATGTATGGTTTCAATTGTTACACCGCGACGCAATGCTTCTCCGATGAAGAATAAACGCTCATCGCCCGCTTTGCGAATACGTTGTTCGATCCATTCGTCGGACATTTCACTACCACCCGGAAGTGACAAATCAAATTGGCCAGTTTCCAATGAACGAACAGCTTTCATGATGGATTCTTCGAATGTACGGCCCATCGCCATTACTTCGCCCGTTGCTTTCATCTGTGTTCCTAAATTACGCTTTGCTGATTCGAACTTATCAAAAGGCCAACGTGGAATCTTCGTTACTACATAGTCTAATGTCGGCTCGAAGCAAGCATACGTGTTGCCTGTTACCGGATTCATCATTTCATCTAGCGTTAAACCGACAGCAATTTTCGCCGCAAGTTTTGCGATTGGATAACCTGTCGCTTTAGATGCTAATGCAGACGAACGGCTGACGCGTGGGTTAACCTCGATAATGTAGTAATCAAAGCTATGCGGATCCAGAGCAAGCTGAACGTTACAGCCACCTTCGATTTTCAACTCGCGAATGATGTTCAATGAAACATTACGAAGCATCTGGTTCTCACGGTCGGTCAATGTCTGACATGGCGCCGCTACGATAGAATCTCCTGTATGGATTCCAACTGCGTCGACGTTCTCCATGTTACATACGACAATTGCATTATCTGCGGAGTCACGCATGACTTCATATTCTATTTCTTTAAATCCTGCGATGGATTTCTCAAGCAGACACTGTGTAACTGGGCTATATTTCAAACCGCTTGCTACGATTTCTTCTAAGTCTTCGTCGTCATGACAAATCCCGCCACCTGTTCCACCTAGCGTGAACGCAGGGCGAACGATAACTGGATAACCGATTTCATTTACAAATGCATAAGCTTCATCAATGTTATGGATGATTTCACTGTCTGGAACAGGTTCGCCCATTTCATTCATTAATGTCCGGAACAAATCGCGGTCTTCAGCTTTATGGATCGCATCAAGCTTTGTACCCAAAATCTCAATTCCTAGTTCATCTAAGATGCCTGATTCATGTAATTCAATTGCCATGTTCAAACCAGTTTGTCCGCCTAGAGTTGCCAGTAGTGCATCCGGACGTTCTTTACGAATAATGCGACTAACGAATTCAAGTGTGATCGGCTCGATATACACTTTATCTGCCATTTCAGTATCCGTCATTATAGTTGCAGGGTTTGAGTTGATCAGAATAACTCGATAACCTTCTTCTTTAAGAGATAAACAGGCTTGTGTACCTGCATAGTCAAATTCTGCTGCTTGTCCAATTACAATAGGACCTGAACCAATCACGAGGATGGATTTTATGTCAGTACGTTTAGGCATTAGTATTCTCCTTTCGGTTGCTTGCAGTCATCAATTGAATGAAACGTTCGAATATATAGTTAGAATCTTGTGGTCCTGGTGATGCTTCTGGGTGGAACTGAACAGTGAATGCTTCCAACTTTTCACTTCGAAGCCCTTCAATACAATTGTCGTTCAACGCTCTATGTGTTATTTCAAGACCTGTTCCTGCTAAAGATTCTTCAAGCACTTCATAGCCGTGACTTTGTGATGTCAGATCAGTACGATTCGTATTCAAGTCTTTAACTGGATAGTTCCCTCCAATATGGCTGTTCTTCATCTTCGCCGTTTTAGCACCGCATGCGAGTGCGAATAATTGATGACCCAATCCGATACCGAAGATAGGCTTTTTACCAATTAATTCTTTTATTGTTTCAACTGCACCTTCTACGTCCTCAGGATTTCCTGGTCCGTTTGACAGCAAAATGCCGTCTGGGAATAGCGCTAAAATTTCTTTTGCTGATGTATCATGAGGAACGACTATTACGTCGCAGTCCTTTTTATTTAATTCACGCAAAATGCCATGTTTAATGCCGTAGTCGATGACGACGACACGCTTGCCTAAGCCTGGACTTGGATATGGGCGCTTAGTAGATACTTTCGCTACTAAATCGGTTGGCAATTCATATTGTTGAAGTTCTGCAACTGTTGCATCCGGATCGATCTCTTCCCCAGCAGCCGTTAATTTACCTCGCAGTGAACCTTTATCACGTAAAAGACGTGTTAGTTTACGTGTATCTATTTCTTGAATACCTGGGATCCCTTTTAAAATTAGCAAGTCTCCTAGTGACATGCCGCTACGGAAATTTGAAGGTTCTTCTGTTAGCTCTCTAACGACTAAACCGTTAATTGCTAAATCGATGGACTCATAATCGTCTCGGTTAATACCGTAGTTACCGATTAGCGGATAGGTCATAACGACAATTTGTCCACAACCTGATGGATTTGAAATCGTCTCCTGATATCCTGTCATGCCTGTTGCAAATACAGCTTCTCCTACTGAAGCGCTGTCTGCTCCAAATGCTTTCCCTTCAAAAATAGAGCCGTCTTCTAATACTAAGTATCTTTTTGTCATCATTGACCATCCTTCCATACGATGTTTCCACCGAAAATTGTCATTACAGGCCATCCAGCACATTCTACGCCGTCAAATGGTGTGTTCTTTCCTTTTGATACAAATGTCGTACGGTCAATCTTTTGTTGTTTTTCCAGATCAAGTAACACTAAATCTGCTTCAGCACCTACTTCAAGTTTGCCGTATGGCAAGTTGAACACTTCCGCTGGTTTCACTGTCATCCAGTCAAGAAGCTGTTTGAGTGTCCAGTGTCCTGGCTTAACGAAGTTTGTGTACAGTAAAGGAAATGCCGTTTCAAATCCTGTAATTCCAAATGGTGCTTTTGCGAATCCAACTGCTTTTTCATCTGCCGTATGTGGTGCGTGATCTGTTGCGATACAATCCAATGTGCCATCCATCAAACCTTCACGTAATGCATCTCGATCTTCCGTTGAACGAAGTGGCGGATTCATTTTCCAATCTGCATCATCGTTAGGTATATCATCTTCAGTCAACAACAAGTGGTGCGGGCTAACTTCTCCTGTGACATGAATACCGGCTTTTTTTGCGTCTCGGATAATGCGAACAGATTCTTTTGTGCTGACGTGACATACGTGGTAATGTGCACCAGCTGCTTCCGCGAGTAAAACATCCCGCGCGATATGTACAGATTCTGCAATAGAAGGAATTCCTGGCAAGCCCAGTTCTTTATTACGTTTTCCTTCGTGCATTGCGCCACCATAGATCAATGTGTTGTCTTCGCAGTGCGCAACAATCGCCATATCGATCTTCGCCGCATCCTGCATCGCTTCGTACATCATCCCTGCTTCTTGTACACCTACACCGTCGTCCGTAAACGCGAAGGCGCCGTGTTCTTTTAATTCAGATAGATTAGTGCGTTCTTTTCCCGCTTCTCTGATCGTGATCGACGCATAAGGAAGTACACGAATTTTTGCATTGTCTTTAATTAATGTATTGATTTTTTCAAGATTTTCTTTCGTGTCGGGTACTGGGCGTGTATTTGGCATTGGACAAATGGTTGTATATCCGCCTTTAGCTGCTGAATATGTACCTGTTTTAATTGTTTCTTTATGTTCGCCACCCGGTTCACGTAAATGGACGTGCACGTCGATGAAACCAGGAGATACAAGTAATCCTTCCCCTTCAACAATTTCACATCCGTCTACTGCTAATTGATTGCCAATTTCCGCAATCTTTCCATCTACAATTTTGATGTCTGTTACGATGATCTTGCCCTCTTCGTTTACCATTTGTACTTGTTGAATTAACGTGTTCATATTACTTCCGCCCCTTCAATATAAGTTCTAGAACAGCAGCCCGAATATAGACGCCGTTTTCTACCTGTTTAAAAATTCTCGACTGTGGACTTTCTATTAAACAGTCTGCTATTTCTACATCTCGGTTCACTGGAGCAGGATGCATGATGATCGCACCTTTTTTCATTCTGGCCGCCCGTTCGATCGTAAGACCATATTGTTCATGATAAGCGGCTTTCGTATAAGCCATCTCTGTATTATGACGTTCGTGCTGTACTCGGAGAAGCATGACCACATCACTTGTTTCAATAACCTCATCCCAGTTGTCGACGCTATCGAATTCTCCTGCCCATTCCGGCGGGCAAAGGAACGTGACGTCGGCTCCTAACTTGCGCAAAGCTTCTGCGTTCGAACGTGCTACTCGACTATGGGCGATGTCTCCTGCAATCAATACTTTTAACCCTTCAAATTGACCGAACTCTTCTTGAATCGTGAAGATGTCGAGCAAGGATTGTGTGGGATGTTGACCGGATCCATCTCCTGCATTAATGATTGCGACATTCGTTCGTTTTATTAGCTCTTCATAGAAACCATCGGCTGGATGTCGTATAACTAGTGCATCCAAACCTATTGCTTCCAACGTCCTAATCGTATCATATAGTGTTTCTCCCTTTAACGTACTAGAGAAACTCGTCTCAAAGGGGATAATTTGCGCGCCTACTTTACGCTCTGCCATTTCAAAACTCGTTTTTGTTCTTGTACTAGGTTCAAAAAACAAGTTGCAGACGGTATAAGTTCCAGGCAATTCCCGGAAGCCCAGCCGCTTGAAAATCGCTGCCCTATCGAGTATGAGCATGATTTCTTCCACTGTCAGGTCTTTCATTGAAACTAAATGTTCCATCACATATTCCCCCTTCACGAAGTGCACGTACTACTTTTGTTTTCTATTCTTCTTCATCCATCAAGGTATCATTCATTTTACCTGGCAATACTAGATTCAGCAGCACTCCGACAATTGCTGCCAGTGCCATACCTCCGACTTGGAATGTCTCGCTTATATTGATAGTCGCTCCACCTATTCCGATGACCAAAATGATGGATGCGATGACTAGATTTCGTTGATTATCAAAGTCGATTTTGTGGTCGATGAGCATCCGCATCCCTGATGAAGCGATGATACCGAACAATAGAATCGATATACCACCAAGTACCGCTGTAGGAATCGTAGCAATTAACGCCATTATTTTACCTATGAAAGAGAAGAGTATCGCAAATACGGCGGCTCCCATGATGACATACACACTGTAAACGCGTGTAATGGCTAGTACACCGATATTCTCTCCGTATGTAGTTTTAGGTGGTCCTCCGACCAATCCACTCAGTAAAGTACCTAGTCCATCACCAAGCAATGACCTATGCAATCCTGGACTTTCGATGTAATTCCGATCTACTACTTTGCCGAGTACAAGCTGGTGACCAATATGCTCAGAGATCGTTACAATCGCGATTGGCACCATGATGATCAGTAGCGTTGGCGTTACGACAAATTCATAGTCAATACCTGGAATGAGCATCTCCGGTACCGCAAACCATTTTGCTTCTACTACTTTGCTGAAATCCAGTATGCCGATGAAGGCAGAGTAGATATACCCGACCATAATACCGATTAGTACTGGCATCAAGCTGATAATTCCTTTAAAGAACATCAGGCAGAACACTGCAGAAGCAAGTGTGACTAGAGCTGCTGAAAAGTGCAAACCACTATAAACGTCTACTCCATCCACATTAATCGTGCTTGCCATACTAATAGCTGTTGGTGCAATTGCCAATCCAATTACCATGATGACTGGACCAACTACGATTGGCGGTAATAACTTCATAATCCAGTTATAACCTGTCTTGTAAATCAGTAACGATATAATGGCATAGACTAGCGCAACGAACATGCTACCAATCATCGCACTGCCTATACCGCCTGATTGAGTCGCCATCTGTATCGGAACAATAAAGGCAAATGAAGAGCCTAGATATGCGGGCACTTGAAACTTCGTTACGATAATAAATACGATAGTTGCAATTCCACTAGTTAATAGTGCAATAGCAGGACTTAAACCTACTAGTTGCGGTACTAAGATTGTCGCGCCAAACATTGCGAACATATGCTGTAAACTTAATGCAAGCCAGCGCACCGGTTGCGGCTTTTCATGTACATCCAATACTTTTACGCTCATCCGTCATTTCCCCCAGCTGCTTATAATGTACGTGTGTGAATAGTGACTCCATCCGTTGCATCTGTTTCGATCATACTGACTACGACTCGTTCTTCATTTGAAGTTGGAATGTTTTTTCCGACAAAGTCCGGTCGAATCGGTAGTTCCCGATGACCACGGTCTACTAGTACCGCCAGCTGTATGGAAGAAGGTCTTCCTAAGTCCATTATCGCATCTAATGCTGCTCGGACTGTTCTTCCTGTGTAGAGAACATCATCAACTAGGATGACTTTTTGATTGGCCACATCGTGCTCTATATTTACTTGTTGAACAAATGCTTCTCCTTGGGCATTCTTCAATTGAAGATCATCTCTATACAATGTGATATCCAATTCACCCTTTTTAATTGGTTTTCCTTCAATTAATTCAATTTTATCGGCTAAGCGCTTAGCCAAGATGGCACCTCTTGTCTTAATGCCTACTAATATACATTGATCAATGCCACGGTTCTTTTCAATAATTTCATGTGCAATACGTGTGATCGCCCGAGTCATGGCTTGCTCATCGAGTATTGCTGCTTTTTCCGCCATATCATAAATCCCCTTCCTTTTTTACCTATAGTCTACAAAAAAAGCCCTCCAGTCAGAGTAGACTGGAGGGCGGACGTGCAGAAAAAAGCATACATCGATACTTACCGCAGTAAGCTATCATGTAATTCCGTGCAACCTTCCCAGCCTCACAGGACTGACATTAAAGGTATCGCTATTCAATTGCTTAATAGAGTATACATCTCACCACAAGCGTTTGTCAACGACTATCAAGGACGTAATTCATTGAGTAATTGTTTATAATTTTCAGGCAATGGAGCGGTGAATTCCATATATTCACCCGTTTCGGGATGATCAAATCCTACCGTTCCAGCATGGAGTACTTGTCCTCCAAAATCGATTGTTTTTCTTTGGCCATATTTCGGATCTCCTACAAGTGGATAGCCGATATATTTCATATGCACGCGGATTTGATGAGTTCTTCCTGTTTCCAAACGGCATTCAACCAATGTATAGTCTCCAAAACGTTCAAGAACCTTAAAATGTGTAACAGCATGTTTTCCATCATCCACAACGGCCATTCTTTGACGATCTCGTTTATCTCGTCCAATTGGTGCATCGATCGTACCGTTATCATGTGGAATATGTCCGTGAACTAATGCTGTATAAACACGATTTACTGATTTATCCACTAGCTGATTCACTAATGAAACATGCGCTTTATCATTTTTAGCTACCATCAATAACCCTGAAGTATCTTTATCGATACGGTGCACGATACCCGGTCTCATAATACCGTTAATACCTGACAAGTCTTTCACTTGGTACATCAACCCGTTAACTAATGTCCCACTTACATGGCCAGCTGATGGATGGACAACCATCCCAACTGGTTTGTTGACAACCAACACGTCTTGATCTTCATAGACGATTTCTAGGTTTAAGTTTTCTGCTTCTACATCATATTCTTCCACGTCTGGTTGCTCTAAAGCGATTTTATCATCTGTTTTGACCTTATAGTTTGGTTTAACTGAACTATCATTTACTTTAACATGCTCATCTTTCACCCATTGCTGGATTTGCGTACGTGACCAGTCTGGCTGAAGAGTCGCCAATGCTTTATCTATTCTATTACCTGTAAGTTCTTCTGTTATTACATATTCAAATCTTTCCATTACGACACCTTTTTCTTTTTCTTTTTCTTTTTCTCATCAAGTAGCACATGTAACAAAATCAGTATGACAGCAATTGTCAGTGCAGCATCCGCCACATTAAATATCGGAAAATCATAGTTAATCACAGGAATCAGGACGCTAATAAAATCTACTACTTCTCCCCTTACTAGTCGATCGATGAAGTTGCCGATCGCACCGCCGAGCAATAGCATCAGACTCACACCTAGTAGTCGATCCTTTTTACCTTCTGTATGGAAGAAATAAATTATAGCCACCACTACTACAATAGTTACAATGAAAAACAGCCACATTTTCCCTTCTAGCATTCCCCACGCAGCACCACGATTACGGTGGGACAGCAATGCGATATAAGGATCCAGAACAGATATATGTTCACCTAGTTCCATATTTTTTACGATTAGCCACTTCGTCAGCTGATCCAAGCCGATGACCAGTACAGCAATAGCATAATAAACGATCACTTCATTACCCTCCGTCCAGCTAATTTCTTCTTTAGTTTACCACAAATTTTGTCTTGCAATATGATTGTCGGTCCTACTGTGTAAAAAAAGCCATCATCATCCACGAATGAATGATGATGGCTGAGACATCAAGATTGCTTACGCATAGTTTTCTTTCACAACAGTTGCGCATCGTGTACATAGTGTCGGATGGTCAGTGTCTTCTCCAACTGTCTTGGAGATAGTCCAGCATCGTTCACATTTTTCACCTTCTGCAGGTTCAACCAAGACCGTTGCGTGATCTAGTTTCATTGCATTTGGCAGTTCTGCATTTGTACTTTCTTCAAATGCGGATACGATAAAGAATTGCGCAAAATCAATATCCTCTGCTTGCAGAATACCACGTTGATCTTCAGGCAATACAACTGTCACTTTAGCTTCCAAAGATTTACCGATTACTTTCGCGTTACGGGCTTCTTCTAGTGCCTTCAAGACATCATCACGGATATCCATCAAGTCATCGAAGCGCTCACGTAGCTTGTCCGCTTCTTCGCCTTTATGATCCGCTTTCGGCATATCCGTCAATTGGACACTGTCTTCTTCAACATGCTGAATATATTTCCACATTTCATCTGCTGTGTGTGGCAAGATCGGTGTGATGAGCTTGACTAGTGTAATCAATGTATCATGCATCACCGACTGCATTGCACGTCGATCTGGATGATTCGCAGCTTCAATATAGACTACATCTTTCGCAATATCCAAGTAGAGCGAGCTGAGCACGCCTGTACAGAAATTATTGATTGCGTGGTAGACGGTAGGGAACGCATACTGCTCGTAAGCTGTAAGCACTTCCTCAGTCAAATCTTGCAACTTCACATAGACATACTGATCAACTGCACGCATATCATCAAATGCTACGCGATCTGTAGCTGGATTAAAGTCGGCTACGTTACCATGCAAGAAACGGATCGTATTACGGATCTTACGGTAAACTTCTGAAACTTGCTTAAAGTTCGAATCAGATACACGAACATCAGCTGTATAATCTACAGATGATACCCATAGACGCACGATGTCTGCGCCAAGTTGATTGATGACTTTTGAAGGGACGATTACATTCCCTAGAGATTTACTCATCTTACGACCATTTTTGTCCAATGTGAAACCATGGCTCAAGATACCTTTATACGGTGCAATACCATTGATCGCTACGCTAGTTGTCAATGATGAGTTAAACCAACCGCGGTATTGATCCGAACCTTCAAGGTATAAATCTGCCGGATAACGAAGATCATCACGCTCATCAAGTACACCTTGATGTGTTGTTCCTGAGTCGAACCAGACATCCATAATGTCCGTTTCTTTCGTGAACTCGCCATTCGGACTTCCTTCGTGGGTGTAGCCTTCTGGCAATAGTTCTTTTGCAGAACGCTCGAACCAAATATTCGATCCGTTCTCACGGAATAAATCTGCTACATGACTGACCGTTTCGTCTGTCAGAATTACTTCTCCATTTTCCGCATAAAATACTGGAATCGGAACACCCCATACACGCTGACGAGAAATACACCAGTCTCCACGGTCACGGACCATATTGAATAAACGTGTTTCACCCCAAGATGGCGTGAATGTAGTAGTACGGATCGCTTCGAGTAAATCACTTCTGAACGATTCAATAGAAGCGAACCATTGTGAAGTCGCACGGTAGATGACCGGCTTCTTCGTACGCCAATCATGCGGATACGAGTGAGTGAAAAATGACAACTTTTGAAGTGCGCCGACTTCTTCCAACTTTTCAGTTACGGCTTTATTCGCATCCTCATAGAACATACCAGCGAAAAATGGTGCTTCTTCCGTCATGACACCGCGGTCATCAATTGGAGATAATGCATCGATTCCGTATTGCTTACTCACGTAGAAGTCGTCTTCACCATGACCTGGTGCTGTATGAACACAGCCTGTACCAGCATCTGCTGTAACATGCTCACCTAGCATAACTAATGAATCACGATCATAGAATGGATGTCTGGCAACAATCCGGTCAAGGTCTGAACCTTGAACTTCTTTTTCGATCGAGTACTCTTCCCATTCCAGTTCTTTCGCCAAATACTCCACTAAATCTTTTGCTACTACAAATTTCTCATTCTGCACTTTTACTACTGCATACGTAAATTTAGGATGAACGGAAATTCCTAAGTTTGCAGGAATTGTCCATGGTGTCGTTGTCCAGATCAGGAACTTCACATCTTCATCTAGTACACCTTTTCCATCTTGGATCGGGAAGCTTACATAAATAGACGCAGACTTTTTATCTTGATATTCAATTTCTGCTTCCGCCAATGCCGTTTCACTTGAAGGTGACCAGTAAACAGGCTTTAATCCTTTATAGATATATCCTTTTTTAGCCATTTCACCGAATACTTGAATTTGACGAGATTCAAATTCAGGCTTCAGCGTGATATATGGATTGTCCCAATCTCCGCGAACACCGAGACGCTTAAATTGCGTACGCTGATTGTCGATTTGTTGAAGTGCATACTCCTCACACATTTTGCGGAATTCAGCCGTGCTCATTTTCTTGCGATCGACTTTTTTATTTACAAGTGCTTGCTCAATTGGCAAACCATGTGTATCCCATCCCGGTACATACGGAGCGCGGAAGCCAGACATTGATTTATAACGAATGATAAAATCTTTTAGTACTTTGTTAAGTGCGTGGCCCATGTGTAAGTCACCGTTCGCATAGGGAGGTCCATCATGCAATATGAAGGACGGACGATCTGCAGTACGTTCCTGCACTTGCTGATAGATATTCTTTTCATTCCATTCTTCCTGCATTTTCGGCTCATTATTTGGCAGATTGCCACGCATAGGGAAATCGGTTTTCGGCATAAGCAATGTATCTTTATATTCCATTATAATTCCTCCTTAAAATATGTGTGAATCATTTTTTTGATTGGTATGAACGTTTTTCGAGCCTAAACGGCGCTTTCCACTTTTGATTTCGGCTAGTTGCAAGCGCCAGGCTCTCGGGTCGTTTCAGATCATCCAGAAAGGCAAAGAACGCCTTTTTGGATGATCTTCCAACGCCTGTCGAGCCTAAACGGCGCTTTCCACTTTTGAATATAAAAAACCCCATCCCAAAAAGGGACGAGGTTCATTCTCGCGGTACCACCCTACTTGCAATTGCATAAAGCAATTGCCGCTTAGACACTAATAACGGCAGTGTGATACCGAGAACCCAGATCTATATAAAGGTTCTAGCTCAGGAGTGATTTTCGTTTCTAATGTACCGCCGGGCTTACACCGCCCCCGGCTCGCTATGGGTATAATTAGAAAGTACTCTTTCCGTCAACGCTTCTTCATTTTAATTTACATTTCATTATAAAAATGTGTTCGGAAGTTGTCAAGCTTCTTCCGTCTTCTTAACTAGTTCTTCGCCTAGACTGTCTACATTTGGAAGATCTAGCTCTTGCTCTGCTACACTTTCTACGCTCGTTGTATCCAATTCATACTTCAACAAGTCGTCCCAGTCTTCCGTATTGATCATATCAAGCTGCGCTTCTACCATCATTTTGAAGCGGCTTTTGAATACTTTTGACTGTTTCTTCAACACTTCCACTTCGAGTGCAATTTTTCTTGCTTGCGCGAGTGCGTCATTCACAAGACGATCTGCATTTTTTTCGGCTTCAGAGATAATTAATTTTGATTCTTGAATCGCATTTTTTCGTACATCTTCTGCAGCCTCTTGTGCAATCAAAATAGATTTCTGCATTGTTTCTTCAATTAAATTAAAATGAGTAATCTTTACCTCATTATCAGAAACCGTTTTTTCAAGATCTTCATTTTTCTTTAAGACGTTTTCATAGTCTTTCATAAGTTGTTCTAAAAACCCATTAACTTCATCTTCATCATAGCCACGAAATTTCGTATTAAACGTTTTGTTATGTATATCCGTAGGGGTTAAAGCCATAATACGCTTTCTCCTTTCAGTATGCTTACATAGTTTACAATGTGATTGTGTTTACTACTTGATTAAACACTACTTTTCTTAATTTATCAAGGATTCTCTCTATACTAGCGATCCAATCATTACACGGATTTTGTCTTTTTTCGTGCGTCCTTCGATACTCATGATTCTAAACCGTCCATATCCTCTAATTGAAAGAACATCGTATTCTTCTATTTCAAATGCCTGTTGATCAATCATAGCCCAATTTACTTTTACTTTTTCTCCTTTAATTAAAGAGGAAGCTTTGGCTCTTGAACTGTTCGTTAATGCGGCTACGACAGTATCTAGACGCAATGAGCTTATAATATATAGATCTTCTGTCCATTCTTCTTTTATATCAATAAAATCTTCAGCATTTAGTACCGGCTCTACGGATACTTTCACTTTACCAACTTGTGTGAAATTGACATGAATATACTCTGAGACTTCTTGTGCAACTGCGAATTGGACCGCTTCTTCTGTTAGTTGAATATCACCAAATCGGGAACGTTCAATACCTATAGACATTAGGGATCCGAGCAATTGAGAATGTTTCATTGTAACAAATTTTTGTGGGTAGTTCACTTGATAAATACTGATTTGAAAATCATCTTTAGTCGGCATATAGTAATCTGGATAAATGAGTACTCTCTGGCGCTCTGCATCTAAAAAACCACCGTCAGCTGTCAGTGTAAGATCTGAGTTCCTGACGATCGACTCAGTAATAAAGCGCTGTCGAGGATCTAGAAATTCTGTTAACTTGGGTGCGTATGTGTCTTCTACTTCCTTCACCCAACTATTTACTTTCTCAATAAAAGGTTGTTCATCTTTACGAAAATGTTGAAATATCGAATCCATTTTATTTCTTCTCCTTATATAAAAAAATCCTCACCTTGTGAGGATTTCCATTTTCAATTAAGGTTATACTTAATATACCAATGCTTGGAAGATCATTAAGTAAATTTGGCCGATTCCTCTACTGATTAATTGTAATGCCAACAGTGCGACAATCGGTGAAAAATCAATCATTCCGAATGGTGGAATGAATTTACGGAAAAATCCTAAATACGGTTCCGCTATTTTCCCTATAAGTTTACCGAATTTTGTTTCTCTAGTGGAGGGAACCCATGACATCAAGATATAAATGACTAACAGGATTGAAAATAATTGTAACGCTCCAGAGATCAAAAGATATGAATTATTTAATAATGCGATCATAATAACATGTACACCTCATTCAAATTGTTCAACCTTCATTTAATGAAAGTCCTAAGTTGTGTAGCCTATCGATCTTGTTGCTCTGATAGAAATTCTGTGATTTTACCGGCTACTTCTACGTTGTCAGGTGCACACAGAAAAATATCTGCGCCAATCCGCTGAATATCGCCACCGAGTGCATATACTGTCCCACTCAAGAAATCAATGATACGAAACCCTTGATCTCGTTCTATCTGTTGCAAGTTAACTACGACGGAACGACGATTCTTTAAATGTTCTGCAATGTCTTCTACTTCTGCATAAGAACGTGGTTCGAGCAAAATAACTTTTGATGATTTTTGAAGACTTTGTAAGCTAATCACTGGAGCTTGAGCAGGCGAAGACTGTTGTTGTCCACTTTGAAGACGGCTATTGACAGCTCTTTTCTTACCTCCAAGTTTCTTCATCTCTTTGCGAGCAATAGCCTGTTCACTTTTTGAAGGCTTGCTTTGAGGTTTAGGTTGAGGTTGAGGTTGAGGTTGAGGTTGTTGAACTAAGTCTTCTTCTTGTACCCAAAACATTTTTTCTAATCGTTTTTTGAGGCTCATTCAGTTTCCTCGCTTTCTGATCCGGCCAATGCAGTGCCGATGCGTATATGGGTTGCACCTTCTTCTATTGCGATTGTAAAGTCATTGGACATCCCCATAGACAGCTTTGTACAGGGAGCGTAGGAGTACTTTTTCGCTGCAATTCGGTCACGCAGTTCACGTAAAGAACGGAATGTATTGCGAATTATAGATTCATCTTCCGTATTTTGCGCCATCGTCATGAGTCCAATAACATGAACATTCTCATAAGTTGCTAATTGCTCAAAAAATTCATCTACTTCATCAGGAGTAATACCCGATTTAGATTCTTCACCCGAAACATTGACTTGTACAAAACAATCCAGCGGCTGACTTGCCCGCTTATTCACTTCTTTCGCAAGACTCATACGGTCTAGCGAATGAAGACAGTCAATTGTATGGACTAATTCTTTTACTTTTCGTGTCTGTAAGTTACCAATGAAATGCCAATGTACCGAATCCTTAATCGCTTCTTGCTTTTCAAGCAAGCCTTCAAGACGATTTTCTCCTAAGTCCTGTATACCAACATCCAAAAGAGACTGTGCCCGAGCTGAAGAAACTTGCTTCGTGACAGCTATCAACGTGATGTCTTCAACTGAACGATTTGACGTTTCACATGCTTCATTTATTTGTTTTTGTATAGTTGCTAGTCGTTGTTCTACTTGTTCCATATTATCACTACTTTTCATCATCTTTATTTCATTGTATCAATTAGAGCACTATATATCAACGATAAGTCACTTATTAAGCTGTTTATTATCTATCAAGATAATATCTTTTCCAATCGTCATGACATCTTTATAATCGATTTTCTGCACACCTTTTGACTTGCTATCCGTGAAGAATGAGCGTTCAAGTTCCCCAATGTGAAGTTGTGCTATTTCACCTTTTTCGATGTCTATTGTGGCGTCTTGAACAAAACCGAGGAATGATCCTTTTTTTAATTCAATCACTTCTTTTTTCTGCAAGCTGGAAAAACGCATAGTTTCCCCTCCTTCTTTCATACTATGCATAGTGAGTTTTAATGAGAACGTGAAAAACTGCTTCTCAAATCAGGAAGTGTATAGAGAACTAAGACATTGGATAGTGGTTTGGGATCTCCGTTGCAGAAATGGACGCTTTCCACGGGGCATGATTTTGGGCGCTTCGCTATCCAAAAACAAAAACTGCCCTAACCACACTTAAGTGGCAAGGACAGTCTCTGTATATTAATAGCTATTACTATTTCTTCTGCTCAATTCCAAGCCGAATCTGCTCCATCGCATGCTTTTCAATTCTAGAAATTTGCGCTTGCGATATTCCAAGTTCCTTGGCAATTTCAGTTTGCGTCTGACCGAGGTAAAATCGTTTGGAGACGATAAGCTGTTGACGTTCATCTAAATCGCCCATTTTATCTTTTATGGACACATAGTTCATCCAGCGGTCTTCAGACACTCTCTGATCATGCAGCTGATCCATCATATAAATCGGATCGCCGCCATCACTGTTCATCGGCTCATGCAACGACATGGGATCTTGTATAGCATCTAAAGCAAAGAGTATATCTTCTTCCGGTATTCCCGTAATCTTCTCCAGATCAGAGATTCTTGGTTCGTGTTGATGCTCGTTGACATATTGTTCTTTTGCCCTAATGGCTTTATAAGCTATATCACGTAACGATCTGGATACACGGACAGCATGATGATCACGAAGATGCCGTTTAATTTCTCCAATAATCATCGGCACGGCATAGGTGGAAAACCTGACATTATGTTTTAAATCAAAATTGTCTATGGCTTTCAACAACCCAATACAACCAACTTGGAATAAATCATCAGCCTGTTCTCCACGATAGTTAAAGCGTTGAACTAGGCTGAGTACTAGACGCAAATTCGCAAACACCAATTCATCTCTGGCAAATTCGTCACCGCTTTGCAAACGAATGAATGTTTCTTTCATCACAGTTGGCGTCAATAATGGCAGCTCGGACGTATTGATTCCACAAATTTCTACTCTTGTACGTACCATTGGCTTTTCCTCCGCATTCTATAGGTGAGTGTACAGAGTAGTCTGTCCTCAACTCTTTAGAATATGCGAATTCAGGAATCGCCAATTTCTGCCGATAAGTCCATTTAGGAAATTGTTTGATTTAGTCGATCACGGAGTTCGGAAATGATTTTCTTTTCCAATCTCGATATATAGGATTGTGAAATGCCTAGTAGATCCGCTACTTCTTTTTGTGTCATTTCGTTTGTACCCATCAAGCCGAATCGCTGTTCCATAATGTAACGTTCTCTTTCATCTAAAATGGAAATGGCATCAATCATATATTGACGCTCCAACTTTTTCTCTACATCGTCTGTAATAATATCTTCATCTGTACCTAAAATATCTGATAGTAGCAACTCATTGCCATCTGCATCTGAATTTAAAGGTTCATCAAATGAAATCTCTGAGCGAATACGATTAGTTTTACGCAAGTGCATTAAAATTTCATTTTCAATGCAACGTGAAGCGTATGTTGCAAGCTTAATATTCTTATCCGCTTTAAATGTTTCGATTGCTTTAATCAATCCTATCGTCCCTATGCTGATAAGATCTTCAATATTCGTATTGGTATTATCAAAACGTCTTGCGATATAGACGACTAGACGTAAATTCTTTTCAATTAATGTGTCACGTGCAGCAGGATCTCCATTCATTAATGCTGCAATGGTTTTTGCTTCTTGTTCTTTATTGAGGGGTTTTGGAAGAGATTCATGACCCCCGATATAAAATATGCCACCTTTTCGTCTGAAGAATCCTGCAATATATGAAACCCACTTTTTTACTTCTATCAACATGTAGCTGTTCTCCCTTCTTCTTTTAGTACATCCATTGCGCTCACTTGCAAAATAGCTGCAGCACCTTGTGGATATTTACGCTGTTCTTTCGTCAAGACAATATATCCAGTAGGTAATAACTCTCCATCGAGAAGCCAACTATCATACTTGATTCCTACAGCCCACGAAGCACCTTGAACAGTTTGCAATCGTATCAATCGAAGACTTCTTTGATAAGGGGCGGGGAAACAGGCCAAGTCTGGAGATTCTGCAGGATTCCAGGACTCCAGTGCTAAAGCAAAATCTACGGGTAGTTGTTCTTTAACTGCCCGATAGCCAATAAAATGTACAGGATCCCCTGATAACGGTTCTACGCAATGATTACCCGTATCGATGAATACTTTAAGTGGAATGGATTGTCCCCATAACATCAATTCCGAATCGAGCGTAAAGCTCATTAACTTATTCATCATGCGTGTGTCAATCCATTTATGCTTCACAATATACAAAGATAGATACGTGAGGCCAATGGCTACGAATAAAAAGCTCTGATTTGCGCTGATACTGATTTGTGCATAGATGAGTGTCAGCAATCCTCCTGCAAAAAATGTTGCAATTAATACAGCAAGGATAGAACTTTTCCAACTACCAAATGTTTGTCCAAATGCAATATACGTCATTCCTAAGAAAGTGAAGATCATCGCTGGCACAGAATACGGGAACAATGTAACAAAGAAGGCACCGATAAATGCTGCGCTCCATAACCTCCTTCTGCTCGTGTGATGATTTCCAACTTTATTAGTAAATGATAGGATGGCGTAGTTAAAGAGCATGTTGATCCCTATCATCAGTTCACCATACATATGCCGGCCTCCTTACAAACAGATTATCATGGCTGTAATGAAAAACCTGTCAGGCTTTGGATGCTTTAAGATAAAAGCTTCGACATATTTTTAAATATGACGGAACGAGCGATTATTATGAAAGCAAAAAAGCTCCCCACTTGAGAATTTCTTCTCAAGTGGGGAGCTCGTTCTATTTATTATTTACGACGCGTACGATTACGTAAGAACGTTGGAATATCCAGTTGTTCATCGTGCTGATGCTGATTAGCTTGTGGCTGTCTCGGCTCAGATTGTTGCTCGTAACGTGGTTGCTCTTCATATCTGCTTTGTTGTGTTGGTGGCTGCTGTTGTACAGGACGTTGTGGACGAATGCCCCCTGTTACACCAGGACCTCTTTGTCTTGAAGGAGCTAGTTGTTCTTCGTTAAATCCTGTAGCGATAACCGTTACGATGATTTCATCTTTCAAGTCGTCGTTGATCACAGAACCGAAGATCATATTGACGTTTTCGTCTGATGCAGTTGCAACAATGTCCGCTGCTTCCTGTACTTCAAACAAGCTTAAGTTCGAACCGCCTGTAATGTTCATCAAGACACCTTTTGCTCCATCGATTGATGTTTCAAGCAATGGACTAGAAATCGCTTTTTTCGCAGCTTCTGCAGCACGATTTTCACCAGTGGACATACCGATACCCATCAATGCAGAACCTTTGTTGTACATGATTGTTTTCACGTCAGCAAAGTCGAGGTTAATCAATCCAGGTACTGCGATCAAATCAGAGATACCTTGGACACCTTGGCGCAATACATTGTCAGCTTCTCTAAATGCTTCAAGCATTGGCGTGTTTTTGTCTACAATCTCAAGCAGTTTATCATTTGGAATAACGATTAGTGTATCAATTGCTTCTTTCATGCTTGCGATACCGCCAGCTGCTGAAGTAGATCTCTTTCTACCTTCGAATGTAAATGGACGTGTAACTACACCTACAGTCAATGCGCCAATATCTTTAGCGATTTGAGCAATAACTGGTGCTGCACCCGTACCTGTTCCGCCGCCCATTCCAGCTGTAACGAACACCATATCTGCTCCACGTAGTGCTTCTTCGATCTGTTCTTTACTTTCTTCAGCCGCTTTTTTGCCTACTTCAGGGTTAGCGCCTGCGCCTAGTCCTCTAGTAAGCTTCTCACCAATTTGTAGTTTGATTTCAGCTGATGATAATTGCAATGCTTGTGCATCTGTGTTGACCGCGATAAACTCTACGCCCTGCACCCCATGTTCGATCATACGATTGACCGCATTGTTTCCGCCGCCGCCTACTCCAATAACCTTAATTACTGCTAATGCATCTATGTTCGTCTCAAATTCAAGCATTGATTTTCCTCCTCTAAATTATCTGCAATTCCCCATCTAAAGCAATATATTACTCAAAGAAATTGTCGAATACTTTTTTAGCGCGTTTCATGAATCCTTGACTTTTTTCTTTTTTCGGTTTAACCGGTTTAGCTGAAGGTTCCGCGACTTCATATATGGAGTCTGGTGATTGAGGTGAACCAACTGGCTCTTCTTCATAACCAAAGAATACATCTTCCATGTACGCATAGCGAATCAAGCCAACCGCTGTGGAATACATCGGCTCACGGACACCAATATACTCTGGTGTGTATAATCTTGCTCTAGTTTTAAAGACATCACGAGCTAACTGTAAAATACCGTCCAATTTAGCTGTTCCGCCTGTGATGACGATACCACCAGGCAAATCACGGATACCTGTTGCATATAAATCTTCAAGAATCAATTCGAACAATTCTTCTAGACGTGAACCGATAACATCAGAGATATAACGCTGACTGTATTGATCTTTAGCATCTGAACCTACTACCGGCACTTCAAATAATTCTTCATCGGAAGCGTCATCATAATAGGCATGTCCATACTGATGCTTAATCATTCTTGCTTGTTCTGTAGGTGTTTTTAAGACAATTGATAAGTCTTTTGTAATATGATCCCCACCGACTGGTAATACAGACGTACTGATCAAACGATTTTCAGCAAATACCGATACCGTAGTTGACCCTCCGCCAATATCGATGAAGGCAGTTCCATGATACATTTCATCTTCAGATAATGCGAATGTACCTGCCGCCAATGGTTGCAAATAAATTTCACGAATCTGTAAACCTGCTTTTTCTACACAGCGTAAAATGTTATGTAGTTGAGTTTTGGACGTCGTAATCAACGTTGCGTCCATTTCCAATCTTACTCCCATCATACCACGGGGATCTGTTATTTCATCATAATCATCGACAATAAATTGCTTAGGCACTAAATTGACGAATTCTCTTTCAGGTGGAACATTCATTACTTGTGATGATTTCATAACTCTTTCCAAATCATCATCTGTAATTTCACGATTTTCAGAGTTTACTGCTACTACACCTTTAACGTTTTGGAACTGGACACCATTTGCAGGTATACCAAGAACCACCTCTTCAATTTTCAAGCCTGTCATTCGTTCAGCCTGCTCAATCGCTTTACGGATTGACTGGACAGTGGCATCAATATCAATAATTGTTCCTTTTCGAATTCCAGCAGATTGCACATTCCCCACGCCAATTACATGCAGGGCATTTTGATCCATCTCCCCAATTAAGACTTTAATTGTGGATGATCCTATATCAAGTGATACGTAATGATTTGATTTACTCAATTATTGACACCTCCTTAATGTAACTAGTAACTTCCATTCTATTGTATTATGACTGCTTTGTCTAAATATTTTCAACACCCTCTTCTAAAAACATTTAATATCACGCATTTGTATTGGGATTTTTGTTTCTTCCTGTCCATTTTGCAAGCAGGATTCTTCGGATGACCGCGATGTTTTGAAACAATCTCACACCAAACGCAAAGACCGCTGCCAAGTACAGATCTACACCAAGGTGCACACCGATAAAAGCAAGTGCTGCTGCTAAAAGAATATTGAAGAAAAATCCGCTGACGAATATTTTGTCGTCATACACTTGCTGAAGATAGGCTCTGATTCCACCAAATAGTGTATCAAATGCAGCGAGAATCGCAATAGTTAAATAGTTATTATATACTTGCGGGATCTGTATATCCGAGAGCAAACCTAGTGAAACGCCAAGGAGGAGCCCAAGTAAGGGTAGCCACATATTGTCATTACTCCTTTGTTTGTTCTTTTAAAAACCGATTTTCAAAACCACCCGTCCAGCCTTGTAAAGTAATGCGGTTCGCTGGTTCACTAATTGTTAAAACTAAGTCGTCTAAATAAAATTCATCCTGTATGGTAGTCGTCAATAATTGATTATACAATTTTTCACTGGCTTCCTTTGTAGGAGAAACGACTTTAATATCGAACGGTGGTGTGGAAACTACTTCCCCACTAACAGTCAGGTTACCGTTAATATCCCGGATCCAACTTAACGTGGTGAAGCGCTTTCCATCAATCTCCAACTCATTACCTTGTTGTTGATTAACCACATTAATAAACCAAGCCAGTAGTTCAGATGATACTGGCACTACTTCATAACCGAACGCAATACTTTCTGGGGATGGAGCAACCTCTATTACAAATCCTGGACCAGTGGTCGGCATGAATCCCGCTTGTTTGTACAGTTTGTCCAATGTGTCTTGTAGTACGCCAGTTGCATTTGCTTCAGGTGATGCATTGTATGAAGCAAGGGTCTGGTCAATTTCCCTAAGTTCTTCTAAAAGTTCAGAGTGTATTTTCTTTTCATTCGACAACTCTTTACGAATAGCCCATAAATCTCGTGTATCACGTGGAGATGTAGTATTCATTGAGTTATATTGTAAAGCTAATACAAATCCTACTATACCCAGAATCAATGTGAACTTCCAGTGTATTTTTTGCTTCACTCTACCCCCCCACAATCCATCATACTTCGTCACGAATCGCAGGCAGTTGAACTTCCTTCATGTCTTCTAATGTGACGACAATATTATCTCGCAACAATCCATCAATGACACTGCCCTTTAAATGCAGAGCTGGAGACAGCACTTTCGGGTCCCCTACTGCTTCTATAATAAAAGGTGCCGGAAACGTTCTACCATCAACCATAATAACAGGGCCTGTACATTTAATATACGAATTCGAATTAATTCGTTGCCCGTTTATAGTCATTCCTTGCGCACCTGCGATTTTCAATTCATTAATTACACGTAAGACATGACTTTCATGAACAATGTAATCATTGGGATTCTGTACTGAGGGATCATAATCCGCGTCTTCCAGTGTCACTTTAATCCCCGGACCTTTCGACGGAATATCACCTAGTAATAATCTTAAATCCCGCGCTTTTTCTACAAGAACTGCATGGTTTTTTTCTTTATCGGAGAAATCTTGTTCAAACGAATGCACTTCTTTTTGTTTCTCCAGCAATTCATTTGTCAATTCTTTGTTTCTTTCTTGCTGTTCAATTAGATCTGCACGGTACTGTTCTTCCTGCTGAAATAAATTGGTTTGCTCCGGACTCAATGCTTGTTGCTTACTGCCAATTGTTCGATAGGAAAATGCAAGCATGAAGCCCAGTACTAAAAAGACAATTGACAACACAAGTTGTTTGCCGCGCTTCTCTCTAGTTTTCTTCAGTTTCTTGCTCACTTTCTTCCTCCTTTTCAATTTCTACATCCACCGGTTTTCCTTTTGTTACGTCCGGCTTTCCATCTAGTAGTGGGATTTCCACATCTACCGGTACCGGTTCTTTGTAGAAATCTGTATATGTTTTAAAGTACACGCCAATTTCAATATCAAGTACACCTTTTTCTTCTTTAGGCAATTGTGCAATTATATCTGGATAGTAGGACATTTTTTCAGCAAAACCTGAAATTACAGCATGAACTTCATATCCATCACTCATATATACGTCGACTTTGTCTTCCCCTTCATAACGAAGCTCCGAGAGAAGTTCAAAGACTGAACTATCCAGCTCTTGTAGTTGTTCAATCATTCGATCTGTCGCTTCGGGTTCGTTAAAACCAGAAAGTATCGGTGCGTGTGAGAGGATGTCAGGATCTGCTGTTACCAACCGTTCACCATTTTCTAATAGAAGATCATATTGAGATTGATTTTCTACATAGGCAATAGGTTCCCATTCCGTCACGTTGATGGAAACATCATTATAAAAATCTCTTTTAACGTTCGCATCTTTTACGCCAGGAATTTTCTCAATGTTTTTTTCTATATCTTTAGCACGGAATCCCCATAGTGATTGTCCCTTGTACAACCCGCTTTGATCTATATACTCCTCGCTTTCGTGTAAAACAGTCTCATTAATAGATATTTTCGAAACATCACTTAATGAAGATTGGAAATACAACAAGGCAAGAAGAACAAGGACGAATATTACGACGAGCAGAAGAAAGCTCATATTAGCTCTTCTTCTGCGTTTTTTACGCATGGATGGAATTCGATCTTCAATATCTATTATTTTCTCCACATCCTGTTCTCCTTTCATCCTGCCCTTTTATTCGCAGAGTAATGTAGAATCGTTCCGATAGCCAGCCACGTAGTCAACAACGAGGACCCTCCATAACTAATGAAAGGCAATGTCACGCCTGTTACAGGCAGCAAACCGGAGACGACTCCCATATTTAAAAACGTTTGGAAAGTGATCATGGACACCATACCGGTGACAATTAAAAAAGAATTCCAGTTATTTAATCGAATTGCTATACCGAATGCAGAAGCGAATAACAAGATAAACAGCAACACGATAGATGCTGCACCGATAAACCCAATTTCTTCTGCAATAATGGAAAAGATAAAATCATTTTGAGGTTCAGGCAAGTACAAAAACTTTTGACGACTATTCCCGAAACCATGGCCGAATAAACCACCAGGGGCAATCGCGAATAACGATTGAATACTTTGAAACCCCGTACCGAGAGGATCGTTCCATGGATCAATATAGGATTTAATTCGATCCAGACGATAGGGTGCAGCTAGGATAAGTGCGATAAAAGCACCGAGACCTGAGACGAAAAGAAAGATAAAGAATGACAATGGATAGCCCGCTAAGAAAAGAATGACAAAAGCAGATACTATCATGATGACGGCAGAGCCAAGGTCAGGTTGCAACATGATCAACGTTGCGGGTAATAAAATCCAAGCGAAATGTTGCCATTGCCAAGACTTGTCTTTATGTTTCTTCATACCGCTTGCTAATTTTCCAAGCAAAGCTACCTTTACGAATTCTGCCGGTTGCAAACTGATTGGACCAAACGCGATCCAGCTTTGAGAACCGTTTCGCACAGCTCCAATACCCGGTATTAATACCGCAACCAACATGAGAATTGATCCAATATAACAATACGTCCAGAATTTAGGATGTGATGTCAACGGGCTTTTGACCAGCACATAAGCGACAGCCAAGGAAATAATCATATAGATGCCTTGCTTGACGATAAATGGAGAAGAATCTTGATAATGAACTTCTCCCCAATAAGATCCTGCCGATTGCACAAATACTAATCCAATCAGCGACAATAGTAAGGCGGTTGTCAAAAAGATTATTCGGTAGGTTCTCTCCAGCGTTCGCATCCTTCCTCAAATTAATCAGTCAGTTTTTCATTTTACTCTCCAACTATTACAAAGGATTTACAACTTCATTACTGCATCAATAAATTCGTTGCCCCGAATTTCAAAGCTCTTGTATTGATCCCAACTTGCACAGCTCGGCGACAATAGAATCACATCATCTTCACAGCTACACTTATATGCCTTCTGGACTGCGTCCTGCATAGTTGTTGCCTGAACTGTCTCAGTGATGCCACAAGACATAGCAAAGTCTGCAAAACGCTTTGCCGTCTCCCCTATCGTGACGACAGCACGAACATTTTTCATATAAGGTCGTAATTCTTCAAATGAATGGCCTCTGTCTAGTCCCCCAGCAATCAAAACGATTGGCTTTTTAAATGAGGAAAGTGCACTTTTTGTTGCCAATGTATTCGTCGCTTTTGAGTCATTGTATATTGTACGGCTATTTGCTTCACGTACAAATTGCATGCGATGGCGAACACCGGTGAAAGAACTCAAAACATTTTCTATCGCTGTTTTTTCACACCCTGACAATATGGCTGCCGCCGTTGCGGATAAAACATTTTCTAAATTGTGACGACCCGGTAATTTAATATGCTTAATTTCTATGAAAGGTTCACCAAGCCAATAAATCCATTCTTCATCTGCTGAAATA
Source organism: Sporosarcina sp. P17b (assembly GCF_002743115.1). Classification (NCBI taxonomy): domain Bacteria; kingdom Bacillati; phylum Bacillota; class Bacilli; order Caryophanales; family Caryophanaceae; genus Sporosarcina; species Sporosarcina sp. P17b. The sequence continues at coordinate 105,840 of NZ_PDYP01000001.1, read as the reverse complement.
CCTTCTCTAGTTTTTCCAAGTACTGAAAAGGGTACTTTGTGAGATTCGAATGATTCTATTGCTTCTTTTATTAACTGTTGATCCGCATTAAAAATTAAGTATTCTTCCGAAGTTTGGTTGCGGGCTACTTGCAACTTCGCATCGAGATATTCATTCATCGATCCATGATAATCCAAATGCGCTTCATACAAATTCGTAAAAATTGCAATGCGTGGAGTAAAGCTTTCTGTCCCAGCTAACTGAAACGACGAAGCTTCAAGTACAATTACTTCATTCGCTTTCGCCTTTTCAGCGACCGTACAAGAGACCGTTCCAATATTACCCGCTATTAGTGGATGTTTCTTACCCAAATTTAGCATGTGATACAACAATGTAGTGGTTGTCGTTTTACCGTTCGATCCAGTAATCGCAATAATTGGTGCCTCGCTGAGAATACTAGCCAATTCAACTTCAGTCCAAATCGGAATATTCTGCTCAACTGCCTTCGCTAGTAGCGAATTAGTGTAAGGGATACCCGGATTTTTTACGATGAAGTCGAAATTTCGCTCTAGTAAATCACTCGGGTGCCCCCCTCCAATAACTTCAATTCCTCGCGCTTGAAGTTCCATTGCTTCTTCATTACCTTCTACAGGCTTTGAATCATTGACTACAACTTCCGCACCAAGACGCTGAAGCAAACCTGCCGTTGCCACTCCGCTCTTCGCAAGTCCGACTACAAGTACCCGTTTCCCTATGAATTGTTCTGTATTCTTCATTTACATAACCTCCAAGAAGACCGGTACGAGGGCAGCAAGCAATGCCACACCCCAGAACACAATCACTACTTTCCATTCTGACCAGCCAGATAATTCAAAGTGATGATGAATGGGACTCATTTTAAATACGCGTTTTCCAGTCATTTTAAAACTGATAACTTGAATAATGACAGAAAGCGTTTCTACTACGAATACAATTCCGATGACCAACAGCAACAACTCCTGTTTGATCAATACTGAAATCATAGCGAGTGCCCCTCCTAATGCCAGTGAACCTGTGTCACCCATAAATACTTTCGCTGGTTTGATGTTGAATAATAAAAATCCAAGCATTGCACCCGCTACTACAAATGCAAATAACGCAATATCATTTTGCTCATACGCTAACGCAAATACACCGAAGGCAGAGAATGCAATAGTCGATGTTCCGCCTACTAGACCATCTAAGCCATCCGTTAAATTGACTGCGTTAGAAAAACCTACAAGCCAAAACACTAAAAACGCCACATAAAACACACCGAGATCTATCCCAAGATCCGTGAAAGGAATCGTTACGGTCGTTTCGAATGGTCCGAGTTTCAGTAAGAAAAAGGCAACGATCGCAATAATGATCTGACCGATTAATTTCTGAAGTGATGTCAATCCTAAGTTGCGCTTCGCTACGATAATAATAAAATCATCGAGGAAGCCGATGATTCCGAAACCGATCAGCACGATCAATAACACAATCGTATGAGTAGTTAGTGTGTCGTTTATGTAAGATAAAGTTAGTGTTGAAATCAATATAGAAAGAAGGAAGATGAGCCCTCCCATAGTGGGAGTACCCGCTTTTTTCATATGCGCTTGTGGGCCCTCTTCTCGTATACTTTGACCAAATTTCAACCTTCTAAGTAATGGGATGATGATCACCCCGATAATCGCTGATACAAAAAATGAAACAGCGATTATCGTGACTGTGGTGCCGAGTGTCATGTTAAGTTCTCCTTCTACTATCAATTGCGTGTCAGTGAAGCACTGCTTATTCTGTGTACAAATGAATTGTGTCTTCCACGGTCATCAAAGTATTAGGAGCTGGTAACTGTCGAATAACCTTCTTACCTTTTCCATGCCACTTAACTTTGAATGTGTAATTTTGAGACAACAATTCTTTTTCATTCATTCCAAGTAAATCAGGTGAACGGAATGTGATCGCGTCTCCCCATCGGTACTCTTTTTCTAACTGTTCTTTCCTTCGTTCTATGTTAGCGATTGGAGCAATTTCTTCAATGATTCGTCCGACGATCGGTGCAGCGATAACTCCTCCGAATTGAATCGAGTTTTTCGGACTATCGATCGCTAGATATACGAGTAGTTCAGGATCATCTGCAGGCGCGAAACCAATGAAGGAGACAATATAATCACCATCTTTATAGCGACCATTCTCTACTTTCTGTGCCGTCCCTGTTTTACCACCTATTCGAAGACCATCTGCAAAAGCATTACGACCTGATCCATTCGCTACAACTGATTCAAGAGCGTGACGCACTTTAGCTGATGTTTCTTCGCTGATTACTTGTCTTTTCAATTCAGGTTTGAATTCTTTAATCGTCTTACCGTCAGAGTCTTTTATGGATTTAACAATATAGGGCTTATAAAGTTTACCACCATTAATAGCTGCGGCAACAGCTTGCACTTGTTGAATCGGGGTGACAGAGATTCCTTGCCCGAACGAAGTGGTTGCCTGTTCAACAGGTCCAAATGCTTCCTTGGAAAACAAAATACCTTTCGATTCTCCAGCGATGCCTGATTCTGTTGAGCTACCGAAGCCAAATTCACGTATATAGCGATCTAACCTTTCACTACCGAGTCGCTGCCCCATCGTAATGAAACCCGGGTTACATGAATTCTCTACTACTTCCAAAAATGTTTGATCTTTATGACCTTCTCGTTTCCAGCATCGTAATCTGGCATTTGCAACGATTTTGTAACCAGGATCATAAAAGTTTTCATTTTCCAAATCGATGACGTCTTCTTCCAAGCTGGCTGCCAAGGTAAGAATTTTGAATGTGGAGCCTGGCTCGTATGTCATCCATACAGGCAAGTTGCGGTTATAGATAGTGGAATCCGCTGATTGATATTCGCGTGGATCAAAACCTGGCACGGATGCTAGTGACAATAATTCACCCGTTTTCGGATTCATAATGATAGCTAACGCCTGTGTTGCATCATACTTCTCCATCGCTTGAAACAGTTCGCGTTCCACGATTTGATGCATTTTAAGATCAATCGTCAGTTCCAAAGTCGAGCCATCTTTGCCATGTTCGAAGCTATCCTCTACATGAGGCAAGGCAATTCCTTTGGCATCAGTGAACAGTCGTACTTTGTCCCCTGTTCCGTTCAGAATTTCATCGTACGCATACTCAATTCCCGCTAAGCCATTGCCATCATATCCAGTAAAACCAAGCAAACGAGCTAACAGATCATCATATGGATAGTAACGGATAAAATCTACACCTACATACAAGCCGGCGACTTGCAGTTTCGAGATCTCATCCCCTTGCTCTTTGGTGATGTTTTTTCCTTCGGGAGCTAGTTTCACCATATAGGTTTTTTTCTTCAGTTTCTCCTCCAATGTTTTTGGAGGCATTTGAAGAATTTTTGCAATCGCAGGTATATCACTGGAAATGTCAGGATTTTGTGCTGGCATGAAATATAACGTGGGCGCTAGTTTGTTTCCAACAATTAACTTCCCACTTCGATCCGTAATATTCCCACGCATAGCTCCAAAAGGTACTTCAATATCCCAGTTTTCTTCCGCTTTTTCTTTCAGCCACTCATGTTTAATGATCTGCACATGAAATAGTTTCCCTATAACGAGTAGTAGACCGAGGAGAAAACAAATGAAGGCTACACGTAAACGTTTTTTTGACTGCATATCAATAAATGACCGCAAAGACTCACTACCTTTTTTTCTATTAAGGTATGCTGTGAAATTGCGTGCTATACATTAGCCACCCATGATTTGCTCCTCTTCGCTCTCTTCTTTATTATCATTACTTTTCTTTTTATTATATTGTTGCTCCGGCGTTCGAAGTTCTACGACAATTGGATCTTTCTTGTTTACTGACGTCCCTTCTGTGATGCTTTGTCCAACAACATAACCTTCGCCATTGATTCGAATATCCAACTTTGAAAGATGCGTAAATGAAAGTACCATCTTTTTAGACCAACCTGTCATATCAGGGAATGTCGTGTCTCCTTTTGTTTCCAACAAGACTATCGAATCCTCCGTTAACTTCGTGTCTGCTTTTGGTATTTGTTTGGATACCTTGCCACCCTCTCCGATCAACACGGTTTGGAAGCCATCCTCAACAGCCAAAGAAGCTGCCGTTTCTGCATCTTCTCCTTCGTAATCCCCAACCTTTTTCACTGGAACTACTTGTTCATCATCAGGTGCGATGTTCAAATACTTTAAGCTGTTTTCCATAATTGGATTAAACACTTTCGATACAGGATCTGAACCTAGCTCTCCCGCTTTTAATTTCGGTTGCTGAACTGTTACATAAATCAGGAGTTGAGGGTCATCTATCGGTGCCATTCCAAGGAATGAGTACAAATAGTTCCCAGCCCCCGTCATATAATCCTTACTACCTTTTTGGGGGAGTTGGGCAGTACCAGTTTTACCACCTACTGCGTAATTTTCTAAATGATATTTTTTTGCAGTACCATTTTCTGAAGTAACAGTTGTCGCTAAAATTTCCCGCACTTCTTTAGCGGTCGCTGCAGAGATTGGTGATCCGCTCTCTTCAGGCTCATGATTCTCCAATACTTCTTCCGTATTCGGATCAATAATTTGATCAATTACATACGGCTTCATCATTACCCCGTTATTTGCAATTGCAGAAGCCGCCTGAATCATCTGTAATGGCGTGACCGTTGACCCTTGTCCGTAAGAAGTCGTCAATCTTTCAGATGGATAATTATCTAGTACAACACCGGGCGCTTCATTTGGCAAATCTATCCCAGTTCGTTTTCCAAAACCGAACTTATGAACGTACTCGATAAATTTCTGATCTCCGATTCTTTCCAGCAAGTACGCCATCCCTACGTTAGAGGAACGTTGCAATCCTTCAAGGAAGGTGATCGTGCCCCAGCCATCTACATTGACATCACGAATTGTTTGATCGTAGATTTGATAAGATCCAGATCGGAAATATTCGTCCGGTTCCCATTTACCCTCTTCCACGGCAGTTGCCAACGTGAACATCTTCATTGGAGAACCTGGTTCAATCGTCTGCTCAACTGCATCATTCAGCCAGTTTTCTGTCAGACCTTCCCTAGTCATAGGATTAAACGTTGGCCGCTGGCTCATCGCTAAAATTTCTCCTGTTTTAGGATTAGATACGAGCACTAGCATTTTTTTAGGCGAGTATTCCTCTTCTACTTTATCCATCGCTTCTTCCACGAAATTACTGATTGTCTTATCCAATGTCAGTTTAATCGTCTGACCGTCTTGTGGTTCTTCAATTTGTTTGCTAGCAGTAGGTAATAAAGTACCCCAGACATCCGCTTGGTAATTTACTTTTCCATCGACACCGGTTAGTTGCTTGTCATACGTTTTTTCAAGCCCCATTTTTCCTTTGGTGACTGTTTGGTTATTTTCCGTTTCTTCTTTTTGAGCAAAGCCCACTAAGTACGAAGCGAATCGACCATTAGGATAGAATCGTTTTTTACCCTCTACAAACAAAATACCCGATAATTTTTTTCTATCGAGTTCTTCTTTCATTTTCAATACCGTTTCTCGGTTTAGATCTTTACCGGCACGACCAAACTCAATTTGCCATGCGCCCTCTCTAGCATTTTTCATTTTATCGTAAATTTCACGTTCTTTTAGCGGTAAGTACTTGGCCAGTACTTTAGCTGTTTCTTTATAATCAATCACATGATATTTTCTCTTACTATTTTTACTTGCAGCTTCATTAAGTACAGCGACTACATGATAACTTAATGTATCCGATGCAATTGCCACGTCGTTTCGGTCTACGATAGCGCCGCGGCTAGCTTGTAAGACTGCATTTCTTTCATATTGGTTAGAAGCGATCTTCGCTAATTCTTTACCGTCTACTTGGCCCGTCATCTGAATAAAAAGAATTCTGCCGAATAATATGAAAAAGAGCCCTCCGAATACTACAAACATTAGAAAGGCTCCCCATTGAAAGCGAAACTTCTTCATCGTCCTGGTACGACCTTTACGTTACTTTCGTTAAGGTTCAAACCATTCTCTTGTGCTTTTTTCCAAATACGTTCGTAGGTGGATTTGTCACTCACTTGAATGGACAATTCATTATTCTGTTTTGTAGTATTTTCAATTTCCGTATTCATCAACTGCACTTCTTTATTGACAGCGTTTATATCTGAATGTGTCTGTAAAAGCATAGATGAAGTACCGATTGTAAATGCTGCAAATAAAGTGAACAATACCTTTTCGCCCTTAGAAAAACGTTTTTTTACACGGCGGACAACCTGTTGCTGATTTTGATCAGTATGTTGTTCTACCTCCGGTGTCTGTGGCGTATTAAGGTTCCGTTGTTCTAGTCCCATGGCTTGATTCCCCTTTTCTATTTTTTCTCAATGATTCGTAATTTTGCTGATCTAGCACGTTTGTTATGCTCTATTTCTTCATCTGTCGGAATGATCGGCTTGCGAGTAATTAGTCGGAAGTCCGGATCCATTCCCTCAGGTATAATAGGTAAGTTCGGCGGCAACTCTGGCATAGAAGATGCTTCCTTAAATATGGTTTTACATAAGCGATCTTCAAGTGAATGGAAAGTAATGACGCTGATTCGACCTCCTTCACGTAATAACGTGAGGGCGTCAGTTAAAGATTGCTCAGCTGCTCCCAACTCATCATTTACCGCAATTCGGATAGCCTGGAAAACACGTTTCGCAGGATGGCCACCGGTTCTTCTGGCAGCTGCTGGAATACCCGTTTTAATAAGTTCGGCGAGTTCCCCTGTTGTACGTATAGGCGCATCAGCGCGTGCTTCTTCAATTTTACGGACGATTTGCTTTGAGAACTTCTCTTCACCGTAGCGGAAAAATATCCTAACCAAGTCGGAATACGACCATTCATTGACTACTTCGTAAGCTGTCAATGGCGCAGACGTATCCATGCGCATATCCAATGGTGCATCAAGATGGTAACTGAATCCTCGCTCGGCTGTATCCAATTGTGGAGAAGAAACTCCTAGGTCATATAAAATGCCATCTACATGAGATATTCCCAATTTCGCTAATTCATTTTTCAAGTCCTTAAAGTTTGCATGGACAAATTGTACTTGTGCTGTATAGTGCGCTAGTTTTTGTTGTGCTGCTTCAATGGCCGTCATATCTTGGTCAAAGCAGATTAGTTGTCCTTTAGATGAAAGAAGTTTGACTATTTCTTCACTGTGACCTGCACCACCAAGTGTGCAATCCACGTAAATGCCATCTTCTTTTACATGCAAGCCATCGACGGCTTCATGCAGTAATACTGTTGTGTGGTTAAACATGTTTATTCCGCCTGCTTTCAAAATTCAAAATCAATAAGGTTTTCTGCAATGTCATTAAATGATTCCTCAGATTCCTCGTAGTACGCTTCCCAAAGTTCTGCAGACCAAATTTCAATACGGCTGGATACACCGATAATCATACAGTCCTTTTCAATCTTTGCGAACTCTCGCAAATTGGCAGGTATATTGACTCTCCCCTGCTTATCAAGACTTGCTTCGCATGCTCCCGAGAAGAAGAAGCGAGTGAATGCACGAGCATCTTTTTTTGTGACCGGCAACGCTTTCAACTTTTCTTCAAGCTTTTGCCATTCGTCCAGTGGGTATCCAAACAAGCAATTATCAAGTCCGCGGGTTAAAATAAAGCCATCTTCCAACAGTTCCCGAAATTTCGAAGGAACAATCAGACGACCTTTCATATCAATTGAATGTTGATACTCTCCCATGAACATATAATTCACCCCACTGTATGAAATAATGTACCACATCCCCCCACTTTCCTCCACCCACTTGGCTATTTTTCTTCTCATATTTATTAAAATGTGTCAATAGTACTTCTTTCTGATTTGTTTTCCTGCTCATATCGCGAAAAAACCACTGTTTTCGCTAGTAACACTAGGAATTGTCGTAAGATGAAATCCCAGTGAAAATTAAACAATTAGTGAGTACGAGTGGATTGAAGCTCTAGTTGGGGACGCTTTCCGGTGGGCCCGCGGGAAGAGCCGTAACGAAGGACTGCTTTTGCGAGTAAAAGTGGGGCGTTGAGAGCACAGCTTTGCCCGCAAAATCCCTACCCAGCATCCTTGCTAGTCGATCCATTCAACGCAAATTAAACCCGCCATTCATAGAACGAATGACGGGTTTAAGGGGTTTCTTATAAATACACGAGCTGATGAGATCCATCGAAGGTATACGACTGTTTTAGTAACTCGTCTATCAAGTCTTCGCCAAATTGATTCATGTAGAAGTAAGGCGAATAGAGACGCTCTTGCAAGGAGCCTTCTGGAAATAGCTGTTCAGAAATGACATGGTAACGCTCGTACTGTACATGATGTTTCACTAAGATTGATTGTTCTTTTTTCTTCTGTAAATAATCAAACTGACTCTTATGGAACTGCAAATTCTTTTGAAGTAATTGAAGTAAGCTTGGATCTGTCGTTTCTAAATGTGTATGCAACTTTTCATACTGTGCTTCTAGTTGACTCTTCGTCTCGTCAAGCAAACGATCAAATGGCTCATCCCTTTGTTGCTCTAGCCATTGTTCCTGATGTTCCGGTAATTGATAATCCATTACTTGAGCCATCGTAATATCTGTCAGTTCCAGTGCTTCTTGGACTTGTCTGTTGACCAGTGTGATAGAAAGCCTTGGAACGATGACTGGCATATGGATACCCATAATATGAAATGCATCTTTCAACAAAGACCAATACGCAATTTCACCCGGTCCGCCAACGAATGCTAATACAGGAAATACCAAATCTTGCATAATGGGTCTAGTTGCTACGTTATTACTTAGCAACCAAGGTTCATTCTTGGCAAGCTCATACATCTTCTGCTCCGTGAAGGAAATACCTGATTGTTCATTAACGAACTTTCCGTCTTTTCTTCGGAGCAAAATTCTCCCTGTATCATGAACATAAAAGATGTTGGCATCCGACTCTTCGGATTCGATCGGCTTCGAGTAACCATGTGACTGAAGCTGTTGTTCTGTTGTGTAGATACTTCTTGCCATCGCTTCAGAGCTTTCAATCATTTGCGAAAAATATGGTGATTCCAATTGGCGTAGTGGTTTATAGGCTGCATCCATAAACAACAACCCGTGCTTTGTAAACAAGTCGTTCATCAACGAGGTAAAAAAACCTGTGAACGTTTGCTGTTGTTTCACGGTTTGCAATACATGATCTAGCAACCCGCGTGTATAAGTTGTTTCTCCATAGCTTTTGAAAACTTTTCTGATGAAAGCAGCCATTTCCTTTTGATCGTATGGCGTATCCGAAGCCATCGTTTTCAGAATGGTAGGCTGTTTAAATTGTCGCTTTGCCGCCTTTCCTGCTTTGGCAGTATATGTATGATTAATTTCATTGATGTCATGATCTTCTCCTGCAATCCAAAAAACAGGTATTACGGGTTTCTTTAGTGCTTTGCGTTGTTCTTTTGCCAATAAAATAACAGAAATAGCCTTATGAACAGAATATAAAGGCCCCGTCAAAATTCCCGCTTGTTGTCCTCCAATAACGACAAGTGCATCATTAGAAAGTTCTTGAATATGTTGAGCGGCCAAATCCGATATGCCAAACGGCTCCATATAGTGTTCTATGGCAAGCGCTAGTTGTTCCCGTTGAAATGAACGCCCTTGCAACTCTTCTGCTCTATTCTCATATCCTGCCTGTGTTACTTCATAATCAAAAAATGTATGAAAAAATTGTGGATCATGCCGATACGCTTCCATCAATTTATTCTTTTTTGGCAATTCCATTGTGTCCAAATACATGTCACAAACTCCTTTATGTCGCATACTTATCGCAAGTATATCATTTCATCCGAATAGGATGAATTGATACGCTTATGAGCGCAAATTAGTTCACATAGCGAATAATTTGCAATGTGATTCCGATAACGAACAGCAAGAAGTAAGTTACAGTCAACAACAAGAAATAAGCCCGCCACGTTCTACGTAGTACCCAAGAAGTCCGGAATTCCTTTTCCCTTGAACGTTCCATGATAGAGAAACCTATCGCAATTATGCACAATACACCAATCAATAAAATAGGAAGCCAAACATCCCAAATAGCCCGTATTAAGATTAGCACGGTTAGAACCATGAATGGGGTTGTCCAGTCAATAGCCCAGCCAATTCTTTTTTTCTTCGTAATTCCAATCTTCTTTGCCACAATAATTAATACAATTAAAATAATAAACGGAAACAATAATAATGCCCCAAGTATATTCGTCAACATCCGCTAGATTCACTCCTGTTTATTCCAAGCAACATCGTCTCAAGCATTTGTAAAAAAGGAGCACTTTCACCTTTTCTTTCAATCTCCTTCAAGACTGCCGTTAGAATCGTTTCAATTTCCATCTTTCTTCCTTTTTCTCTGTCTACTAGCATAGAAGATTGATTATGAGCTGTTTTACGGCACACTTCTTCTATATCCTTATAGTTCAATAGATCACTATACTCTTCGAAATTACTTAACAACTCATCACATAACTGATGGAACAATGAATAAAAATGGGGATTCTCCAACAATTGTCCGTTCTTCACTTGCAACAGTGCTGTGAGAGGATTAATTGCACAATTTATCAGTACTTTACGGAAAAGTAAGCGTTCCGAACTTTTTTGTGTAGCGATTGGAAAATTCAGCGGATCGATTTCAGCCATCCACTGAATCGTTGATAGAATCCGCTCATTTTCCGCAATGGTTATAGGCCCAACACCGTTATGTGAAACTGTTCGATCATTTATTCTTCCTGCACCATGCTCAACTGTCGCGAATGACACATGCCCTAGCGAATATTGTTTTACCAACGACAGATGACCTATCCCATTTTGAACAAATAACAAATCCGGTTGTACAGATAATGTACTAATTTCAGACAAGATAACTGGCAATGCATCATACTTCACCGCAATAATCCATAACGCGTCTGTCGGCAATTCCTCAATATGTATGGTTGAACGTACTTCATATGTATTCTTTTCAGGCTCTCTTACTAGACCACTACGTAAGCGCTTTGCTTGTTCCTCGCGCCTTACCCAGAAGGTAACCTCTGCCTGATGTTGAGCTAAATAGGAGCCAATTAACAAACCTATTGATCCTGCTCCCACCACTACAAATTGCATAGCTTTCCTCCTTAAAAAAGAGACCCAGTAAAGGCGTCTCTGTTGGTACATTTTATTATACAGGATAGACAGGATGTTTTCTCGAAGAATTCATAATTTTTTTCGTTTCATAGAATCCAAATCTTTCAGCTAGTACTGAGCGAAGATTATGTGGTGCAACTACTTCGTCAATAATGAGTTCTGATGCCATTCTATAAATATCAATTTCCTCTTTATACTCTTGTTGCTTCTCTTTAATAAATGCGATTTTTTCTTTTGGATCTGTAATGGCTTCGATTTTATTCGAGTACACTGCATTGACAGCTGCTTCAGGGCCCATTACGGCGATTTGCGCAGTTGGCAAGGCAATACAGACATCGGGCTCAAATGCGGGTCCTGCCATCGCATATAGGCCTGCTCCGTAAGCTTTGCGCACAACAACCGAAATTTTCGGGACAGTAGCGGAACTCATCGCCATAATTAACTTTGCACCATGACGGATAATTCCTTGTCGTTCCACTTTCGTCCCAATCATGAATCCTGGCACATCTGCAAGGAACAACAACGGAATAGAGAAAGCATCGCACAGTGTAATGAACTTCGTTACTTTATCTGCGGAGTCCACAAACAGTACGCCACCTTTTACTTTTGGCTGATTGGCAATGATCCCTACAGGCCGGCCGTCAATACGCGCAAGTGTAGTGATGACCTCCCCAGCAAACAACTTCTTGATTTCAAACAAACTATCTTCATCTACCAATTGATCAATTGCCTCATGCATATCGAATGGAGCGTTTTGATTTTCTGGTATGATCTCTTCCAACGTGCGTCCTATCTTCGCCTCACGAGGTGCAGCCATTTTGGCAGGCGCTTCATAGTTTTCAGGGAAGTAGGACAAGTATCTGCGGGCTTCTACAATTGCTTGCTCCTCGCTGTCTACCAACACATCACCACAACCACTTATGGAACAATGCATGCGCGCTCCGCCCATTTCTTCCAACGTCACTTTCTCACCTATAACTTTTTCAGCCATCCGAGGTGACCCTAGATACATCGAAGCATTGCCTTCTACCATAATGACAATGTCACAGAAGGCCGGAATATAAGCCCCACCTGCTGCGGAAGGTCCGAATAAAAGACAAACTTGCGGAATGACACCAGATAAACGTACTTGATTGTGGAATATCCTACCGGCACCACGGCGATTCGGGAACATATCCAACTGATCTGTAATTCGTGCTCCTGCAGAGTCCACTAAATAAAGTAGAGGTACGCGAAGTTTTTCAGCTGTTTCCTGAATACGAATAATTTTCTCTACTGTTCGTGCACCCCACGAACCTGCTTTGACTGTTGAATCATTGGCCATCACACAAACGGTTTGACCATCGATTTTCCCAGTAGCCGTTACAACCCCGTCTGAAGGAAGATCTTTTGCTTCACAATTCGCAAATTTACCATCCTCAGCATACTTACCATCATCAAATAATAAGCGAAGCCGTTCTCTTACAAACAACTTTCCTTGTTCTTCCGATTTAGCATGATATTTTTCTGCACCGCCTGCCATAATGCGAGTAGTGATTTCTTGAAGCTTTTCATTATAAGCCGTCTTTGTCGATTCGTTTTTCAAAGGATTTCCCGCCTTCCATTACGATTGAATAGTCACCAATACGTCATCTTCATCTACGAAATCGCCCTCAGCTCCGTGGATTTTACTTACTGTTCCATCAATTTCCGCTTCAAGCGGAATCTCCATTTTCATCGATTCCAAAATGACGACAACTTGTCCCTTCGTCACTGCGTCTCCTTCTTTCACTTCAATCTGAAAGATCGTCCCTGCCATCGCTGCTTTTACTTCTTGCATACAATCACTCCTCGTATTCTTAGTACTTACATTTGTTGAAAACTATTTCTTTATAGTTAGTGTATCTTATTTATGAAACCGTTTACAAGTAAATGTTAAACAGTCCCGACAGTCTATGCCTATCAGGACCGTAACTTTACTTGCTTTTCGTTAAAAATCGTTGTACTGCTTCATGATGTGCATCGCTTTCCCACAGAACAGAACAAATGCGAGCCTCTTCTTGCATCGCTTGCTCAAGCCCACTCGCTTCCCACTTTCTCGTCGCGATAGATTTATATGCACGGTGTACATTTCTATGCACTTTCAGCTTAGGAGCTAAGAATTGATCAAGTGCAGTTTGGGAATCCCCCTCATACACTTCAGTCGCCCATCCAAGCTCAAGTAATTCTTCGGGCGAATGAACGCTCGCTCTACTCGTAAACTGCAGCATACGATCATGTGGACCGTTTTTCTCGAATAACAATGTTGCGCCACCCCAACCTGACGTGATGGCTAACGTACCCTGAATGAAACCTGCTTTTGCGTGAGACGCAACTAGACGGTAATCACAAGCTGTTGCTAGTTCACAACCGCCACCAACAGCTGTCCCATTCACAAGCGCTATTGTAGGCATCGGCAACGTGGCAATACGGTGCAATATACTTGCTCCCCTACTAAGCATTGGAATAGCATCCTCCGCTGTTTGAAAGCCGTGAAAATCACTTAGGTCTCCCCCTGAACAAAATGCAAGGCTCCCTTCTCCTGTTATGACAGCGAAAGAAATTTCAGGATCATCCTCAATTTTATCTAAGAAAAGTTCAAGCCCCTCCATGACGTCATAATTTATTGCATTTCGCATAGCAGGACGATTAATTGTGAAGCTAGCTATGGACTGATCTATATTTATAGAATAAGACAAAAAAATTCCCCCTTTTTATTCAGCATACCATTTTTGTGTAAAACAAAAAAGACTACCTTGAGCCATGGTCTCAAGGTAGTCTTCTATTTCGTTGTGCAGAATCTAAATTATTCGCCTACAACGTCTTTTCCTTTGTAGTGTCCGCATGATTTGCAAACGTGGTGTGCCAACTTCATTTCTCCACAGTTGCTACAAGTAGTCATACCTGGCGCTTCAATTTTGTAATGAGTTCGACGCATATTTTTCTTCGTTTTAGAAGTTCTTCTCTTTGGTACTGCCATTGGGGGGCACCTCCTTATAAGGGTTTACTCTTTATCGGTTTCAAAAAAATTAGCCAATCCTGCTAAGCGAGGATCCACTGTTTCTCCTGCTTCTTGTCGTTGCGCTTCCAATTCTTCATCGGTTGTATAGGACCAACCTTTGCCTTCAACCTGCTGCATTTCATCTGCGTTATCACAGAATACTTGCATCGGGATCTCTAGCAAAATGAGTTCTTCCAATACAGGAATAAAATCAATTACTTCTCCTTCAACCGGATGAATTTCATCATCCATCTGAAGTGTTTCATCGTCCCAGCTGAATTGCTCAAACGATTCAATAGAGAAAGGATAATCGACGTCTTCCCACGTACGTGCACAAGGCAAAGTCATTGAACCTTCTAACTTAAGCCGGCATGTTAACTTTTTCTCACCAATTGTACATGTTCCACTTACTCGAACAGGCTGAATTGCCCTAATTTCTTGATTCCGATTTTTCACAGAATCCAAATTTACTGCTTCGTCAAACAGTAGCGGGCCTTGCCTATGTTTCCGTAATTGATGAATGGACCATTTCATGTCTATCACCTCAAGACAACAATGTTGATTATAGTATTTAAAATATGGGATGTCAAGATATTTTCTTGTCACCCTAATAAGTTTAACGTTATAATTCATTATACGCAAGTACAGAGGAGGATTTCATTGATAGCTACTGGTATTGTCGTCGAATATAATCCCTTCCATAACGGTCATTTATTTCATCTGAATGAAGCAAAAAGGCTTACGAACGCGAATGTAATCATCGCTGTGATGAGTGGGCATTTTCTTCAACGTGGTGAACCCGCGATTGTCGATAAATGGACACGGACGCGAATGGCTCTCGCTGGCGGGGCTGATCTCGTCATTGAGTTACCCTATGCTTTTTCTACAGCACATGCCCCGAAATTTGCGAAAGGTTCCGTACAAATCCTTGACGCCCTTCAATGCAAATACATTTGCTTCGGCAGTGAAGAAGGGAGTATCGCACCGTTTACGAATAGTTTAGACACAATGGACACAAATAAAGAACTTTACGAAAAAACAATAATGTCTTCCGTGCAAGAAGGTATTAGTTATCCAAATGCATTGCGGATCGCCTATGAAGAAATTTCCCGCACTACTGATGAGCCTTTAGCTGACTTGTCAGAACCAAATAATATTTTAGGTTTTCATTATATGCAGTCTGCAAGAGAAATTAGGTCGGATATGACGCCTGTCACGATCGCGAGAAAAGGTACACATTTTCATGATGAAGCATTACCTGAGAACTCTATTGCTAGTGCTACAGGAATACGCAAAGAGCTGTTTGCAACCGATACGGAGCACGTGCAAACATTCATGCCACCAGCTTCCTTTAAACTTCTCAAACAACTGCCACATCAGAGCTGGGACCATCTCTACCCGTTTCTTCGGTACACGATTCTTCGGGAAGGACCTGAACAATTGGCTCTCATTGAAGATATCACGGAAGGCATCGAGTTTTCTATTTGGCGCGCCGCAAAACAATATTCTACATTTCAACTGTTCATGCAGGCCGTCAAATCAAAACGCTATACGTGGACACGCATACAACGCATGTTAGTGCACATATTGACAGGTTACCGTAAAACGACACGCGCACAAATTAGTAGTCCGTCTTACTTAAGACTTCTCGGCATATCGGAAAATGGAAGAAGTTATTTACGGTCTGTAAAAAAAGAATTACCGTTGCCGCTCATAAGCCGTGCCGGTTCTCACAAAGACCCATCACTGTTGATGGATATCAAAAGTACAGATATTTATATGTGTGGTATCCAAAGAGAGCCAGGACTTGATTTTAAAACACCGCCAATTTTACTGTGAGTGGTTACTTCTCGTCCAATTTTTCCAGATAACTCAGTGCATCATCAATCGTTTTTACAGGTACGACTTTCATTTTCGTACCGATTTTATCCGCAGTTTCTTTCGCTTCTTCATAGTTGGAGCGAAGCTGCGGGTTTTTCTTTTTCACTTCATCCGGTAATTCATCGTCAGGCGCGAAAAATATTTCGATATCTTGACGATCGGCAGCCATAACTTTAAAATCAATTCCACCGATTCTTCCTACAGAACCATCTTCGAGCATCTCACCGGTTCCTGCGATATTATAGCCTTTTGTCAAATCGACATCCACTAAACGATTCATCAATTCCAGCGTAAACATCAAGCCAGCTGAAGGCCCACCAATGTCTTCTGTGCGAATGTCGACCTTTGGCTCTGTTTCTAGTTTGATCTGTTCTTCAAACTCTATACCAAGCCCTGCACGACCATTTGAATCAGGTAATTCTTTTAATTCTATTGGTACATCTAGTTCCTGTTTCCTTCGTTTCACTCGCAATTGTACCTTCTGACCTTCCGACTTATCACCAATCTCTTGCATAAATTCTTTTGCTGAAGCAAGCTCTTGCTGATCGATTGATTGAATGATGTCCCCAACTTCTAGCTTACCCGCAGAAGCACCTGCAGGTAATACGCCTGCCACAAAAACACCGGTAAACTTCCGATTGATTGGCAAACCTGCCTTGTCAAATGCGACGGATATGGCATGTGTTTTGGAATCATTCATCAATTTCTTCTGTCGCACTCCGTACTCTTCGTCACTTTCACCATGCCTTCTCACTTGGGTAGCTGGTAGTAGTTTCATTTTATCGGAAAACTTTGACCACGCATAAGTGATGGGAGTCGCTTTGCCGATTGCAATCGTCATCAAACTAAATGTTCCTGCATCATCTGTATCTCCGCCTGCTACTTCTACAAGCGGTGCTAAATCATACGCTCCACCTGGCCGAGAAATATACATATCTAACGGATAAAGTGCTATAACAGCGATTACTATTAGGATTACTGCCGCTATTCCCCATTTCCGCATTTTCATAAAAGTTCACCTCCATTAATAGCCTGTACGAATACTACATATATATTACGGTAGATTTTATTGTAATTCAAAAATAAGGAAGGAGTGCGACAGATGCTTATTAAATTGCGATTCTGCCGTATCGAACAATGAGTAACGTACTCGTCATCTGGGCACTGATTATTTTATTTATTTTGCAACCAGATGTCGCACATGAAGGAGCCGTCACTGGTGCTCAATTATTCACTACTGCGTTACTTCCCTATTTGCTACCTTATATAATTTTAACGCAGTGGTTATTGAAAATGCCGAGCAAACGGGTCACCAGTCAATGGAGTCGATACATAAAAGCTTATGTGCTTGGTTCGTTTGGCGGCTTTCCTGTAGGTGCCGTGACTGTTAGTGAAATGAAGAAGAACGGCGAGATTTCTGCAGCTGAAAGTAGTTTGCTCGTTGCCTCCTGTCATGCACCAGGACCCATGTTTATTATCGGCTTTGTTGGTAACGAATTATTCGGCAGCACAACGAGTGGCTGGAAGTTGTTGATTGCCATTCATTTAGCTAATATCATATTTTTCATATTGGCGATGTCAATTATAGGCAGGCGGCATCAAGAGAGCATTGTGCCAATTGTTCCTGAACAACACAGCACGTCTCCTTTACTTCGCTCTATCAAGGACAGTTCCTCAGTTATTTTATTGGTGGCAACAACGGTTATATTCTTTTCTTCACTCAGCAATGTGCTTTCGTATTCTATTTCTTCTGTCATCACGGTTGATATGGGCGTGACAAAAACTTTATTACTCGCTGTGTTCGAAATGACTTCCGGAGTCCAGTCTGCCACTGAACATTTTGCCGGGGAAGCAATTTATCCGATGCTCATCGCGGCTATTCTCTCGATCAACGGCCTGAGCATCCATATGCAAGTCATGACGATCGCTAAGGGCGCCGGCATACGAATATTCCCCTATGTCATCGCAAGAGTCTGGAACACGTTGCTCGTGCCTGTACTGTTCATTTGGATTTATTGAGTTAGTGTAAATGTGTTTAAAGGTAGTAGGTGGCAGGGGTTTAGGGGTGGGGATCTGCGCTCTAGGCGGACGCGTTCGGGAGGGTGGGCGGTGAACCACTGATCCTCCCCGAGTCGCCGCCTGCCGCTCCAATCCCTTGCAATGTGAGTGGAAGATACTTTTTGTTGTACATTAAAGTAAGTGTTGTAAACCATTCTGAACTTCTTTATTTGAACTTAAAACAAGTTAAAAAACAAGAATTAACACACTAGCTACAGTGAGTTATCTAAGTGTCTCCACTATAAATGTAAGATGGAAGCGGAAGTTGGGGGCGAAGTGCAAAGATGTGCTCCTAACGCTGCGCTTTTACTCGCAAAAGCCGTTCTTCGTTACGGCCCTTCCCGCAGGATCAGCTCGAAAGGCGAGACAACTAAAGGAACGCAGTGACTAGTTTGCTCACCGCAGGCCCATAGGAAAGCGTCCGCCAGCTTGAGCTTCCATCCCTTCGCACTTACTCTTAACTCACATGTCGAAAGGTATTCGTTTCTGCACTCTACACAAAAAAGGATGCCCATAATGGACATCCTTTTTCATTCTCGAAAAACATTTTTATTTTCTGAACTTTTCCTTCAGTGCCGCATTGACATGTGGCGGGACGAGGGAAGAGACATCTCCACCGTAACGTGCGACTTCTTTGACGATGCTTGAGCTAAGGAATGAATACTGGCTCTTCGTCATAACGAAGAACGTTTCAATGCTTTCATCCAACACTCGGTTCATCGATGTGATTTGCATCTCATACTCAAAATCCGAAATCGCACGCAAGCCACGAACGATGACCGATGCGTTAATTTCCTGCGCGTAATCAATCAATAATCCCGAAGATGTGTCAATCTTGACATTGTCATATTTCGACGTTACTTCTTGAATAAGCGCTATACGCTCCTCTACCGTGAATAACGGCTTTTTAGAAGAGTTATTCATTACTGCTACGTGAACTTCCCCAAATGTTTTTGCTGCTCTTGCTATGATATCTAAATGTCCATTCGTTACCGGGTCAAAACTTCCTGGCACGATTGCGATTTGTGTCATGCTGTTAGCCTCTTTTCTCGTAAATCGTAATAGCAGTGTTTCCATAGTTGGCAGAACTGACTTGAATATATGTATCGTACTTTTCGGGCAAATCTATATGTTTATCGTGTTCACAAATGATTGTTGCATCTTCCGCCACTAGTCCTTGTGCTATTACGTCTTTAATAACATCATAGTATTCTACCGTTGCATAGGGAGGATCTACAAACAGTAGATCTATGACAACTTCTTTTTGCTTAAGAATTGCCGCAGCTTGTCGGGCATCTTTTTTCTCAATCTGCAAAGCCCCCTCCATACGGCACTTCTCTGCATTCGCTTTAATTATAGCGCATGCTTTGGGATTCTTTTCAAACACAATGGCTTTTTCCATCCCTCGTGATAGTGCCTCAATGGCGATGGAGCCACTGCCGCCAAACAATTCGACAACAGTGCCTCCATCGAAATATGGGCCAATCTTGTTAAATATGGATTCCTTTACTTTGTCTGATGTAGGTCTAGTAGACGTACCTGGTAGAGATTTTAAAGGTGTTCCTTTTCTCGAACCGGAAATGACTCTCACTCATTTTCCATCTCCTTTATCAACTTTTCAATTTGTTCGATCGTTATGGTTTCATCGGACTTATCAATTAATACTAAAAAGATACGCCGTAGCCAATTTTCATCAAAATACATTTTTTTATTAATTGAAGTATAAGGCTTTTCTTTGTAATCATATTTGCGGTTATTCATGACGTAGAATGGCCCTACTTTAGAAAATCGATAGGTGCGGCTTGGACTATCGATATAAATCGACTGCTCGTTTGAACGGATAGTATAGCCCATCTTCGATAATAACTCTTCTGCCGGATAAAAACTTTTCCCATTCTGCACTACTACTTTGACTTCAGGAACTTCCTCTCCATCGAGCATCACCAGACGTGGATCCAGTAATAGGAATGGATAGTTATATCGTTCCTCTTTCATTGTTTTTTGGAAATACTGTGTATCGAATGCCAGTATATTTGACAATGATTGATCTAAATCGGATGACGAAATTTCTTTACCTATTTTCTCATGGATGTTTTGACGGAATGACTGATACTGCTCTTCAGAGATCGAATCTTTCAAACGAAGAAATGCTCCTTGTTCCGCTTTCGTTCCCACTGGCTCGTCTCCAAGTATAGAAGCAAGCATACTATTCATGGATGGCTCGTCCGTTGGTAAAACGAAACGTGACTGCACACTCATTCTAGCTACTTGTTTAATCACTTGAGACATATTGCCGGTTTTCTCCACAATAAATCGCTCAGCATACAGTGGTTGATTACGTGGAGCTAACACTACACTCACATGGTTTCCACCGACACTTTCAAGCATTTTCACTAAACGATCATTATGTTTTTTGTCAATACCTTCACCGAACAGAGTCAGCTTGTTTGAAGAGTATGCCAGCGGAACGTCCTCAGGCTGCCAATACAGCTCATTAACAAATCCTACTCCGCGGTATAATCGATACGTTATACGCTCTTTATCGGCCTTCCCTACACGTTCAAGACCTGTTACCCACATACCGCCAATATTTTGTTCGTCTGTCATATGAAGAACAGTCGTCAATGGTTTGGCATCCTTCAATAATACAAATGGCTTTTTAAATAACTTTCTACTTGTTAGCGGCTGTTTTTTTGGCATTTTATACATAATGGACTGCTGATCACGTTCTCCCTCTTCAAACGCTACACTGGAATCATTCAGACGGGCACATGACGAAGAATCCTCCACTTCACAACCTCGCTCGACACTTCCTTCTGGCCAAATAATTTCGTGTCTGCTTTCGGATAAGTTATAAAAGTGATGACGGATATACAATCCATCTGCTCGATTAACGACTTCGATTTCTTGACGATACGTTCCTGAATTCGCGCCTTCTCCATCTGCATTTGCTGACTGGCTGTAGTGTAAATAAACGAGTCCACCGTTTACTGCCGCCAAAAGAAATAAAATCCTGACAATAGCTTTCAACGTACAACACCTCATCACATGGTATGATGGATACGAACCATTACTAATCGCCTGAAAGGAAGCGCTTGATTATGATCCAACAACGTTTTATCGAACTAGGAGAAGGCTATAGTGACATCTATGAATTGCTTGAATTAATGTCCACAAACTCCCATCGAATTCATAAGTCTTATATTTTTTCATCCAAACACAACTCTAATGAACAGTTGTCATTCGCTGTTTCTTTTTCCCCTGCTACTGAGAACAATCATTTCATGCCGATCTATATTTGCAGGGAAGGAATTCGTTATTCTGCAGACAAGCCATCTAAACGCTATGACATGTTTGTTGAACATGCAGAATCACTGAATAAAAAACCCGTTAGAGTAGAGATAAAGCATTCATCTCAATTTGCTGAGAAAGAGCTATTTTATCAGTATATCACTGGGATCTTACGCTTAAACCACTTGTTGCCGCCGCTAAATTAATAAAGCGGCAACAAGTTACAAACCTGTTTTATAATCGTATTCTTTTGCTTTATCTGGCTTTGCATTTTCATATACTGTGCTGACAAAGGGACGCTGCGAAGGCAATACTTTCCGTACAGCCGATAAACGCTCCAACTTAGTGATTGTTGTTTCCACGTCTTCCATATCACAGTAAAGCACAACGTATTTCATTCGTTTTGAAATATAATGAACATGCCCAAATTTGCGCAATGATTTTGCTTGTTTTAAATGATGGAGATAGACAATTATTCCTTGTCGATCAATCATGATTCTCCCCCTCTTTCTTACTCCATACAATACCATAGGTGAGAAAAGTCCTGCAACCTTGCATATGAAATGTTTGTGTGAAGGTACGTGCTCTCGGACCGAACCTCAATCTTTGTTTGCACACCTTCTCTTAGATAGGTTACACTTAATAAGACATTTATTTGAATCCTCACTGTCTATTTTACACATGATGAGGGTTACAAATATTTTATATTCGGTTGCAACACAAACTTCTGCTATACAAGAAAGAGAAGAGATACTATTTATTGAGGAGGTTCTAAATTGGGTAGAAAAACAAATGTTGCAATAACTGTGGGGGCGGCGAGTGTAGCTGCATGGGCTGCTTCAAAAGTAATAGCAAAACAAGAACCTCGTGCCGAAAAGAAAGCGCTTCGTTTTTCGGAAATAGCTGTTTTGACTGACCCACAAATGCGCCAGGACGCAGAAGTTGATCCACTTTCCGCTTATACGAAAGTAGCTGATTTAGGTGTTCACGGATTCGCGATAGATGTACAGCTAACAAAAGATGAAGAAATTCTTTTAGTGCCAAGTCAGGAAGTTATACTTTCCGACGAAATCTCCGACTATACACTAAAAGAAATCCAAACTGAATATAGCAGTGCCGATGAACTTGATACTTTGCAGGATGGTTTATCTGTTGTATCGCTTCGTGAACTGTTGGAGAAGTTCCCCCAACTATTGCTGGTCATCTCTATGAGTGATTCACCTACTACGTACGAAGGTAGTTTAATCCCTTCGAAGTTGTGGCGTTTACTAAAAGAAATGGATGCTACTGAACGAGTTGTCGTAACAAGTCTATACGATGAACAAATTGATCGGTTTAATCTATATGCGCAGAATTCTGTTGCATTAGGTGCCGGAAGTGAGGAAATCAAAAAAGCATACGTTGCGTATTCGAGCAAGTTCGGTCATTTGTACCGTCCAAATGCAGACCTCTTCTGCTTGCCCGAAAAACTTGGCATGTTCCCACTAGCTTCAGAAGGTTTCGTCCACTTTTTACAAGACCTGAATATTACCGTATTTTATGAGATGAATGAAACAAGTGAACTTTCGAAGTTAGCTAAATTGAATGTAGACGGCTTTATAACAAGTCACCCAAAACAGTTACTAACCTTTTTTAACGAGAACTAAACTCTGCTGACTTTTGCAGGGTTTTATTTATGGATAAAGTGATTGAATACGGCACTGTGGATCGATATTTTCAGCTGTTCTGTTACATGTACAACAAATAAAAATAACCCCTTGCAGAGAAACTTCTCTGCAAAGGGGTTATTTGTAGTTATAAAGTTCATTATGCTGAACAAGAACAGCTGCCGCCTGAGCCGCATCCGCCGCCACAAGAACTGTTGGAGAATGTCCCGTCTCCTGCAGGTACTTTCACTGCATCGGAAACCGACTGGCCAATCAGAATACCTATTTCATCTAGCAAATCCTGAACGTCATTTTCAGCTAGACGCAAGGCCGCCACCTCGTCTTGTAAATCCAGTTCACGCTTTTGAAGACGAATACTCTTCATAATTACTTTATAATCTGGATGATAGCGTCCAAAGCGCTGTACATCCTCATATTGTTCTTTCATTTTAGTGAAATCCATGATCTGCTTTCGTAGATCAGCGTTTGAATATACACGGTCGTGTGCGTCTTGATAGGTTTTCACCACTTCAGAACGCAGCAGCATATCGGAAAGATCTTCCGCCATATCGATGACTCGCATCCACTCATCTGTCATCATTACCAATTGCCGCACCTCCTATCACAACCATCATATCAAAAAACGGGTTGCTCGACTATTCATTAAGATTTTTATTTTTACGTATTTCGGCTACTAAATGATTTTTTTACTTCTTCCATATCGCAAAAGTGAGTAGTTTGATTTCCTATTTGCTGAATCTGTTCATGTCCTTTACCTGCAATGAGTACAATTTCCCCTGGTTGCGCTTGGCTGATAGCATATTGAATTGCAAGATGACGATCGATCAAGATATCGATCGGTGTTGAAAAACCTGCCATGCCTGCCAATATGTCTATGATAATTTGTGACGGATCCTCTTTCCTTGGATTATCTGATGTTAAAATTACATGAGAACTATAGTGAGCAGCTACTGCACCCATTTGTGGGCGTTTCTCACGGTCCCTTTCACCTCCACATCCAAATACAGTGATCAATCGTCTAGAGCGATCTGACAACGCCTGCAGAACGGCTTGCAACGCATCCGGTGTATGTGCATAGTCCACATAAACTTCGACTCCCACTTCTTCGTATTTCTCTAGACGTCCGGTAGGTAAACGTAAGCCGCTCACATGTGGTCTAATCGCCCGTAAAGAATAGCCTAGCGCTATAAGTGCACATATAGCAGCCCTAGCATTCATTTCATTATGTTGACCTTGATTTGGAAATAATGGTGCTTGCTGTTGCTTTCCATTGATATGTTGACTACTGAAATAAATAGGTGTATCAGACATTCCCTCGCCTATTGCGCGACAAATTTCGTCATCTTCATTTATCACAAGCTGATCAGCCAGTGAGGTCAATAACTTTTTCGCCTCTATATACGGCTGTCTACCCCCATGTTCTGCATAATGATCCATTCCGATATTCAAGAAAACACCTACAGTTAACGGACAATGCGCCAATCGATTAGTTGATAATCCAATCGAAGAAGCCTCAAGAACGATATGCGTCACTTGCTGATTAATACATCTACGTAAAATCGGATGAAATTGTTCCGCTGGCATCGTTGTCATAGAGTCTTGAATCGTCTCCATCAACTTCCCGTCTATATAAAGTCCTGTTGTTCCTATAACAGCAGTTTTATGCCCAAGTTTATTTAACAATTGTCCTATAAAGTGACTGACTGTAGTTTTACCATTCGTTCCTGTAACGCCAATGATTAGTAGTTCTTCAGCCGGATCACCGGAAAGTTTTGCACTTCCATACGAAATAAATAGCGAACTATCAGGAACAAGAACCACCGTAATATTAGATGGTATATGCGTAAGATCTATGTTCGTTCGATCGATTACGAGTGTCTTGGCTCCATTAGATATTGCTTCTTCAATAAATGACGTTCCATCTGCCATAACCCCTTTCTTTGCAACAAATACATACTTCTCCTTTACCCTCTTTGAAGATTCCGTGATTCCATTGATATTTAACCGTATGGATCCCTGTAAAATAGTGCATGGCCAATCCTTTAGTAATTCAGATAAAAGCAAGGTATCCCGCCCCTTCCCGAACATTTTATTCGTCAGAGAATATAATGAAACGAAGCATAAAGTATTCTATGAAAGGCGTAAGAAGAATGTCACGAAGAAAGTTGGGATTCTATGATTATCCAGAAGTTTGGCGGGATTGCCATGCAGAATCAACAACAACGGGCAAAGTGTATTCAGCATATTCGACAGGCTTTGTCGAAGCATCGTGCTGTCATCGTTGTAGTATCTGCAATGGGTAGAGGAGGCGACGCCTATTCCACAGACGATTTACTTACTCTTACGGACTCCTTCTCGAAATCCGGCGAAGCCAGAGATTTGGCGGCTGCATGCGGGGAATTGATTGCTTCGGCAGTCTTATCTGCAGAATTATCTACTGAAGGTATAAACAACACGATAATCTATGGACAAAATACAGGCATTCGGACATCAGGCGAATTCTGCAATGCAACAATTGACAAAATAAACAGCACACATATCGTCAATACACTACAAAAGCACTCATGCATCATCGTCCCTGGATTTCAAGGGATGAATATACAGGGGCAGTTTATGACTCTTGGTAGAGGTGGCAGTGATCTGACTGCGATCGCATTAGCATCTGCATTACAAGCCAGTCATGTAGAATTTTTTAAGGATGTACCAGGCGTTATGTCAGCAGATCCTCACAAAACGTCTGACTATAAGCGGTTTGACAAGCTCCTATTTGATGAATTCCTTCCGTTATTAAAATGTGATCGACCTGTTATACAAGAGAAAGCAGCCATTTATGCACAACAAAAAGCGATGCCTCTTCATATACGAGGCATCGGCTCAAATGAGGAAGGTACATGGATTCTTCCTTAGTCTTCATCTATTGATTGTTCAGTTTCAGTTTGCGCTATGAATGCCTGTGTATAGTATTTATTATAAACGCCAATGCCGGTATCGGTGAAGTCGGGATTTAATAAGACATCTCGATGTTTTTGAGAATTCAACCAACCATGCACAGTTTCAATCGCATCAATATAATTGAACGCTATGTTTTCCCCTGCTTTGCTAGGGGTTAGTCCAACCGATTTTAAACGCTCAGTATAAACTTGAACAGGCTCTTCCTCATGGGAGCTATATTTACGAAATATCATTTCCTGGCTATGCTTTCTTGAAAGTATAGCCAGCTTATCATTATAAGATAATAGTGGCAGCTCATGTTCTTCGCGCAACTGATTAGTCAATTCAAACGTCTGTCGTTCCATGGCACGATCTACCTCTGTCTGTACAGTTGACGAAGGTTTAGGTGCTTCCATCATTTCCCCTAAGTACGTCATATCATAAGGTTGATGTTTTACCAAAGTACCTGGGCTAATAAAGCGAACACCTTCAATACCACCATCTATCTGATCAATATATAATTGCACAAATAAATTTTCATATGGAATCAGTATGCGATTTTTTATATCTTCACTATTTAATGAAAATGTATAAATATTTTCTTGAATCTTTACGTCAATCTCGGATTCGATAGGTGTAAACCGATGAATTTCTTGCACATTTTGACCGATTTTAAAAGGAACTATATCCGACGTACTATCAGCAGTATAAATCTGATTCACTTTCCCTTTTAGAACCCCCGCCATAAAACGCGGTCCTTCCGTATAGATCCACCACTCATATTGAAAACTTGAAGGTTCAATCCTAGAAGGCTCACCATATTGTTCTTCCATCTTCTCGACTTTCTGTCCAACAAGTACTGACATACCTTCTGTTGGCCGCGGCATTCCTTCCCCGCCTATCGATGGACCTTTTTCAGGAACGGCTATTGGTGAACCGTGCTGCACTGGTGATTCCAGTAGCTCATTCTCACTTACTTTATCACTCATGAAATAAAAGACTCCCATTACGATAAAAAGCAAAAGAAGAATCTTCCATCCTACTCTCCACATGTAATCTCCCTTTCCACACGTATCTGTTGTTACTTTGTTAGTTTAGCGTACTGCAAAAATCATGTTGTGATGAACATTTATCCTATAATGCAACTTTCCTTTATTGTACAGAAGACACTCGCTCTAGTCACTTATATAAATCAGAAAGAAAGCGTTGACACAATGTTGTCATTGCAAGTAAAATCAATTTGTTTTATGATATAATAGTATACGTATTCGTCAGGATGAACATAGAGGGGGATATACTGATGTATGTTGAAAATATTGGTCTTAAAGGCCTTGTAGCAGATTTACGAGTGATGGAAGAAATTATGAATAAGAATAATCTTGAAATTGATGGACAATGGGATTATGAGCGTGTAACTTTCGACAAGAAGTATATGATCAAGGAAGGTACATACTACTTGCGAGTTTTCGGTGAACTAGTTGAAGGCGATATAGATGGTAGAAAAGCTACAGTACGTCTAAAACAACCAGTTCTAGGAAAGCACTACTATCCACACGGTGTGGAGTATGGCGAAGAAGAAAACTTCCCAGCTAGCTTAGTTAAGGACTGCGAGCTTACGCTAAAGAAAGTATATGATGAGTTAAAGCAATATAGTTTGTAATGATACGAAAAAGCCGAAGAGCTAAATGTTCTTCGGCTTTTTCTACTATTACTCCACTAATTTGGTTATAATAAAAACAGTATCTATGTGGAGGACGATCACTTTTGAAATTGCTGACAAAACGAAATATCATGATTGTGTTCAGTATTATCGTATTATTAGTTATCATATTCTTTATTTTACCCGTTTCCATCCCTATCATTTTAGCGTTGTTGACCGCTATATTTTTAGATCCTCTCGTTAAATGGGTGGAAATGCGATTTAAGTGGAAACGTAAAGTTTCTGTGATTGTGAATTTTATTGTATTTGTTGGAATCAGTGTTTTTCTACTTTACTATACGGTTACCACGCTCATCGGTAAAATAGTTTATTTCACAAAAGAGATTCCAAATTATTTAAATTCCCTCTCAAGTGTATGGATTAACACGCAAAGCAAATTGTTTCAGTACACCGTCGGCATGCCGGAAGATATACTGGCGATGCTGGAAAATGAATTTAATGAAATAATTGAATCGATACGTATTTCAATTATTACACTTTTGAGCTATGACCGGATTTTGGCTTTGATTTCCGATATCCCTAATTTCCTTGTTAGTTTTATCGTGTTTATGATTGCCCTATTCTTATTCATGTTGGAATTACCTAACTTGAAAAAGACTTTCTATTTTCACTTAACAGATGCTACCGCAGAAAAGGTCCACTATATGATGAACAGATTACAATATGTCATATTAGGCTTTGTTAAAGCGCAATTACTAGTTAGTGTAATCATTCTAGTCGTTTCCTTTATCGGATTGTTGCTAATTATTCCCAAATATGCAGTAGTTATGGCTTTAGTTATTTGGATTATCGATATCATTCCGATACTCGGTTCCATTATTATTCTCGCCCCTTGGTCGATCTATCAATATGTTTCAGGCGATATTGCAATGGGTACAAAATTGGCGATATTAGCTGTTATTCTCTTAGTCATCAGACGAACAATCGAACCGAAAGTAATGGGTTCACAAATCGGATTGTCTCCATTACCTACTTTGATTGCGATGTTTATCGGTTTAAAGCTTATCGGATTTCTTGGCTTCTTCATTGGACCATTGCTTGTCATTCTCTTCAATACAGCAAGAGAAGCAGGTATTATCAAACTGAATTTCAAAATTTAATCCCAAAAAGGGATATCTCAATCGAGATATCCCTTTTTGGGTTGTACAGCTATAATGTTCCTAGATAAAAGACTGAAGTCAAACACATTTATATGTAATTCGACTTCAGCCTTAGAACTTTATTAAAATCCGAGAATTGCTTTAAACATCGAAGTAGTTTCTCCGCCTTTGTAAAAGACATACAGCAACAAGTACACAGCGACTCCTGTAATGGCCGTGAAGAACCAGATGATACTTGTAACAGGACCGATTTTACGATGGCGTGCAAGATTGTTCTTCAAGCCTGCATTGATCGTAATAACTCCAAAGACGGCCCCTGTCGTTGCTAGTACGATGTGGAATATTAAAAACACTGTGTAATAAATTTTCAACTCTTCAGGTCCACCAAAAGCAGTGTTGCCTATAAATACAGTTCTAGAGATATAAATAATAAAGAACAGAACTGCAGACACAGCGGCTGCGATCATCGTTTTTTGATGCGCTTCTATCTTTCTTTGTCGGATCAAATTCCAACCAAACGCAACCAAAATAGCAGATAAGATGATGAAAAATGTGCTGATCGTCGGTAATAGTGGTAGTCCCATCCTACACTAACTCCTTTTTGCTCAATCAGCCATGCATCGTCAAATTCTGGCGTTTGAGTAAATCTTGTCTAGTAATTTCTTCCGCATTATCTCTTTCATACTGTGACCAGCTTAAGAAAATGCGGCCGATAACAACTACATAAACGAGTTCCTGGATGACTTTCATCAGGATACCGCCTAATTGCTGATCGTATAACGTAGGCATATTTGTGAACAGCTCAGGTCCCGAGATGCCAAGGCCTGATAGTCCAGCTAGAGTTCCACTTGGCACACATAATGCCATAGCTTGAAGCCACGCTTCACCACTGCTGTATGTTTCGTAAACGGGTACGTCGACAAAGATGATCAACGAACAGGCAGGTGTAATGAGCAAAGCACTCAATATGACATAACCAATTTTTTTCAAGCCGTGTAATTGTGGCTGTCCTTTTACCGTATTGACTACAGGCCACCAGAGACAAATAGCAGAGAAGAAAAGTGTGATGGTGAAAATAGTGTGTAACGGCAAACTTAACTTCACTTGGTCCAAGATCAGTGGATAGTGATACATCGAGAACATAAATGTAAATACTAACAAACTAATAAGCGGTTTAGTCAATAGCATGAATACTTTTCTGAAAAACTTGAAGGATAGAAGCTTTTCCCATATCCAGTTCGGTATACCGATAATGAAGAACGGTGCTACGACTAAAAGCAATAAAGCCATTTGAGCCATATGGACCGAAAATAAAATATGACCAATTAAATCCATTGGAGAACCTTTGACAATATAGAGCAACACCATGGAAGATAAAAAATAAACAGCTTGGTGTTTCTTTAACGGCTGTGACCCTTCGAAACGATCGCGCCATTTAACGGTTATCAGATAATATAAAACGATTCCAAGTGCAATGGCTATTAAGAAATAAGGACTCCACAAAGCCCTAAAACCAAAAATACTTAACGGCAAAACAATCACTCTCCTTTTATAATCAATTCGCTGAATCTACTCTGTATGTAGTGCTGGGATATTCGCAACACACTCAGCATCAAAGCACAAAGTTGACGAAGTTCTTTCCTATGCCTATTATACGAGCTTATAAACGATAACTCAATGTACGAACTTTGACAATTTCATCTAAAAGCGAATGAAAAAAGAGCTTATGGAAGAATCCATAAGCTCTTTCTATTGCTTACCACCAAACGATAGTTACAAATGTAAGTGGGATTAAGAATCCTAGCAAAGCACCTGTAAACATAAACATTTGTGGAATGCCATGTCCTTTTTCATTCATATGCATGAAGTAGTAAAGTTGAAGACCAACTTGTACAGCTGCAAAGAGGAATAATGTTGGAATGATAAAGAATTTTGAGAAACCAGCAACGTCATTTAGATGAGCAAACACCATGGAAAATGATACAAGTGTTAAGAAAATCATCAGAGCAAACATCGCAACTTGACTGCGCATTGATTCTTTTGCACGACGTTGAGACAGTGACTGTTCAGCAGGAGATCTTTTAATCATTTGAACTTCTGACATCAACCGACCACTCCCATCAAGTAGACTACAGTAAAGATGAATACCCAAACTACGTCAATGAAGTGCCAGTAAAGTGAAAATGTATAATATTTAGTTGCATTATACAAGTTCAATCCACGCTTAGAGTTACGGAAGATCAACAATGTGATCCATACTAAACCAACTGCAACGTGGAAGCCGTGTGTTCCTACTAAAGTATAGAACGCAGAACTGAATGCACTATTACTGAACGTAAATCCTTCTTGAACGTAATGAGAGAACTCATACACTTCCAACATTAAGAATCCTAGTCCTAATAATGCTGTAATACCTAACCATAGCTGCATTTTTTTGAAGTTGAAACTCTTCAAATGATACATTGCATACACACTTGTTAGTGATGATGTCAAAAGCAACATCGTCATAACAAATACTAAAGGTAATGTGTATAGCTCTTGTGTTGTGAAACCAAAGCCACTAGGACCTTTGTTTTTCAGTGCCATATATGTTGCGAACAACGTAGCGAAAAGGATTGTCTCTCCACCAAGGAAAAGCCAAAAACCAACAAATTTATTCTTTGCTTCCAAAGTAGCTCTCTCAGGATGAGCGGGCCACGTTTCAGGGGTGAATTTTGTATTCAAATCCATTAGTTACGCCCCCTTTTCATATTCTCTTGATCCTGAAGGATTTGCTCTTTTGTTACATAGTAACCAAGATCATCTTTCAATGAACGAGTTGCCATTGCAACAAATGTAAATGCAAGACCAAAGATTAACACTGGAAGTCCCCAAGATGTTTCTTGGTGGAACATTGCACCGAATCCAGCAATGAAGAGTCCTAGAGACATCAACATTGGAATAATTGAACCATGCGGCATGTGAATATCCGTAATAGGTTCAGCCGGTGTAATCATTTCCTTACTACCTTCCATTTTCTCAATCCATAGAGTATCCAAACCACGAACTAATGGAGTTGCAGGGAAGTTATAGAAAGGTGGTGGAGATGGGATCGCCCACTCAAGTGTACGTCCGTCACCCCAAGGGTCATTTCCAACGCGCTCATTTTTAACAGTTGTCATAATGATATTTATTACCATTACTGTGAATCCAATTGCCATCAAGAGCGCACCGATTGTACTTACCATGTTTGCAATATTCCAGCCTTGTCCGTCCATAAATGTCCACACTCGACGTGGCATTCCCCAGAAACCTAACCAATGTTGAATTAGGAATGTCATGTGGAATCCGACAAAGAAGAATACAAATGTAATTTTACCTAAGAATTCACTTAGCATTGTACCGAACATTTTTGGCCACCAATAGTGAAGTGCCGCAAAAATAGCTAGTACTACTCCACCAACGATAACGTAGTGGAAGTGAGCTACGATGAAATAAGAATCGTGTAACTGATAGTCAAGTGGTGCTGCCCCTTGCATAACGCCTGTTACTCCACCCATTACGAATGAAGGAATAAACGCTAAAGAGTAAAGCATTGGTACTGTAACTTTAATGCTACCGCCCCAAATGGTGAGCAACCAGTTAAAGATTTTAACACCTGTAGGTACAGCAATTGCCATCGTCGCAACTGCGAAGATTGCGTTCGCTGTTGGCCCAAGACCAACTGTAAACATGTGGTGAGCCCATACCATGAATCCTAGGAAACCGATTAATACTGTAGCGAATACCATCGCTGTATAACCGAAAAGACGCTTCCGTGAGAATACAGAGAATATTTCTGAGAAAATACCGAATGCCGGTAAAATCAAGATATATACTTCAGGGTGACCGAATATCCAGAAAATATGCTCCCAGATAATTGTGTTTCCGCCCATTGTATGGTCGAAGAAATTACCACTAAACATTCGATCGAATGTTAAGAAGAACAATCCAACTGTCAATGGAGGGAATGCGAACAAGATCATTGCAGATGCAACAAATGTTGTCCAAGTGAATAGTGGCATACGCATGTACGTCATACCTGGCGCACGCATGTTGATGATCGTAACAAGGAAGTTAATCCCCGCCATCAACGTACCACCACCCGCGATTTGTAAACCAATGGCATAGAAGTCCACACCATGTCCTGGCGAGTGAAGTGATAACGATGCATAAGATGTCCATCCAGCATCTGGAACCTCACCAAACAACCAAGAAATATTTAGGAATAAACCACCAAATACGAACATCCAAAAACCTAATGAGTTAATGAATGGGAACGCTACGTCACGTGCCCCAATCTGAAGCGGCATAATAGCGTTCATAAAACCAAAGAGAATCGGCATGGCTGCCAAGAAAATCATGGTCGTTCCGTGCATTGTAATCAAGTCATTAAAAAGCCCTGCGCTTACGAGATCGTTGTTTGGTGTCATCAACTGAAGACGAATGATCATCGCTTCAATACCACCAAGAACGAAGAAGAATAATCCCCCGAGGAGATACAGAATTCCGATCTTCTTATGGTCGACTGTTGTCAGCCAATCCCATAGCGTTGCGCCAAAGCCACTTTTTTGAGCAACTGAACTCACTGTGTTACCTCCTATTCAATTTCCGTTTGAAAATTATTTTGCGACTTTTAAGCCCATTAAGTATTCAGCTAATGCATCCAATTCTTCATCAGAAATTTGATCTTTACTGAATGAAGGCATTGTGTTGCCTGGCTTGTATTTCTGTGTATCTCGAATCCACTCTTTTAATTCTTTTTCATCGTGTTTAAGGTATCCTGCTACACGATTGCGATCACCAAATGATGTCAAGTTAGGTCCTTGTGCACCAGACTCACCTACACCGGAAACTGCGTGACACCCGATACAGCTTTGAGAGAAGACTTCTTCGCCGTCAGCATTTGCAACAACAGGTTTCTCTGCTGTTTCTTGCATAGCTGCAACCCAACTATCAAATTGGTCTCTCGGTAATGTTTTTACTTTAAAGTCCATCAACGCGTGAGAAGGTCCACATAGCTCAGCACATTTCCCGTAGAAAACGCCGTCTTTCAAGCCTTCAGATTCTTTCTCAAATGATAGATAGAATTTATTCACGTTCTCAACGTTCGTGTCTAACTTACCGCCAACTGACGGTATCCAGAATGAGTGCTTTACGTCTGCTGCAATCAAGTTGAAATAAACTTTTTCATCAGTAGGTACTACTAGTTCCTGAGCCGTAACAATTCCTAGATCAGGATACTCAAACTCCCACCAATATAATTTCGCTGTAACGTCTACTACCAAGTTTTCCGCATTACCATCATCATCAACTGCTCCCATTGCTTGCACATCACCTAATTTATACGTGTAGTGAACAGTAGGAATTGCAAGGATAAGAAGTAATACGATTGGAATGAATGTCCAAATCAGTTCAAGTGTGTGACTTCCTTCTACTTGCTCTGGTATATGATCTTCACCCAATTTGGAACGTCTGAAGCGGAATAATGCAACAGTGTAAATAATTACTACTACAATGATAACCAGTAACATGATGCCTGATGCTAATAGCAACAATTTGAACTGGTCATTAGCGACTTGTCCAGCCGGTTGGAAGGTTGAAATTTCTTCATTACCACAACCTGCCATGAACACAGCAAAAACCGCTAGTAAAGAAAAGAGACGCCACTTTTTGAGTCCTTTAATCATCGCTAACTAATACCTCTCTTTCTAAAAAAATGTTTTTCTACTATGGAGGACTGAATGCCTCTTTATGATGAATTCCTGTTTTAAAGAAAGAATTCCGATACGTTAGATGAATATTGAGAAGATAATCATAGATACAAACAAGATTGTCATGTAATTCAAAGAATAAACAAACATCCCGGTTGCCCACTTCAAATCTTCTTTGGCTTTAAATCCTTTCAGCGCTAGATAAAGCCACCCGACATTCAACAGTGTTGCAAAAACTATAAACGCAGTACCGAGCTCCGATAACAAGAAAGGCAATGGGAACAACAGTAGTACCCACATAAGCATGGACTTTTTCGTCCGCTCAAATCCTTTTACTACAGGTAGCATCGGAATGTTAGCTGCCCGATACTCTTCTGTTCTGCGCATAGCCAACGCATAGAAATGCGGTGGTTGCCATATGAACATGATTAAAAACAATGCCCACGCTCCCATTGGCAGTGTAGGATCAACAGCTGCCCATCCGATAAGGGGTGGTATTGCTCCTGAAAGACTTCCTACTACAGTATTGCTTACATGCCTACGTTTCGACCACATGGAGTACAAAACAACGTAAGCGAATACACCCAGGATGCCTAGCCAACCAGCCATAGATGATGCAGAGAATAATAACACTTCTCCTACCACTAGAAATGTAACGGCTAACGTCATCACAGCGGGAGCTTTAAATCTACCTGTTACTGTCGGTCTCGACTTCGTTCTCGACATAACGGGATCAATATCGCGATCAATCAAGTTATTCATAGCACCTGACGATGCGATGATCAATCCAGTACCTAAAATCGCAAATACCAGTAGATCAAAATTGTGGAGAAAACTTTTACCGGTGAATTGAAATGCCAAAAAAAGACCGGTGAACGTGGTGATCAAATTCGAATTGACAATACCAATTTTGATCAGCGCCAAAAAGTCTTTCCATAAGGTGATTGTCTCTACTTTTGGATCTGCAACTGTCGAAAGCGTTCGACCGTTTGACATAATAACCCTCCTTTCAAAGTTTTCAGCAAAGACCCTATCACCTACTATATCGAAAAACGTCCGCAATTTCTAGACCATTTCTCAATTTATAGCGGTTTCGTGCAACCTTTGTGTCTTTGACCTTCACCTCCTATATAGTAAAGCATTTCTGACTCCCATTTGTGAAGTTAAAGAGACTATTTTATGAACAATTTGTGAAAAGCCTTATACATCAGTGGTTTATTACGTACATGCATTGTGTTTCCAAGAGTTTTTCGTTATCATAAAGCTTGCAATAGCTGCCCTGATTCAACAGAATTCCACGAGATTCACTCATATGTTTCCAGATAATTATTTCTGTTTACCGGGCAAAATTTACTGTAAATCGACCTTTTTATGGTCAATTCAATAGAAGAAGGTGTTTCATACTTGCGATACAACAGATTTTTAAAGTGGTTTGGAGTAGCTTCCACGATCGGAATGCTTGCGATTTTACTTGGTGGAGCTCTCGTTACGAAAACCGACAGCGGCATGGGGTGCGGAAGACATTGGCCGGGATGTAATGGACAACTTATTCCGGATGACATCACAGCAGAAGTATTAATCGAGTTCTCGCACCGTTTAGTAACTGGTGCAGTAGGTATTTTCATCGTCATCTTAGCTGTATGGTCGTGGAAAGCACTTGGTCATGTCCGTGAAACAAAGTTCTTGGCATTCATGGCAATATTTTTCTTGGTTTTACAAGCATTGATAGGAGCAGCACAAGTTTTATGGGGTCAAGGTGACTTTATACTTGCGCTTCACTTCGGTATATCGCTTATCTCATTTGCAGCAGTATTCCTGCTGACATTATTGGTATTTGAAGTGGATCAAAAATTTGATTCAGATAAATTACGTATAGATAATTCAATGCGCTTCCACACAATTGGCGTAACGATTTATTCATACATTGTAATTTACACTGGCGCACTTGTTCGTCATACGGATTCTGGTCTGATCTGTTCTGATTGGCCACTATGCCGCAATAACGAATTTAGCTTACCTAACAACATGTACGAATGGATTCAGATGGGCCATCGTTTGGCTGCCGCCATGATAGTTATATGGATTGGTTTTATCGCTATTCAAGCAATAAAGCATTACAAGAATCAGCGTGTTCTATACTGGGGATGGATCTCAGCATTCGCCTTAGTACTTGCACAAGCCACAACTGGAATGATAGTTGTACTGACGAAGTTGAATCTCTATTTTGCTTTACTACACTCCTTGTTCGTCACTTTATTATTCGGTTTGTTAACTTATCTAGTCCTACTCGTTTCACGAAGTCGTTTGAAGAAGTAACAAGAGGTGTGCAACAGCTGTTTGGCGGCCGTTGCACGCTTTTTGTATACTTATGACAGAAAACAGCTTCCACTGCCCTGAAGGCGTGTGGAAGCTGTTTTTTTAGTGTTCTAATTCAATTAGCAAGTCTCCTGTTGATATAGAATCTCCGGGGCCTGCATATATGGCTTTAACAACACCTGCAAAAGGAGCTTGAATTGTTGTTTCCATTT
Source organism: Sporosarcina sp. P17b (assembly GCF_002743115.1). Taxonomy (NCBI): domain Bacteria; kingdom Bacillati; phylum Bacillota; class Bacilli; order Caryophanales; family Caryophanaceae; genus Sporosarcina; species Sporosarcina sp. P17b. The sequence goes on along the minus strand of NZ_PDYP01000001.1, from coordinate 68,766 downwards.
TCATAGCCTCTGTAATCAGTAAGTGTTCCCCACGTTTTACTCTCGCACCTAACGAAACCGCAACTTGCAAAACAGTTCCAGGCATCGTAGCTGCAATATGGGACTCATTTGTAGGATCAGCCTTTTGTTTCGCCTCATCTTTTGTTTCCACTTGGAAATCTTGAATGATAATTTCACGTGACTGACCGTTCAACTCAAAGTATAGCACCCGTGTTCCGTCCGGATTTGGCTCACCAATTGATACTAGTTTGACGATAAGGGTTTTCCCGAACTCAATCTCGATTTCGATTTCTTCACCTAAACGTAAACCGTATAAGAATTCAGGAGTATTGATGACGGAAACATCACCAAACTGTTTTCTCGTTTCGATGTACTCATCAAACACTTTCGGATACAAGACGTAAGCTAGCGCATCATGCATAGTAGCTGGTTTGCCCATTTTCTCCGTTAGCTTCTTAAGTACGTCTTGGAAGTTCACCGGCGCCAATAACTCACCGGGACGAACAGTGATGGCTTTGCGACCTTTCAATATTACTTCCTGCAACTCTTTAGGGAAGCCGCCATACGGTTGACCGATTGAACCTTCGAAGAACTCAATAACAGATTCAGGGAAATCAATTGTTTGTCCCTTTTCAATAACCGTATGCTCATCCAATTCATTTTGCACCATGAACAACGCCATATCCCCTACTACTTTGGATGAAGGTGTTACTTTGACAATGTCTCCAAAGAGGAAGTTCACGCGGGAGTACATTTTCTTCACTTCTTCCCAGCGTTCTCCCAGTCCAACGGCTTTAGACTGTTGTTGTAGATTTGAATATTGTCCCCCTGGCATTTCATGTACATAGATCTCTGAATGCGGACTGTTCATACCACTCTCAAACGGTTTGTAGTATTTTCGTACATCTTCCCAGTAGTGCGACAGTTTTTCTAATGACTCTGTATTTGCACGAACATGTCGTTTATTATTTTGCATGGCGTAAGCAAGTGAATTGGCAGATGGTTGTGACGTCATACCCGCCATGGACCCAATTGCTGTATCGACAATGTCGACACCAGCATCAATTGCTTTAGCATACATATAAATACCGTTACCGCTCGTATCATGCGTATGCAAATGAATTGGCAGACTTGTTGACGCTTTCAATTCTGACACTAGACGATAAGCCGCTTCAGGCTTCAACAATCCTGCCATGTCTTTGATTGCCAATATATGAGCACCGACTGCTTCGAGCTCTTTGGCCATCTCTTTGTAGTAGTTGACCGTATATTTGGCACGGTTGTCGTCCAGAATATCACCTGTATAACAAATCGTTGCTTCTGCAATCTTTCCTGTCGAACGTGCTTCATCAATTGCGACTTCCATGCCTTTGATCCAATTCAAGCTGTCGAATATTCGGAATACATCAATACCTGATGAAGCCGATTCTTTTATGAATTCACGAATGACGTTATCGGGGGTAGTTTGTATAACCAACGGCATTGGCCCCTCTGAATAGCATCTGGAACAACACATTAGGAACTTGCTCACGTAATTTCTCCAGTCGATCCCACGGGCTTTCTTTTAAGAAACGGTACGCTACATCGAATGTCGCGCCACCCCACATCTCAAATGAGAAGAGATCAGGTAATAGATGCGCACTTTCCGTTGCAATTTGTGTTAACTCTTTCGTTCTCATACGCGTAGCCAACAAAGACTGATGCGCATCGCGGAACGTAGTATCTGTCAATAGTACATCGTCTTGCTCCAACACCCATTTGACTAATCCATCTGCACCTTGCTCATCTAAAATTTGTTTCGTTCCCTTTTGTACTGGCGCACTGTAATCGATTTTAGGGATACGTACTGGATGGAGAACTGGACGTGTCGCATCATCAATACCAGGGAATCCATTAATAGTGACATTTCCAAGATAAGATAACATTTTCGTTCCTCTATCTTGTTTCTTGGCAAATGCAAATAACTCAGGCGTTTCATCGATAAAGCTTGTGTTGTACTCGCCTGATAGGAAGTTTTCATGGCACACTACATTTTCCAGGAAAGGAATATTTGTTTTAATTCCACGTATTCTGAATTCCTTCAAATTTCTGTGCATTTTGCTTGCAGCATCCCCAAATGTCTGTCCCCAAGTTGAAACTTTTACTAACAGCGAATCATAGTAAGGACTGATAACAGATCCTTGGTACGCATTACCCGTATCCAAGCGAACACCGAATCCGCCACTTGAACGATAGACCATTACTTTGCCTGTATCCGGCATGAAATCATTTAACGGATCTTCCGTCGTGACACGGGACTGTATTGCGTAACCAAATAACGGAATATCCTGTTGTACTGGAATGTTAACCTTTTCAGAATGAAGAGACTCTCCTGCAGCAATCATAATCTGTGATTGAACGATATCAATTCCCGTAATCATTTCAGTAATTGTATGCTCCACTTGAATCCGTGGATTGACTTCGATGAAATAGAAGGAATCATCAGCTACTAAAAATTCTACTGTACCCGCGTTAATATACGATATATTTTTTGATAGTTTAACAGCTGCATCGCAAATTGCATGCCGTAATTCTTCCGTAAGTGAAATGGAAGGAGCAATTTCCACTACCTTTTGGTGGCGGCGCTGAATTGAACAGTCACGTTCGTACAAATGGACAATTTCCCCATATGTATCACCTAGTATTTGTACTTCTATGTGTTTAGGTTTCGTAATATATTTCTCTACATACACCTCATCCGAGCCAAACGCAGATTTCGCTTCGGATTTCGCGCGATTAAACGCTTCTTGTACTTCTTCTGGTGATTGGACGATACGCATACCGCGTCCCCCGCCGCCTAAAGAAGCTTTAATAATAATAGGATAGCCATGCTGCTCACCAAAACTAGCAACCTCTTCAACTGAAGTAACTGGTCCATCACTACCTGGGATAACCGGGATGTCAGCTAATATTGCTTGCTCTCTAGCTTTTACTTTATCGCCAAACATTTCTAAATGTCTGGATGTCGGGCCAATAAAGATAATCCCTTCTTCTTCTAGACGTGCAGCGAACTGGGCATTCTCTGCTAAAAAACCATAGCCTGGATGAATTGCATCGACATTTGCTTTCTTGGCGATGTCGATAATCCCTTCAATATCCAAGTATGCATCGATAGGTTTCTTACCCTCACCTATTAAAAATGACTGATCGGACTTGTAACGATGTAGAGATGCACGGTCTTCTGCTGAATAAATACCTACTGTAGCAATGCCTAATTCTGTACATGCTCGAAATACACGAATTGCAATCTCGCCGCGATTCGCGACTAGTACTTTCTTGATCTCTCTTCTCTCCACCAACAAATCCATCCCCTCTATTCTGATCTCTCATACTTCACAAACATCGAAACGTTCATCAGTATGCCAAGCGCAATCGACAAGAATACAACCGATGTACCACCATAACTAATAAATGGCAACGTAACACCTGTTAACGGAATCAATCCTGTCAATCCTCCTAAGTTCACTAGTGTTTGAATAGCAATTAAACTACCAACACCAGCTGCGAGCATTCTTGCATGTGCGTCTTTTGTACGCAGTGCAACAGAAAACGCTCTCATCACAATGAAAAAGAGTCCCCCTAGAACAAGTGTCGTTCCAAGTATTCCAGTTTCTTCAGAGATTACTGCCATGATAACATCAGTATGTGGCTCAGGTAAATAGCCAAGTTTCTGAATACTGTTTCCTAAGCCTACTCCTTTAAGCCCTCCAGCACCGATTGCAATGTATCCATTGACTATTTGTAAGCCTGAACCTTGTATGTATTCAAAGGGATCTGTAAAGGCTAAAAAACGCCCCATGCGTGAAGCAGTCATGACTGTTTCCCACTTAATCCACAACACAATACCGATCAACACACCTAATAATGCAAAGAAACGACTGATGATCAAGTAATTTTTTACTTTCATGCCGCTTGCCATAATTACGGATATAGCTACCAAGAACAAAATCATAGTCGCACCAAAGTCTGGTTCTAGCAACACTAATAGCAAAGATGCGGTTAAAACAGAGAATGTCGGAAAAATTGTAGTTCTGATTTCATCCAATGTGCCTGCGTAGTATTTATTTGCAAATACTCCAGAAAAATAAACGATAAAAGCAATTTTCGCTATTTCTGTCGGCTGTAAGTTACCAAGTCCAAATGGCATAGTAATCCAGCTCTTTGCACCTACTGTGTCACCGCCGAAGCCGATGAACTTTACTAGGATCAATAAGCTAAACATCAATATTAGCGTGCCGTAAAGGAACTTTTTATTCCTATAATGTCGGTACGGTATAATTGAGACCATAAGGAACGCTGGAATTGCTAAGGCCAGGTTCTTCAACTGTTTTATAAAGAAGTGCGATGGTTCATAATTATAGATATTTACCGCCCAGACTATACTTGCACTGTAAATCATAATCAATCCAAATACACAGAGCAGCAAGTATACGATAAATAATGGATAGTCAAAATTGCGTAAAATTCGATTCATATAAGTCTTCATTTGTTAGTACCTCATCGTCCTAAATAAAAAACTCAAACCGTTGGAGTAGTTTGAGTCTTCCATTTATTTATTTGTATACAGTTCATGTAAGATATTTAACTCTTTTTCCAGTACAGAGATTATTTCACGGCCTTTGTCTTGTTCGACTAAACCAAGCTTTACAGCAAAATCAATCTCACGGGATAACCCGTACATTTGCGTATCAAGCACTTCCTCATATAGTGGGCATTGCGGCATCGTTAAATTATCCATTTGAACTTTGATCAGTTTTGCAATTTTATCCGCATCAATTTGCAATTGTTTCATGGCTTGTTCTTTATACGTATCTTGAACTTCTATATCCATGGAGACGCCCCCATTATTCATTATTCCCGCAAGGTGTTAATGATTAAATTGTATCTTTTGCTCTTGCAAAATGCAAGTGTTACCCAATGAAAAATATGAACTGAAATGAAATCCTTTTCACTTCTTCTATGAAAAGGTATACTTACTCTAGTGACTATGGAATGAGGGGGAAGTATTTTGGAACTTATTATACCGATTACCGGAAATGTAAAACATGCAATCACACTGGATCCAACTGTTTGGATATTTGATGATCGACGTATCGATCTGGATGAATTCTTCACTGAGGAATTTGTCGAGAAAGATGAAATGGAAGAGTATAAAGAGAAAATGGGTAAACACTGGTCTAGAGAGATTATGGAAGGTGCCATTCAACCACCTACATTAAAAAGTGAAAAGCGTTATGAAAAAGATAAAATGTTATCTAGTAGCTTTGGTATTATATTAAAACCATTCATACACAATGCGGTTCCATCAGCAAACGCTACAACATTTACGCTTATTACGGAAGATGATAAATACACGTATCCACTTGAGGAAGCAGCCAACATTATATTCAAATTCAGTCATAAAGGTAAACCTCTTCGAGAAGATGGTCCTGTACATGTACTGTTTAAAGACGGTTCGAATGAAGATTCTCCGATCCGTCATGTTCAAGCGATCCAAGTGGATTGAAGGAGAGGATCGAATGCGCGTTAAATGTGTCCTTTGTGACGAAATCGATCATTTAGAAGATGATAATCCACTTGCTAAGAAACTGAGAAATCGGCCTATTCATACGTATATGTGCCCTACTTGCAGGGAGCGGATTAGCGATTTGACAGAGAAACGAATTGCAACCGGTAACTTTGTTTTTTATCGCAGCTCACATCTTACAGAAAAAGATTTTTAATCATATAAAAAGACTCCGTTACTGAGTAACGGAGTCTTTTTTGTGTTCATTCATGCGACGAACTCGATAGATAATGAGAATGGCAGCAGCTACGAACAGTCCTTCCACGATAGGAAGGAAGAAGGCTAAAAATGTCAATATTAAGCATCCTATAAATAGGAATGCATATATGATAAAGTTCTGCCAAAAACTGATCTTTCTCGCAAATCCAAGCTTATACACAATAGCAGACATGATGAAAACGAGGGCGAACAGAATATAGCCGGCAGCCGAGAAACTCGGCGCAAATTCATAGATCATGCGCGCAGTGCCCGACATTCGATTATAGACCATTTCTGAATCCTCTACTCTCATTTCATACATCCCCTTCTATTTATATTATTCGCCAAGTTTTTTCTTTTTGTTTACACGTTCGCGTTCACTCTTATCGAGAACTTTCTTGCGCAAACGAATTGTTTGTGGTGTAACTTCACAGTACTCGTCATCACCAATGTATTGTAGTGCTTCTTCAAGCGATAAAATACGTGGTTTTTTCGTTGTAACTGTTTGGTCTTTCGTAGCAGAACGAACGTTAGTAGCGTGCTTGATTTTCGTTAAGTTGATTGTCAAGTCGCTATCACGATTACTTTCTCCAACTACCATACCTGCATAGATTTCCGCTCCTGTTTCTACAAACATAGTTCCGCGGTCTTCTAATTGCATTACACCGTAACCCGTTACAGTACCGTTCTCCATTGAAACTAGAACACCGTGACGTCTGCCACCGATTTTACCTGTAGTGACTGGCTTATAGCTATCAAACGTGTGGTTCAGGATTCCATATCCACGTGTTAACGTAAGGAAATCTGTAGTGTAACCAATCAATCCACGAGCCGGTACCAAGAAGATTAAACGCACTTGTCCGTTACCGTTATTGATCATATCCAACATTTCACCTTTACGCTCACCGATAGATTCGATGATAGATCCAGTGTGTTCTTCCGGTACATCAATTTGAACGCGCTCATAAGGCTCGCTACGCTTACCATCGATTTCACGGATGATTACTTGAGGTTTGGACACTTGAAGTTCGAATCCTTCACGACGCATGTTTTCAATGAGAATAGACAAGTGAAGTTCTCCACGTCCAGATACAATCCATTCGTCCGGAGAATCTGTTGGTTCTACTCGCAATGAAACATCAGTCTCAAGCTGTTGATCCAAACGTTCTTGAATCTTACGTGCCGTTACCCATTTACCTTCGCGGCCTGCGAATGGACTGTTGTTCACTAGGAAACGCATTTGCAGTGTCGGCTCATCAATATGAAGCTCAGGAAGTGCTTCTTGATGATCAGTTGGACATACTGTCTCGCCGACATCAATATCGCCCATTCCAGAAACAGCTACCAAGTCACCAGAATATGCTTCTTGTACTTCGACTCTTTTCAAGCCCATGAATCCGTATAATTTTGTTACACGCAAAGTCTTTACAGAACCATCACGCTTAAGAACAGCAACTGACTCTCCAACTTTCATCGTTCCACGGAAAATACGACCGATTCCGATACGACCAACATAGTCGTTGTAATCAAGTAGTGATACTTGGAACTGAAGTGGTTCGTCACGATTGTCGATTGGTGATGGAATGTTTTTAAGAATTGACTCATAAAGAACACGTAATGTGTCTTCTTGTGTTTCAGGATCAGGAGAAAGACTTGCTGTACCGTTGAATCCTGAAGCATAAACAACTGGGAATTCCAATTGCTCATCATTTGCATCAAGCTCAATGAATAATTCAAGTACTTCGTCTACTACTTCTTCTGGTCTTGCAAACTCACGGTCAATTTTATTTACAACAACAATTGGCTTCAAGTTTGTTTCCAAAGCTTTTTTCAATACGAAACGAGTTTGTGGCATACAGCCTTCGAATGCGTCAACAACTAAAATTACGCCATCAACCATGCGCAAGATTCGTTCTACTTCGCCACCAAAGTCAGCGTGACCTGGTGTATCCAAGATGTTGATTTTTGTGTCATTATATTCAATAGCCGTGTTTTTAGCTAGAATCGTAATTCCTCGCTCACGCTCTAATTCGTTTGAGTCCATTGCGCGGTCATCAACGTGCTCGTTCGAACGGAAAATACCGGATTGTTTAAGTAATTGATCGACTAATGTCGTTTTACCATGGTCTACGTGGGCAATAATTGCAATATTTCTAAGATCAGTACGTTCGTTTGTCATTTTTTCACTCCGTTTATCTTTATTTCAGATGTTCAACTGTGTTATTATAGCACAAGATAGTTCAATTAAATAACATTTTAAATTATATGGAGGGATTTTTTTGAAAGACATTAAGTGGATTTTCGTAATTTATTCACTGGGCGCCGTACTTTCCATGTCTGCAATAGGTGTCGGAGTAGGTATGCGTAGCATACTAGTTGTCATTCTGGCCATTGTCGCTCTAATTTTAATAATGGGTAACGGATTCAAAACAAAAGCACGTATGCGTAGGGAAGGCACGCTTTAAACAGCTTAAAGGGACTGTACATTAAACCACTTAGGTTTAACAAACAGCCCCTTTTTTATTTTAGTCGGATGTATTTCGATAAAATCTCCTCATGCAATCCTGGACGTGTGACAATAAATGTGTCAGATCCAAGAAGATGTGGGTTTTCGCCCTCTAAATTCGTCGCCACAGCTCCTACTTCTTGTGCAATGACGATCCCTCCAGCAATATCCCAAGGCGCTAGTCGCATAGATATATACGCGTCAATTCTTCCAGATGATACATATGCTAGCTCAATCGCCGCTGAACCGTATGATCGCGTTCCACGACAACGAGTGATAAGTTCGATTATTTTTTCATTTTCCACTCGTTCATTTGGCGCAACCCAACTAGCATTGATACCAATAATTGCTTCTTCAAGTGGTGTGATTTCCAGCTGCGGAAGTCGCTCATCATTAAAATAAGCCCCCTCATCTTTCGCCGCATGGTATAACTCATCCCGCATTACATCATATATGTAGCCCAGCATCCCCACGCCGTCTACATAAATCCCCAATGAAATCGCAAAGTTTCTTCTTTGATGGATAAAATTCATCGTTCCGTCAATTGGATCCAAGAACCAGACTACTCCGTCAAGCGAAGAAATCTTATCTCCAAATCCCTCTTCTGAAACCATTTTATGCTCCGGAAAATCTTGTCTTACCCGTTCAATAAAAAAGCTTTCCACTTCCCTATCGATATTGGTAACCAAATCATTAGCGTCTGCCTTTGAATCGATGTCAATTGTACTAAAAAAAGACACTCGTATTTTGTGGCCAGCCTCTTTGATTAACGATTTTGCATATCGATCTATCGCATTAAGATTCATTCTGCCACCTCTTCCCATTCCGACTAGTGCTAGTATAACACAGAGGTAACGGAACAAAAGAGATAACGGTTACAGGGTATTAAGTAAAAAGACACCCCGTCACATTTTCTTCAAATCTGAAGTAAATGGGGATGTCTTTTGCATAAGTCATACTTACATCGAGAAAACATTCAGCGTCTCCAATTCGTTGTGAATTTCACTTAACCTTAGTTTACTTTTATCAACTTGAACCGTGTCTTGATCTTGCAGGGCATCGTATAGAGTAGCTAATTCATAATCCAATTCCAATTGTAAAGTTCTCACATATTCTCTCTCAACATCTTCTTTTCGGATAAAATGAACGACCTGTTTCATAAGTAGCACCCCTTTTAAGTTAATATTTGACTCTAACCGTCTTATAATAAGATATGCGAAAATTCCGACTCCTATTGGTTAGAAGCCTTGTTATTTTAAATTATTCCCCGTTTACTGATAAGATAAACGTAGTCACTACAAACTGGAGGAGATTTTCTTGATTCAGTCTTATTGGTCATCAAATGATTTCGATGTTTTTACCATTGATGGCTTGGATAATCGCATGAAAGCTTTGCAAGAAAAGATACAACCTAAGTTCAAAGATTTAGGAAATCATTTTGCACACCGCCTTTCCGCACACGGTACGGGTGAGTTTTTTCCACATGTTGCAAAACACGCAAGACGAACTGTAAATCCGCCACGAGATAGCTGGGTGGCATTCGCTCCTGCTAAGAGAGGTTATAAAGCGTTACCTCACTTTCAGATTGGCTTATGGGGCACTCATTTATTCATCGTGCTTGCAATTATTTATGAAAATCCTGATAAAAAAGGGATTGCTGAACGTTTAGAAAAGAACTTGAACGTACTAACTTCTTTACCTGATGATTTTGTGGTATCAGGAGATCACATGAAACCTGATGCCGAGCGTATTAGCGAAGTAGGTAAAGAAGGCCTTGAGAAGTTATTGGATCGTCTGCAAACGGTGAAAAAGGCAGAGTTTTTAGTTGGTCGCCATCTACCACAAGAAGAAGCGGCAAAGCTAAATGAGGAGCAATTTTACGAGTATGCAGAAGATACGTTCACGAAGTTATTGCCTGTTTATGATGTAGTTATTCATTCTTTTGATTGAAAAAATATTACAGTAAATTAGAGATGCCCCTGAAGTTATAGTGGGCATCTTTTTTATATGAGTGAAAGTTCAAAGTCAAAGACTTCGAAGTAGTAAGTGAGTTTGTGAGTAGGAGGGATGGAAGCTCCAGTTGGGGGGACGCTTTTCCATGGGTCCGCGGGAAGAGCCGTTACGGAGAACGGCTTTTGCGAGTAAAAGCGAAGCGTTAGGAGCACAAATCCCTACTCAACACTCTTAGCCGTCACTTTTCTATCGTCATCCTTTATCTACCCACTGAAACCCAAAAAAGAAGCTGTCCTAGATAGCCATTTAAAATAATGACTTCTAAAACAACTCCAAGACTAGTGACTATTCAAAATGTACTTTTTTACGTTTCTCTCATTTTCAATCCATCGTGTACATAGTAATTACTCGTGAGGACTGCTCACTATAAGTGCGATTTTGTTATTTTTTCACCTTGAGTAGTTCCCCTGGCTGACTTTCTTTTGCTGCTTTTACTACGCGGAATGCTACATAGCTACTACTTTCCTCGAATTCTTTGCACAGCGTTTTTTCTTCTGCCATGGATGGCACTACACTTTTAAAGCCACGGTAATACCTCATGAATTCGTCTCGCTCGATTGTTGATTCGTATGCTTGCTCTACTTTGGTGAAAAAGTCGATCACCTTTACAATTTCTTCTGTCGACCATTCCGCGCGTAGCGGATATTGATAACCTGCCATCTATTTCTCTCCTTATCTGATACTCCATTTTTCTCGTATGGATGTCGCTTCGTTTTTCATTCGTTCAAACAATTCAGCTACGCTAGGTACATCATCGATCATACCGGTTACTTGGCCACCCCAGCCGAAACCTTGATCTTCCGAACCTTCGTGAATAAACTTACAATTGGCTTCACCGCTAATATATGTTTTTAATCCTTCATAACCAGCGTTTTCTGCTTCTAGCTGCAGAATCTTTTTAGTCCATTCATTCGATAATGCACGTGCAGGCGCACCGATTGTACGTTTAATGATCGTTGTATCTTGCTCGCTACTCGCTAAAAGGGATTCTATATAAGCAGGTGACGCGTCGACACATTCTTTCGTCGCAATAAAACGTGTACCCATCTCTATTCCCTCTGCTCCGAGTGCTTGAGCTGCCATCCAGCCTCGCCCATCACCAATGCCGCCTGACCCTATTACTGGTATACTGACTGAATCTACAATCCTCGGAATTAATACCATCGTGCCAATATCATCACGACCTAAATGTCCCCCGCCTTCTTGCCCAACTGCTATGACAGCGTCAGCTCCAATTTCTTCAGCCTTTTGCGCTTGTCTTCTGGCTGCTACTAGCACTAGTTTCTTGACGTCAGTTCCTTTTAACATTTCAAATAAAGGTGCGGGATTCCCACCCGTAACCGAGATAATATTAATATCTTCTTCTAGTGCCGCTTCCACCATCGCTTCATATGATCTTCCATGATTACCAATGGCAAAATTCACACTGAATGGTTTAGTTGTTTTTTGACGTACACGGCGGATTTCTTCTTTCAATGCTTCGGGAGATGGCAAACTCATTGCTGTTATTTGACCAAGACCTCCTGCTTCAGAAACCGCAGCTGCAAGATCTGCATACGCTAAATACGCAAGACCACCTTGCACAATCGGGTATTGAATTCCAAATAGTTCTGTCACTCTAGTTTTCCACATGACAACACCTCCATTTAATCCAAAATATGAAAATAGCCCATGAGAAAAAATATTCCCATGGGCTGTTAAATTCTAGTTGTTTTATTTCGTCATCATATGAATCGGCTTACCAAGAGCTACTTCTGCTGCTTCCATGGAAATCTCACCTAAAGTAGGGTGAGCATGGATCGTCATAGAAATATCTTCAAGAGTCATACCCGCTTCAATCGCTAGTCCTAGCTCTGCAATCATATCAGAAGCATTTTCACCAACGATTTGTGCACCAAGTAATAAGCCATCTTCTTTACGGCCAACAAGCTTCACGAAACCTTCTGTAGCATCCAAAGAAAGAGCACGTCCGTTTGCTGCAAACGGGAATTTACCAGTCACAACATCGTATCCTTCGTCTTTTGCTTGCTTTTCGTTTAAGCCAACCGTAGCAAGTTCTGGATCTGTGAAGCATACAGCTGGAATAGCCATATAATCAACTTCAGATTTTTCTCCAGAAATAGCTTCTGCTGCAATTTTCGCCTCATAAGATGCTTTGTGTGCAAGCTGTGGTCCAGCTACGATATCACCGATTGCGTATACATTCGGGATGTTTGTGCGGCACTGCTTGTCCACTTCGATCAAACCACGGTCAGTCATGTTCAAGCCAAGACCTTCCAAACCGATTTCATCTGTATTTGGACGACGACCTACAGTTACTAAAACGTAGTCCGCTTCAACTTTCACTTCTTCACCTTTAGCTTCGTATGTTACTACGACGCCATCTTTTGTTTCTTCAACGCCCTTAGCAGATGCTTTAACAACTACTTCAACGCCTTTTTTCTTTAAGCCTTTTTTGACGATTTGAGTCATTTGTTTCTCGAAACCTGCAAGAATATCGTCTGCACCTTCAAGAATGGTTACTTCAGAACCTAGATTCGCATAAGCTGACCCTAGTTCTGTACCGATATAACCGCCACCAACAACGACAAGCTTTTTCGGCAATTCTTTTAAATTTAAAGCGCCAGTAGAATTGATTACGCGATCAGTAAATTTGAAAGAAGGAATTTCAACTGGACGTGCACCAGTTGCGATAATGACATTGTTGAATTTATACGTTTGTGCAGATTTATCTGTCATGACACGTACAGTGTTAGCATCTACGAAATATGCTTCCCCTTCAACTGTCTCTACATTATTACCTTTTAACAATCCTGATACGCCACCTGTTAATTTGGAAACAACGCTCTCTTTAAACTTCTGAGCTTTCGAGAAATCTAATTCGACAGATTGTGCAGTAATTCCCATAGAATCAGAGTTCTTAGCAGCCACAAAACGATGTCCAACAGAAATCATAGCTTTAGAAGGAATACAACCAACGTTTAAACATACGCCACCGATTGTATTTTTTTCTACAATTGTTACTTTTTGACCGAGTTGTGCTGCGCGAATTGCTGCAACATAACCTCCGGGACCTGAACCAACTACGAGCGTGTCTACTTCAATTGGAAAATCTCCTACTACCATTTGCTTTACGCCTCCATTAATAAAAGTGATGGGTTACTTAGTAATTCCTTAAGATAGTTTAACGCTAACTGCCCCGTTACGCCATCAATCACTCTGTGATCAAACACTAAAGATAATGCTAACATAGGTGCAGGTACAATTTCACCATTTTTTACTACAGGTTTTTCAGAAATTCTTCCGATACCTAAAATAGCTACTTCTGGGTGGTTAATAATTGGTGTAAACCACAATCCACCTGCTGAACCAATATTCGTGATCGTACATGATGCGCCTTTCATTTCTGCTGCTTGAAGTTTTCCATCACGCGCTTTACCAGCGAGTTCATTCACTTCATCCGAAATAGCGAACACGGATTTACGATCTGCATTTTTTACAACCGGTACCATTAAGCCACGGTCTGTATCTGCTGCAATTCCAATATTATAATAATGTTTTTGAATTAACTCTTCAGTTTCATCATCTAACGACGTATTTAATTGCGGGAATTTACGCAAAGTAGCAACAAGTGCTTTCACTACATAAGGAAGATACGTTAATTTAATATCTCTTTCCGCTGCAATTGCTTTAAATTCTTTTCTGTGTGCCACGAGCGCTGTAACATCCACTTCATCCAGCAATGTAACGTGTGCTGCTGTATGTTTGGAGTTCGACATAGCTTTTGAGATTGCCTTTCGCATAGGTGACAATTTCTCGCGTGTTTCCGGGAATTCACCTTCAAAGACAGGTGCTTGTTTTTCAGATGATGCTTGTGTCTGTGCATCTTGTGGTAATTCTGTTGATTCAGTCGCAGGTTGTTGTTGACCACCTGATTTAAATGAATCTATATCTTCTTTTAAAACACGACCATTTTTGCCACTGCCTGCTACTTGTGCAATCGTGACATCATTTTCACGTGCATATTTACGTACAGATGGCATTGCAATGACACGGCGATTTTCATCCACATCACCACGAGATGCATTAGAAGGTTGCGCTTGTTCCAGTTCAGCAGATGGCTGTTGCTCAGTTGTCTGTTCCGGTTTTTTGGAATCTACGCTTCCCAAAGCTTCCCCGACTTGCTCATGGGATTTTTCCGCACTTGCTTCTTCTTTTGAGGAGTCTACGCTTTCCTCATCCTCATCATCATGATCCGGTATGTCATGATCTGGCGCGTCAAAACGCACCAATTTATCTCCAACCACTGCTACGGTACCTTCAGAAACATAAATTTCTTCTACAGTACCCGATACAGGTGATGGAATTTCTACTACTGATTTATCATTTTGCACTTCTAGTAATGTATCATCTTCCTGGATTACATCGCCTGGTTTAACGAACCACTTGACGATCTCCCCTTCGTGTATACCTTCACCAATATCTGGTAATCGAAATTCATAAGTCACGTAATTCACCCTTCCTGGATTGTCCAATAAGTATTTAGAATGTCAGAACTTCTTTTGCTTTCGCTGCAATATCTTTCGCGTTAGGCAACCATGTATTCTCGCCTGCTGCGAATGGATACACTGTATCTGGCGCTGTCACACGTAGCACAGGAGCTTCTAGGCTCAAGATTGCACGTTCCGTAATTTCAGCTACTACGTTAGCAGCAATTCCGGCTTGACGTTGCGCTTCTTGTACAACAATTGCACGATTTGTTTTTTCAACTGATTTGATAATTGTTTCTACGTCAAGTGGCTGAATTGTGCGCAAGTCGATTACTTCCACTGAGTAATTTTCTTTTTCAAGTGCTTCAGCAGCTTTCAGGCTTTCTTGAACCATCGCGCCGTATGTGACAATTGTTAAATCTGTACCTTCACGCTTCACATCTGCTTTTCCTAAAGGAATAGAATATTCTTCTTCAGGAACTTCTTGTCTGAATGAACGATACAATTTCATATGCTCCAAGAAAATGACTGGATCGTCACTCTTAATTGCAGAGATCAGCAGACCTTTTGCATCGTAAGGAGTCGAAGGAATAACGACAGTTAAACCAGGTTGTGATGCTACAAGACCTTCTAGGCTGTCCGCATGCATTTCAGGTGTTGCTACACCGCCGCCAAATGGTGCGCGAATCGTAATAGGTGCATTGAAGTGTCCACCTGTTCTAAAGTTCATCCTTGCGATTTGACCACTTACAGAATCCATCACTTCAAATAGAAAACCGAAGAATTGAATTTCCATGATAGGACGGAAACCAGTAAGCGCTAGACCAATTGCTAATCCGCCAATACCAGACTCAGCCAGCGGCGTATCAAATACTCGCTCTTCGCCAAATTCTTTATGGAGGCCTTCCGTGGCACGGAAGACACCTCCGTTAGCCCCAACGTCTTCACCGAATAGCAATACATTTTCATCTGCTTTCAGCTCAGTACGGAGTGCTTCTGTAATTGCTTGAATCATTGTTAATTCTGCCATGGGTTATTTCGACTCCTTTCCAACATACGCATCTAATTGCTCTTGTAGGTTAAACGGTATTTCGCCTTTATACATAATCTTCATAAAGTCTGAAGCCTTTTGTTTAGGCTCACCGTCTGCTTTTTTGATTGCTTCTTTAATTTCTTCTTTCGCACGTTCAATCACTTTTTCCTCTTGCTCTTTAGACCAAATACCTTTCGCTTCTAGGTATGTTCTGAATCGAACGATTGGGTCACGCTTTTCCCACTCAGTGTCAACATCGGATGTGCGGTAGCGTGTTGGATCATCGCCTGCCATCGTATGTGGCCCATAACGGTAACACATTGTTTCAATAAGTGTCGGTCCATCTCCATTAACTGCACGCTCTCTAGCATCACGTGTTGCAACGTATACTGCTAACGGATCCATTCCATCAACCAATACACTTGGCACGCCTGCCGCTACACCTTTTTGGGCAAGTGTTTTAGCTGCAGTTTGTACATCACGGTGTGTAGAAATCGCATACTGGTTATTCTGAATGATGAAGATAGCAGGCACTTGATATGCTCCTGCGAAGTTCAATCCTTCATAGAAGTCCCCTTGAGATGTTCCGCCGTCACCCGTGTACGTAATAACAACTGATTTCTTTCCTTTTTTCTTAAAGCCTAGACCTACTCCTGCTGCTTGAACGTATTGTGCACCAATAATGATTTGTGGTGGGAAGATATTAAGTCCATCAGGAATGACACTGCCCGCATAATGTCCTCTTGACCATAAGAAAGCCATATGCAACGGCCAACCGTGGAATAACAACTGAGGAACGTCACGATATCCAGGTAAAATGAAATCATCTTTTTCCAGCACATACTGTGATGCTAACTGGGAAGCTTCTTGTCCTGCAGTCGGAGCATAAAATCCAAGACGGCCCTGTCTATTTAATGAAATAGAACGCTGATCAAGGATACGTGTATATACCATGCGATTCATTAATTCCACTAATTCTTCATCAGAAAGTTTAGGATCCAAGTCCTTATTCACGATCTTTCCTTCTTCATCCAGAATTTGTACCATGTCAAATTGGCTTTCAATCAGTTGAAGCGCTTTCACTGGATCATACTGATTTCCTTTTTTAGCTACCATATCTCGATCTCTCCTTCTTATCTGTATTATATTGTTTTCAAATAAAGTTAATACAACTTCTTATATTTTTCAGTATACGCAAAACTGAGCGCTTGGTCAACCATTGTAATCAAAGACTTTCACTCGTTTGGCATATATCATTTCAAACAATCTGTACTATTACAATATCGATTCTGTATTGGTACAGAAGAGTTTTTCACTAGCATTCTATACGCCGAACTTTATCTGCAAAATGCTTGTTTAGACTACATATGAACAATCTCTGTTTCAGGCTTGTTAACACGCTTTAAAATTTCTATCGCAGATATTTAATGTGTAAGCTTTTGCATGCAAAAATTCTCTATTCCATTCTTGCCGTCTACTATATACTTCCTTATTTTTGCTGTTCTAAACTTTTTGATGTACGACTCGCTAATCGATTTACTTCCCGAGTCGTCTCATTAAACTCTATTAGAGTTTGCTGACTAGCAGCAATTAGATCATTTACTTCACTTACTTGTTTTTGAAGTCCTAGTTCACGCACCGATTGATCTTCAAGCTGCGTATATAATTGCATTTGACTATCTAAAAGTTTTTTATACTGCAAAATGAAAGCTTCATGTATTCCTGAACGTTCAGTAAGTGCATCCACTACATCTTCTACTTGGCTAGTGAATCCCTTTTGATTCATACTTTCAGCTAATTGCCCTATAGTTTCCTTCGACTCGCGAACAGCACTCTCCTCTTTTTCAAGCAACATGGACCGTTCACGTACAGATCTTTTCAATGCAACTACTCGCTGCTTCACTTCTGGATATTGCTGTTGAGTTAATTCCATTAGTTGAATAAATAACTCCTGTTCTTTGTGCTCTTTTTCGTATAACTTCCTTCCAAAGTTGTTCCCCTTATTTTCTTTTTCATTCACAGCGATTAGGAAATCCCTGAATTGCTGCGCTATGGTAGGCTCTTTTGAACAACCACTTAACAGAATCAGTATGAACATTGTGCAAACTACTTTCTTCATCTACAATCCTCCTCGCTCTTTATATACTTTTTTCTTTCACCATTTTTCTCATTCGTTTATACTGTATTAAAGGAAATTAGTTTTTACGATTATATAACTTTAATCCACATGTTCTACAAGCAAATTGTAGATTATGCTATATACTAACTATACCTAATATATCCGAGAGGAAGAGTAGAAATGATTTTAATGAAAGACATCATTCGTGAAGGTCATCCGACGTTGCGCTTGAAAGCAAAAGAGGTAGACTTTCCTTTAAGTAATGAAGATCGTCAATTATGCGATAATTTATTGGAGTATGTCGTCAATAGCCAAGACGACGAACTGTGTGAAAAGTACGGCTTACGTTCGGGTATTGGCTTGGCTGCTCCCCAAACAAATGCGTCAAAAAGAATTTTCGCCCTGCATATACCTGACGGCGAGAATTTACTGGAAAACTTCATCGCAATTAATCCTAAGATTATTAGTCACTCTGTCGAAAAGACCTATATAGAAACTGGCGAAGGCTGTTTATCAGTAGATCGCGAAGTTCCGGGATATGTTCCCCGTTACGCGAGAATTACTGTGAAAGCATTTGATAAGGAAGGAAATGTTATTAAGAAGCGTTTGAAAGGATTGCCAGCAATTGCTTTCCAGCATGAATTGGATCACTTAAACGGCATCATGTTCTATGATCACATTGATGAAAGTTCTCCTTACAAGGAAATACCTGGTGCTACAGCTTTCGACAGAGAGTAAAGCGTTTATACTTGACAGGATAAGAAATTTCTGTTACTGTCTTGTCAAGGAGTGATGATGCCATGTATAAACGTCTAAAACGCAAACTGCTAAGACGACTTAATGGCCTGCTCGGTAAAAAGACGATTGCCTAGACTTTTACGCCCGCCAAGTAATTGGTGGGCTTTTCTTTATTTTAGGGAAATTGCATGCTATTATTGATGATATGTATTATTACGAACGTAAAAGGAGAGTTTAACATGATTTTCAAAGTATATTACCATTTAAACGTACATGAAGTTCCAGTCCGCGAGAACACACTTAGCTTGTACGTAGAAGCTGAAAACGAAAGAGAAGTTCGGAATCGATTAAAAGACCGTGATCTAATGATTGAATTCGTGCAAAAGTTGGAAGGCGAACATTTAACTTATGAACAAGCTTCCCCAGCCTTCCACATTGAGCAGGTTTAATTTATGAAATCTATTAAAAATAATGAAACAGCTGTTTTTGCCCTAGGCGGACTAGGTGAAATCGGTAAAAATACGTATTGTATCCAATTCCAAGATGAAATTATTATTATCGACGCCGGAATCAAATTTCCAGAAGATGAATTACTAGGTATTGACTATGTAATTCCAGATTATACTTATCTCGAACGCAATATCGATAAGATCAAAGGACTTTTCATCACACACGGTCATGAAGACCATATTGGTGGCATCCCTTATCTATTGCGCAAAGTGAATGTTCCCGTCTATGGCGGTAAACTCGCGATTGGATTACTTCGCAATAAGTTGGAAGAGCATGGATTATTGCGCACAACGGAAATTCATGAAATTGAAGAAGATGATTTTATTAAATTCCGTAAAACAGCAGTGTCATTCTTCAGAACTACGCACAGTATTCCTGACGCATTCGGAGTAGTAGTGAAAACTCCTTCCGGTAATATCGTCCATACAGGAGACTTTAAATTCGACTTCACGCCAGTCGGTGAACCTGCTAACTTGCATAAGATGGCGAAAATCGGTAGCGAAGGCGTACTTTGTCTATTATCAGACAGTACGAATGCAGAAGTGCCTAACTTTACAATGTCTGAACGTAAAGTAGGAGAAAGCTTAAACGATATTTTCCGTACAGTAGATGGTCGAATTATTTTTGCTACATTCGCTTCGAATATCCACAGATTACAACAAGTCATCGAATCAGCACAGATCTTCGGTCGTAAAATCGCTGTCTTTGGTCGCAGTATGGATAATGCCATCACAATCGGTCGCGAACTAGGTTATATTGACGCTCCAAAAGATTTATTCGTGGATGCTCAATCGCTTAATCGTCTTCCTGCCAACAAAGTAATGATTTTATGTACGGGTAGCCAAGGTGAACCGATGGCAGCTTTATCACGTATCGCAAACGGTACACATAGACAAGTACAAATTCAACCTGGTGATACAGTAATCTTCTCATCTTCACCTATCCCAGGAAACACACTAAGTGTCAACAAAGCGATTAACTCACTGTTCCGTGCAGGTGCAGAAGTTATTCATGGTCCATTGAACAACATCCACACATCCGGACACGGATCACAGGAAGAGCAAAAGCTTATGTTACGTTTAATTAAGCCTAAATACTTCATGCCGATTCACGGTGAGTACCGTATGATGAATATGCACTCTCAACTAGCGATAGACTGTGACGTCGAGCCTGATAATATCTTTATTATGGGAAACGGTGACGTCCTCGCACTTACTGATTCAACAGCAAGACTAGCAGGACGCGTACCGTCAGGCGATGTCTATATTGATGGAAGTGGTATAGGCGACATCGGTAACGTCGTGCTACGTGACCGCCGAATCCTCTCTGAAGATGGTCTAGTTATTGTAGTCGCTACAATCGACACGAAAAAGAATCGCTTAGTATCCGGTCCTGACCTGATCTCACGTGGATTCGTCTACATGCGCGAATCAGGCGCAATGATCAACGAAGCACAGTATATGCTTTCGAAGACATTACAGCGCAAACTAGCTGCTAAACCTGATTCTATCAACAATTTAAAGGGCGACATCATCGATACACTCGTTCCATATTTATATGAAAAAACGAAGCGTAAACCAATGATTCTTCCTGTCATCATGGAACTTTAAAAATTCATAAAAAAAGCAAGTGCATAGTAGCACTTGCTTCAGACTGAAGGCAACTCCTATAAACTAGGAGTCTGTCTTCAGTTTTTTGTTTATTGCTTCCAGTAAAGGATAGTAGTTGTTCTAGAGCGAAAGGTGGCAATTCCACGCTATCCCCTATCTATTCGTTAGTGCAATGCTTTCCGTTCAAAGCGGTGGATATCTAAATCTGATCCTATCACGATGAGAACGTCGTTTACTTCGATCTGCTCAATCGCCTGAGGAGAAACTAGGATATGGGTCCCCCGTTTAATAGCCACAATATTGACGCCATACTTCGCGCGAATATCTAAATCGATCAACGAAGAGCCGGCGATGTGGTTATTGGCTTGAATTTCCACGATGGAATATTCATCGGACAACTCTAGATAATCCAAAATATTATTCGAAACCAAGTTATTCGCGATTCGCTTCCCCATATCACGCTCAGGGTGAACGACTTGATCCGCACCGATTTTACGTAATACTTTTTCATGGTAATCATTTTGCGCTTTTACAGTAATACGTTGTACACCGATTTCTTTTAAAATCAACGTAGTCAGAATACTAGCTTGAATATTTTCCCCGATCGCGATTACAACATGTTCGAAATTTCGTATACCTAACGAACGCAATGCCGCTTCATCTGTCGTATCGACCGCCACTGCCTGGGTTGCGATATTCGCAAACTCTTCCACGCGTTCCTGTGACTTATCAATCGCCATAACGTCTGCTTCGAGCTCAATCAGTTCTTTAACGATACTACCGCCAAAACGACCCAAACCAATCACTACAAATTCCTTTTTCATCTCATTACTCCTCGCTATTGCGAATAGTTATTCGTTTTATCGCAATCCCATTTTGAATTTCAGGAATAACTCATTATACACCCCAAGTGTTTCTAAGCCTAAATTTTCATACACTTCTAGATTCTCTCTCGCTTCTTCGTCAGGATAAAACCGTTCATCTTCCGTAGTTTCTTTATCCATAAACGATAAGGCTGAAATGTTCGGCGTAGAATAGCCTACGTAATCTGCATTTTGCGCCGCCACTTCAGGATCCAGCATGAAGTTTATAAATTTATAGGCACCTTCGATATTTGTTGAAGTTCTCGGGATGACAATATTATCGAACCATAGATTTGAACCTTCTTCCGGCACAATGTAATCAATGTCTTCATTCTCCGAAATCATATCTGCTGCTTGCCCTGACCAAGTCAGCGCTACGGATGCTTCATTATTAATCATTAACTGCGTGACTTCATCGCCAATGACGGCTTTGACATTCGGGCCCATCGTTTCCAACTTGTCGGTTGCTTCTTTAAGTTCTTGGAGACTGGTGGAGTTCAATGAGTAACCGAGTGAATTTAACGACACGCCAATTACTTCGCGCGCACTATCTACTATAATAAGTTTTTGACGCAATGACGCATCCCATAAACTTTCCCAGCTTTCAAACGTCTGACCATTTAATAATGATGCGTTATACGCGATACCTACAGTTCCCCAGAAGTACGGAATTGAATACTGATTATCTGGATCAAAAGCTAAATTCATAAAATACGGATCGATATGTTTAATGTTCGGAATTTTAGAGAAATCCAGTGGAAGTAATAAATCCTTTTCTTCCATCATCTGCACTGCGTATTCAGACGGAACTGTAACATCATAAGCGGTTCCACCTTGTTCGATTTTCCCCATCATTCCTTCATTTGAATCAAATGTTTCATAAATGACTTTGATCCCTTCCTCTTCTTCAAACTGCTTCAGAAGATCTGGATCAATATATTCGCCCCAGTTGTAAACTGTGATCGTATCTTTGCCTGCACGTCCCGCTTTATGTTCAAGCTGATAGTTCGTAAATAATAGAACACCAGAAACGAGTAGGATCGCGATTGCACTGCTGACTAATCCTTTCATTTCTTCACCCCCTGAGGTGACTTTGCTTTATTTCCAACAATATAATAACCAATCACCAACACGATCGTGATCAAGAAGATTAATCCCGATAGAGCATTAATTGTCAATGTGATTCCTGTTCGCGCCATAGAATAAATCTCTACGGATAATGTCGAGAAGCCATTTCCTGTGACGAAAAAGGTAACCGCAAAGTCATCAAGTGAGTAGGTTAAAGCAAGGAAAAATCCTGCAAAAATACCCGGCTTAATATATGGCAATATAACACGTGTCAGTACATCTTTACGTGACGCACCTAAATCGAGTGCTGCATCTATTAACGTAGTACTCATTTCCAGCAATTTCGGTAATACCATGATGACAACTATAGGTATACTGAAGGCAATATGGGAAATCAGCACCGAAGCAAAACCTAATCTCACTCCAATTAGCGTGAATAATATTAAGAATGAGGCACCGATAATGACATCCGGGCTAACAATTAAAATATTATTCAGCGACAATACCGTTTTACGTGCAGACTTATTTTTCATGAAATAGATGGCAAGCGCACCTATTACACCTATAGTTGTAGAAAGTAAGGCAGACAATAATGCAATAATTACGGTATTCATCACAATAATTAAAAGCCGTGTATCTTGAAACACCGCTTGATAATGCTCCAATGTGAATGATTCGAAATGCGACATCCCGCCTCCTGAGTTGAAGGAGTAATAAATGAGATAAAAAATAGGAGCATATAAAATTATAAAGACTGCCGCCAAATAAATTCTCGGCAAACTACCCAGTTTCTTCATTTAGTTATGCCCCTCTCTTTGCCTGACGTCAGCACCATAATTAAGAACATGAAGATAATAAGGAATACGGCAATTGTCGAACCCATCCCCCAGTTTTGCGTCACGAGGAATTGCTGTTCAATCGCAGTACCCAGTGTGATTACTTTATTACCTGCAATTAAGCGAGTAATCATAAATAAAGACAGAGCCGGAATGAACACGACTTGTACACCCGATTTCACACCATCTGTTGTCAATGGCCAAATCACCCGTTTAAAGGTTACCCATGCATTCGCCCCTAAATCCTTCGATGCGTCAAGAAGTGCTGGATTGATTTTATCTAAGGAGTTAAAAATCGGTAAAATCATAAATGGAATAAAGATATATACAGAAACAAACACAAAACTAAAATCCGTGAATAATATTTGCTGACTACCTATGCCAATCGTTTCCAAAAAGGCATTAATCGGTCCATAAATCCCCATCAACCCAATAAAGGCATATGTTTTTAACAACAGATTAATCCACGAAGGTATGATAATGAGCAATAACCATAATTGCTTATGCTTCGTCTTAGTTAAGAAATAAGCTGTCGGATAGGAGATCAATAAAGCAAAAAAGGTAATAAGAAAGGCATACCAAAATGAGCTCATCGTTAATTTGAAATAAATCGATGTAAAGAAATTCCGATAGTTAGCCAACGTTAAATGGCCGGATAAATCGAAAAATGAGTAATACACGATAACAACGATCGGCGCTAGTACGAATAATAATAACCAAGCTGCATACGGTGTGGCATATATAAAACGTAACGGTTTTTTATTCCTCATCTTCCGCCACTCCAAACGATTCCAGACGTGCATCAAAGTCTGCTTCAGATTCATTCAGTCGCATAACATGAATGTCTGCAGGTTCAAAATCCAAACCGATTAACATCCCTACATCCGCTGGTTTCGTTGAATGGACTAGCCACTCATTACCATCAGAGTCATACGTTGAAAGCTCATAGTGTACACCTCGGAATAATTGCGTATCTACTGTGACACTGAATCTTCCTTTTTCAACAGTAGTCATTTCCAAATCTTCAGGACGAATGACGATATCCACTTTTTCATTAGGATAAAAGCCACCATCTACACACGGGAATTGTTTACCTGTGAATTCCACTAGATAATCTTCAATAATTCTCCCACTTACTATATTAGATTCTCCAATAAAGTCTGCCACGAACCGGTTAATTGGCTCATCGTAAATGTCGATCGGTGTCCCAGATTGTTGAATTTCTCCGTTATTCATGACGAAAATCTCATCGGACATCGCAAGTGCTTCTTCCTGGTCATGCGTAACAAAAACAAATGTTTTACCAAGACGCTGTTGGAGCTCTCGTAATTCATACTGCATTTCAGAACGCAACTTCAAATCGAGTGCAGACAATGGTTCGTCTAGTAAAATCACTTCAGGGTCATTGACGATCGCTCTAGCAATTGCAACGCGTTGACGCTGCCCACCCGACATTTCAGTAATTTCCCGAGATTCGTACCCTTCTAGATTGACGAACTTCAACGCTTCTTTTACCCGTCGATCCACTTCATTCTTTTTCACTTTCTTTATACGTAAACCGAATGCTACATTTTCATATACATTTAAATGAGGAAACAATGCATAATCTTGAAATACTGTGTTCACTTGACGTTCATTTGCAGGTACAGCGTTAATCTTCTTACCATTAAATAAGATTGTTCCATCTGTAGCTTCCGTAAAGCCGGCGATCAAACGTAAAATAGTCGTTTTTCCACAGCCAGAAGGCCCAAGCAATGTATAAAATTTCCCGCGTTCCATTTCAAATGAAACTCGGTTGAGTACAGTTGTAGATTCATCATAGCGTTTTGTAACATTCTCAAAACGAATAATCGGTTCAGTAGTCAATAGATTTCCTCCTTGCGTAACGTATTATTTCTTGTGATTAATGAACAGTTGTAAACCTACTCATTATACACAAAATGATAGTGAAATCAACCATCTATATAATGTAAAATAGGAATACAGCATACAGGAAAATGGTCATGAAAATTGTTTTTTCGCAGATGACATAGTAGAATGAAACCATATGTTAAGGAGGGATTCAGTTGGAAGACCATTTATTTTTTTATCTGGACTCTGATGCCAAGCGGAATCGAAAAGCCGAGCCCGCTACAAAAGAAAATCATCTAGAAGGGATTTTCCTAGTAAACAATAAGAAAATCCGAACGTGGAAAGAGATGGCTTCTCATTGCGTAGAGTGCATGGAACCATTACATTATAGCGACGAATTTGACGCGCGTTATTGCAAAGATTGCGATGAATGGCGAGAAATGATTTGTGATCCAAATTGCAAAACATGCCAAACACGCCCTGTAAAACCTTCTGACTGTACACAAGACTTTGAGTAATTATCTACTCAAATCCTAAATATATAAGGTTTACCGCTCTTTATAATAATTATTATCATCTTCGAGTCATTCTAATTGAATTCGACTCGGGATCTTGTTATTCTAGATAAGAATTGTACAGCGCAGTCATGTGGTTGTACAAAAGATTAATTGGAGGTTTTATATAATGGCTGAACGTATGGTAGGTAAACAAGCTCCAGATTTTACAATGGAGGCAGTACTAGCTGACAAATCTTTTGGTAAAGTTAGTTTACAAGAAAACATTAAAAACGACAAATGGACAGTTCTTTTCTTCTATCCAATGGACTTCACTTTTGTATGTCCAACAGAAATCACTGCCATGTCGGATCGTTACGATGAGTTCGAAGACTTGGATGCAGAAGTAATCGGTGTTTCTACTGATACTATCCACACTCACCTTGCTTGGATCAACACTGATCGTAAAGACAATGGTCTTGAACAACTAAAATACCCACTTGCAGCAGATACTAACCATTTCGTTTCACGCGAATACGGTGTATTGATCGAAGAAGAAGGTATTGCATTGCGCGGCCTTTACATCATCAATCCTGAAGGTGAACTTCAGTATCAGACAGTATTCCACAACAATATCGGTCGTGACGTAGATGAAACTCTCCGTGTACTACAAGCACTACAAACTGGCGGTCTTTGCCCAGCAAACTGGCGTCCAGGTGAAAAAACTCTTTAATTTTTGGACAAGAATCCCCACGCGTTACGATAATCGTGGGGATTTTTTTATCACAAAATATACTACACTCTTAGCTAGGGGGAATTCTTGATGAAATTACGTCAACAAATGCCTGAACTTCAAGGTGCTACTACTTGGTTGAATGGTGAAACTTCTAAATCAGAACTCATCGGTGAAAAACCTACACTCGTCCACTTCTGGTCTGTAAGTTGTCACATGTGCAAAGAAGCGATGCCGGATGTAAACAATTTCAGAGATCAATACAAAGATGAATTGAATGTTGTAGCAGTCCATATGCCTCGCTCAGAAGATGATGTCGATCTTGAACAAATCAAAACTGTAGCAGCTGAGCATGATATTACACAACCCATTTTCGTTGATAGCGAATTAAAACTTAATGATGCATTTGAAAACCAGTACGTTCCTGCTTATTACGTCTTTGATAAAGACGGTCAGTTACGTCACTTCCAAGCAGGCGGAAGCGGTATGAAAATGCTTGAAAAACGTGTAAACCGCGTACTTGATGAAATGAAAAAAGAAGATTAATTTAAGAAACGACTCCTGATCAAAAAGGAGTCGTTTTTGTTTTCTTTTTTCTTGTCAACACATAGCAAGCACTATACAGACATTCCAGAATTGTTTGTGATACGATTAGGAAAAAGTTTCTGGAAAGTGAGCTACCGAATGAACAAACCACCTACAAATATCGCACTCTATATTCTGATGTTCAATATGTTCATCGCCATGGCAGGTATCGGCCTCATCATCCCCATTATGCCCGAATTTTTAGGTACTTTTGGCGTCGCGGGACGCGCACTCGGACTGCTGATTGCCATCTTCTCTTTCGCGCAGTTTATTTTATCTCCTATTTCAGGAAACCTTTCCGACAAATACGGAAGAAAACGTATCATTATTTTCGGTTTGATAATTTATAGTCTTTCTCAATTAGCTTTCAGTCTATCAACAGAGCTCTGGATGCTCTACGTTGCACGATTCTTTTCAGGCTTTGGCGCTGCCTTTATTATTCCACCGACTATGGCATTTGTAGCGGATATTACTTCTTTAGAAAATCGCGGACGTGGAATGGGATTACTAGGTGCTTCCATGTCGTTAGGTTTTATGGTTGGGCCTGGTATCGGAGGATTTCTATCTAAAATCAGCTTACACTTCCCATTTTATTTTGCTGCATCTGCATCAGTCCTAGCAGCGGTAGTCTCTTTATTCTTTCTGCCTAATCCGAAACCTGTACTACAAGGAGCTGCAACGAATGAAAACATTTTTCAGCAAATGCGTAGATCTACGAAAACCCCCTACTTTATCATGCTGATTGTCATGTTTGTATTTTCATTCGGTTTGGCTAATTTTCAATCGACCATTTCGTTGTATGTAGATCAGAAGTATAATTACACTCCTTCGCAAATCGCAGTCATTATTACCGTTGGAGGTTTTGTGGGTGTCATCATTCAAACGTTCGTCATCGATCGCTTATTCAGGCGGTTTGGAGAAATGCGTGTCATTTTAATTAATTTAGTTATAGCGGCACTCGCTATGCTAGGTATTTTATTCGTCAATACATTCTTCACTATTCTTTTAGTGGCGACAGTTTTCTCAACCGCCACTTCATTACTGCGACCGGCAGTAAACACCTTGGTTTCAAAACTCGCTGGTAAAGAACAGGGTTATGCAGCAGGTATGATGAATGCTTACATGAGTTTAGGTAACATGATCGGCCCTGCTACCGCTGGATACATCTTTGACATCAAAATGGAATCGCCGTATATAGTCGGCACGATCATTTTGTTGTTGTGCTTCACTCTTGCTCTATACTGGTCAAGGAATAACAAGCCGCTTCTTGAGTCTGCTAGAACTCGATAAAAAAGACTTCCACATTTACTGGAAGTCCAACAACTAAAGACAACTTCGTGAAACACGGAGTTCGTCTTTTTTTTGAATTTAACTATTCTTTGTTATAAGAAACAGTAGTTTACCGACTTTGCTTACTCTATTTTAACTATATAGACTTTACTCTATTCACTTTTCCTCAACAACTCTGCGTAGTCCTGCACAATATCGACGAATGCTCTCACTTGCTTCAGTTCAAATGTAGAAGCGTATCCGATCATCCACGTATCACGCGTCAATTCGAACTCTTCTTCGCTATTTAGCAACGGAATTCGATTGACTTTCTCATCTCCCGACAAAGTAATAGATGGCAGGATAGCATAGCCTATACCCTTCAGCGCAAGTTGTTTGCATGTCTCGATCTGATCCACAACAATTTGACGTCCAGGGTCTTGATTAAAATGCTTATGCCACCAGCGTTGGATTTCCATGTAATAGTTCGAATCACTTTTATATTGTATGAAATGACGATTTGTATCTTTTAATTCATCTATAGTTGAAATTTCGGAATCCACCAAATACAGTTGATCACGGAATAGATACACCCGATTACTCTTCCAGTCAGTTTGCCCCCTGACAATACCGATATGGGCTTCTCCTTCATACAGCGCTTTAGAAATTTCTGAACTCCATCCCGTCATCAAAGAAATCTTGGCATCAGGGTACAGTGCGACATAGTCTTTCAATACTTGTGGTAACCACGTCTGACCAATAATCGAAGCACAGGCAATCTTCAAAGTTCCGTGGACCTTATCTTCTAAAGATGCGATCAATTCTATTGTCTCGTCCTTCTTCGCTAACGACTCCTTCGCGTAGCTGATAACGTGTTCACCTGCTGGCGTCGGTTCCAGCCCCTTCTGTGATCGAATGAATAACTGCATACCCCATTCTTTTTCGATCGTCTGGAGGCGTTGTGACAAGGCTGGTTGTGATAAATGAAGACGTTCTGACGCTTTGCGCATATTCCCCTCTTCTGCCAACGCTTTAATTATATCTAGTTCAGTTGTTGACATAATCTTGCACCTTCCCCCGCGGAATTCGTAAAATCAATAATAAGCTGATCACAGCAAATATAGCAATTGCTATATACACCCAGTGCAATGAACTATCTAAACCGCTCTGCAAACTGACAAGCTCCTGTGACGAAATCATTGAACGTCCATCTTTGGTGAGCAGTGTATTGACATCATCAATTGTGTAAGCCAACTTTTCTTTTGCAAAATAGGCAATGAGTGTACTGTTCAAAATCGCACCAAACACAGAGGCACCAATTGTGTTTCCAAAGTTTTTCATGAACATATTCGCTGCAGTAGCCGACCCTCTTTGTACGCGCGGCACAGCTCCTTGAATCGTTACAATGAATGAAGTATTAGTCAGACCCATACCAACACCTATGAAGAAACTAGAACAACCTGCCCAGATCGGTCCTAGTGTAGCATTCATGAACACAAACATGGTCGTCCCGATCACGAGTGACACACCACCGGCAAACGATACAAGAAAAGGACCAAACCGTATGAGTAGGTGTCCTGCCAGTGAAGAAGCTAAAGGCCAGCCGATCGACATAGCCGTCAGTGTAAAGCCCGCTATAATTGCTGGTTGCTCCATAACTCCCGACACATATGTAGGTAAATAAGAAGAGACCCCTATTAAAATAACGCCAGTGGTCAATGAAACTAGATTCGCATATAAGATGACTGGATTTCTCCAAATACTAAATGAAATAAGCGGATCTTTCGCACGTTTTTCTTGCCTGAAAAATAACCAAAATAAAATCCCTGAAAGTACAATCAATCCTATACCAAGAGCTGATAAACGTCCGAACCCTTGCCCACCTTCTACTAGCCAAATCAAAAGTGTAGACAATGCGAATGTTAGTAAAAATGCACCTTTGTAGTCAACGGACGCTTTTTGTGTTTCTTTCGGTTCATGTAAAAAGAAGTAAATGACACCCATTGATAGTATTCCAAGCGGCACGTTCACCCAGAATACATACTGCCAGCTAACATACTGTACGAGTAACCCACCAATGACAGGACCTGAAACTGCTGAAACACCCCATACACTTGATAAGTATCCTTGTATTTTTGCCCGTTCTTCTGTTGAATAAATATCTCCAATTATTGTGGTCGCGATTGGCATGACAGCACCTGCTCCCAACCCCTGTATAAGACGATAAACAATCAATTGCTCCATCGAGACGGCAAATCCGCAAAGTATGGAACCAATTAAAAAAATGGTCAATCCTATAAAAAATATGGGCTTTCGTCCAAATAAGTCCGCTAATTTTCCATAAATCAATACCGTCACTGTACTCATCAATAAATAAGAGGAGAAGATCCAACTATATCGTGAAAATCCACCTAAGTCGGAAGCAATCGTTGGCATGGCAGTGGTGACAATAGTCGCTTCAACTGCTCCTACAAACATAGCAAGCATCACAGCAGCAAGTACAAGAGGGCGATTTGTTTCTTTTCGCACAAATAGATCAACTCCTTCTATTAGAAAAAGACCCCTTTTATCGGAGCCTTTTAACGTTTTTCTATACTAGCTACTTTACTGATCTTCAAATCGATTTATTAAACATTATAAATATACTTTTTAAATTCTTTCATCACAACGCGTCTAGTAATAATGCCCGCAAATGTGCCATCTTCTTCAGTAACACATAAAAATGGATGATTGATCAATAAATCTAACGCGCGTTGAAAACGATCATTCACTCGAATCGTTGGTAAATCTGTGTCCATAATCTCATCGACTTTTATATCTTCTAATCTCTCATATTCAATACGTTCCATGCCTAAAATAGAGTCTGTAATCATACCAATTCCAAGGAGCCCCTTCAAACGATACTGATTATCCAGTACAGGGATAGCAGAGTATCCGGTCTTCGTTAAAACAAGTAAAGCATGCTCGGCATTATTACCCAGTTGCACATGGGCAACTTTCTCTGAAGAAATAATTTGGTCCGCTATAGGCGCGGTGAGAAAGTCTTTGTTATTTATAGAAACCATAGGTGATCTCTCCTTCTGTTCATCATCTAAATACATATACCTAAAAGTCCGTCCATTGTTTCAATTCCATCATACCACAAATAGCCTTTTTCCACCTAAAAAGAAAGCGCATTCCAAAAACAAAAAACCCCTTTCTTTAATAGAAAGAGGCCCAGTAATAAAAAACGATGATAAAGATAAACGCTGAGGCTATTATGATAATCCACAGTAATGGATTCATGGCATATGGATGTTCAGCTGCTGTATCAGGGATTTTGTTCTTTTCATTTAACTGAAATGAACGACTTGTTTTTCTAACTCCAGCTATTCCGATCCCGAGCATGACAACTGTTACAATAATCATAGGCCATAACCAAATATCCCACACATGACTCACTCCTTTTCACGCATCTTATACTAAAGAGCATGTGCAAGAAGTAAGAATTTATGTGCCCTTATAAATTCAAATAGTCGTTCATGAATAGCTTTTATTGATCTTCATGAAATACTGGAGCTGAAAAGCGAAGTGTTGGAATTACGCTAATGCATTTAACTTCTTAGGTTTTTTAGTCAATATACTTCTTGATCAAGACTTGCGTTCCATTTTCGCCATAGCCTTTTGCGAGCAAATCAGTATACATATCGCGAGCGAGCTGTATTCCAGGCAATTTTAAATTCAGTCTTTCGGTTTCTTCTAGTGCAATATTTAAATCTTTCACAAAGTGTTTTACATAAAATCCTGGCTCATAGTCTTCCTTAATAATTCTAGGGCCGAGATCAGACAAGCTAAAGGAGTTCGCAGCACCCGAAGTGACGGACTGTAACATCGTATCCGGATCAAGTCCCGATTCCATTGCATAAGCAATTGCTTCACATGCTCCAATCATATTTCCTGCAACAGTTATTTGATTGCACATCTTGGCGTGCTGGCCAGCTCCAGCTTCTCCTTGATACACAATTTGCTTACCGAAAACAGACAAGATCGGCAATAGTTTATCAAATAATTCCTTTTGACCTCCACACATTATAGAAAGTGTTCCGTTCCTCGCCCCAATGTCTCCACCTGATACAGGTGCATCAAGTGAATACATTTGTAAAGATGCAGCTTTCTCAGCAATCGTAATAGCTAACTCAGGACTGGAAGTAGTCATATCCACTACGATCTGTGAAGGCTTACTGTTAGCAAATATACCTTGTTCAGATAGATATACCTCTTCTACATCAGACGGCATCCCAATCATCGTAAAAATAATATCTGCGTCCTTAATTGATTCAGCTACATTATCCGTCCATTTGGCTCCTAGTGCTACCAATGGTTCTGCTTTTGATTTCGTTCTAGTGAATACAGTTACGTCATAAGATGCGTCAAGCAAATGTTTGACGATGCTCGATCCCATTACACCTGTTCCAATAAAGGAAATTTTTTCTTTTTGCATATTCCCACTCCTCTTTATGTATGAATATATCCATCGTACAGAAATTCAAATATTTTTACAATTAAGAAAACCAAAAAAGAGGACCAATATGTAATTGGTCCACAAAAGGGGGAAATGAGAATGTTGCTGTGTTCT
This sequence comes from Sporosarcina sp. P17b, assembly GCF_002743115.1. Lineage (NCBI taxonomy): Bacteria > Bacillati > Bacillota > Bacilli > Caryophanales > Caryophanaceae > Sporosarcina > Sporosarcina sp. P17b. The sequence continues at coordinate 35,630 of NZ_PDYP01000001.1, read as the reverse complement.
TTCATATTATGCCCATTATAACAATGAGTTAAACATCTATTCCGATAATTTCAAACTTCTTTTTCAACCTTATTATTTTCGTACTCATTAATTAACACATCTAATTTACAGCTGAGTTTAATGGTATTTTCAGATTGCATACCATATTCTTGGGCAACATGGATTAATTGCTGTCTAAGTTTCTCTATTTCCAATTCACGTTTATGCGCGAACCTGCACACCTTCCATATGTAATTACTCTACTCTTATACATACCAACAACTACATAAGATTAAACAGAAAGATTTTCGACATTTCGCGACAAAACGCTGTTGTATATTTCTCGCGTTATTAAAAATATGCCTTTACGTTTTGTATTTTATAAGGCAAACTATAAAGTAATTCTTTATAGTACATTTTCATCACTCTTGTAAGAGCACATTATGATCGGAGAAAGGATGGATAGTATGACGATAGCTGAAATTGGTGATATCATTGAATTTAAAGAAGGTTTGCAAGGTGTAGTTGAAAAAGTGAACGAAAACTCTGTAATTGTAAATTTAACGTATATGGAAGATTTCGATGAATTGGCAATGGAAGAGAAAACTGTCATCAATCACAAACGGTATAGTATATTAAAACGTACACAAGAATGAAACTTTCTTTGCAGTTATCCGTCCAATGATTAGAATAGTATATGAAGGAGTGGAACGATTTGAACAACAAATGGCGTATTATTTTCACCTCACTAACAGCTTCCGTCATGCTTGCCGCATGCGGAACATCTGATGCTGATGCAGAAAAAGATGCAACAGATCCTGCGATCGAAGAACCTGCTACTCCCGAAACAGATGTAGAAGAAAGCACTTCTACTGAAAATGAAGCAGAAATAGAAACGGATGCTGAGGAAGAGACAAGTGAAGTTTCAATGGAAGATGCTGTGGAAACTGCGAGTGATGAACAAGACTACTCCATGATGGTGCTTCCCGGATACAAACTAACAAGCGAAGAACCAGGCAGAGATACTCTCTATTTTGAAGAAGATAGCGAAACGTTCATGCGTATTGAAACAATGCCTAAAGATGATGAGTCGTATACTTTTGATGAACTTTATACAAATATGGAAGAGTTATTGACAGCTTCAAGTGACGGTGAAACACCTACTGAAATCACAGAGGAAGCAAATCTTCCACAAGCAGATAGTATTACATCTGTAAAAGGCGCAACAGTAGAATCTACTGAAGGATATTTCACAGGCTATGTCATGGAGCATGAAGACAAATTGGTGCGAGTGACAGTGTACGCTAAAGAAGATAACGAACATATGAAAGAATTTAAGCAAATGGCGGCTACAATCAAATAATATTGTCTTATAAATAAAAGGCCAATCCATAGAAATAAAATGGATTGGCCTTTTTCCTTGTATGAACTCTACGTTATTCCGATAATGCTACAGAAACAAGAGGAAATGATAAATGAAAAACAGTTCCCTTATCCAGTTCACTAGTAACAGAAATAGTCCCGCCATACTCAAGTACGGTTTTTTTGACAAACGGAAGTCCTAAACCCGTCCCCCCTGGTTTATCTGATACGAATGGTAAGAATATGGTTTCCATCGTCTTCTCGTCCATCCCAACCCCCGTATCGGATATTAAGATATCAATTTTATGTTGTTCACCTTCATTTACACTGATAGACAATGTATCATTAGGAATCATAGCTTCCATTGCGTTCTTAAGTAGATTAATTAATACTTGTTTAATACGATTGGGGTTCGCCCGAATGAGCATTGGTTCTTTTGAATTAAATTCATTCACTAAATGAATTTGATCCAATAGCGCCTTAGGTCGTAGCAATAATAGTACGTCTTCTATTAGAACAGATAATGAAAATACAGTAATTTCGTCAACCACAGGTTTTGAGAGCGCAAGCATTTCATTCAATATTTCATTCATTCGTTTGACTTCTTCTTGAATAACGCTAACATACATTTGAGCATTACCTGTCACTTCATGTTCAAGTAGTTGAAGAAACCCTTCTAACGTCGTCATAGGGTTACGTACTTCATGTGCGATGCTTGCAGCAATTTCACCTGTTGTACATAACTGATCAGAGTGTGCTAACTGATCTAAAAGACGTTCTCTTTCAGTTATATCTAATATTCTTAAAATGAACATTCTAGTTTTATGGTCCAATGTTAAGCTAACTTCGTAAATATGAGTAAGTCCGTTCGCGGAATACGACATATTGACTTTTGAAGATGCTTGGATAGTTGCTTTTTGAATATAATCTTCATAGGAGAATGTGGAAGTAGGTGTCATTAGTGCAAAATGATCCTGCAAGTGAACAAACTCACTAGATGAATGAGAAGGGAATTCATTAGAAAATTCATTATTAGTTGAAATGATATACCCCGATTCATTCACTAATGCCATAGGTATAGTGGCTGTTAAATAGGCGTTTTCATACAATTGAAGAAGTTTTTCATTCTGTTCACCAATTTTTATTGTTATAATCGCCTTATCTGCATGCTGTTGGTATATAATATAGCATGGTTCCTTTTTTTCATTCGATACAATTAAATGACCTGTCAATACATTATGCCCTGAAATTACTTGGGTTTTGGCTAGATGCAAGCGCGTCTCAATTTGTTCTAATAAAGGTTGATCGAATATATCGGACATATGCTTAGGTGTACCCATATGATCCATCAACAACTTGATTGCCTCAGTCATTTCAAGCGCATTTCCATTTTCATCCAAAATAATTTTAAATAGAGAGTTCTCTAGAAATCTGCTGATATCTAGTGTTTTCATAACCAAATTAGGACCTCCTCAACTCTTTAGAAACCACATAATTAGGATGTCATATAATTTCTACAATTGTAAATATATCCATATTCAATCTTATTATTGCACAGTATCCCGCCTCTTGACATAGGTATTTAGTCTCTTTTATAGTCAATCTTATTATTACAATTTTAGGTTAGGAGTTTTACAATGAATATCGTTTTATCAACATTAAACGCCAAATATATACACACAAATATCGCTATACGTTATTTGAAAGCTTTTGCAGCTCCAGAGTTTGACTGTGAATTGGCTGAATTCACCATCCATGACCCTACCCTTTCCATCGTCTCCGAGCTTTATCAACACTCTCCGGACGTCGTTGGATTCAGTGTGTATATTTGGAACATAGAAGAAACACTAAAGGTAATTCGGTTATTAAAGCTGACTAGTCCGAAGACTGTCATAGTTTGTGGTGGGCCTGAAGTAACATACGATTACGATCAATGGTTAAAAAGAGTACCAGAGATCGATATCATTGCAATCGGTGAAGGTGAAAAAACTTTTAAAGATATATTATGTGCTGTGGATGGACAAACCGATCTTGCTTCCGTACAAGGTATTGCCTATCGCAAAGAAGGTAAACTAAAAATCACAGCGCCGGGACCTAAATTGGATCTTCGGGAACTGCCTTCCCCTTTTCGTTTTGCAGAGGATATTCCCCATCTCTCAAATCGCGTAATGTATATCGAAACGAGTCGCGGCTGCCCATTCTCTTGTCAATTCTGTTTATCGTCTATTGAAGTGGGCGTTCGATATTTCCATCGAGAAGCAATAAAAGATGATATTCGCTATCTGATGGAGCATGGTGCTAAAACGATAAAATTTGTTGATCGGACATTCAATATTAGTAGAAGTTATGCAATGGAAATGTTCCAATTTCTCATAGATGAACATTTGCCTGGAACTGTATTTCAGTTTGAAATCACAGGAGATATTATGCGTCCAGAAGTCATTCAATTTCTAAATGACAACGCACCGAAAGGCCTGTTCCGCTTTGAAATAGGAGTTCAATCTACTAATGATTTGACTAATGAACTTGTGAAGAGACGACAAAACTTCACCAAACTTTCACGCACCGTTACGATGGTCAAAGAAGGTGGAAAAATTGATCAACACCTAGATTTGATTGCTGGATTACCTGAAGAAGATTATGATTCTTTCCGTGATACATTCAACGAAGTATTTGCATTACGACCTGAAGAATTACAATTGGGCTTTTTAAAGCTACTGCGTGGAACGGGCTTACGTATTCAGGCTGAGCAATATGGTTATCAATATATCGACACCGCTCCTTATGAAATTGTATCGAATAATGTTCTGTCCTTTGATGATATGCTGAAAATTAAACAAACAGAAGACATTCTTGAAAAATATTGGAATTCGGGACGTTTTATACACTCTATGGAGTACATCGTCACTGAATTGGTGGATACACCGTTCGACTTCTTCCAATTATTCGGCGCATTCTGGGAGAAACAAGGTTGGTCACGTATTGGCCATCAGTTCGAAGACTTATTCACTCGTCTGGAACGCTTTCTGATTGAAATATTGAAAGTGGACACTTCTATAGTAGTCAGTCTTTTAAAGATGGATTATTTACTTCACCAAAAATTCTTACCAAGGAAGATTTGGTGGCATACTACTTTACCCGAAGAAGAGTTAAAGGATATCTATCAAGTTCTTCTACGTTCTCCTCACTTGCTTGGCGAATCATTTGAGTCGACTGGTTATACTGAGCGAACAATTCGCAAGCAAGTCTTCATCACAAAGACCTTTGCCGAATTGAAAGAGGATCTAACTGTCATAAAAGATCCTGGTTATCTTATTATCCAATACACGCCAGGCGAAAAAGCACAGCATTACCACCTATCTGAACAGGTACTAGAATCCGTTTATCAATAAAAAAGAGCTATCCACGAAGTCATAGATGATATGACTTCGTGCGATAGCTCTTTTGCTTTGTGAAGTATAGCAGTGTAATGGTCTGGTTAGCAGGCGTCTTCGGGTGGGAATTGGCGCTACGGAGGGGACGCTTTCCTAGAGGGCTCGCGGTGAGCCAACCAGTTCGCTTTGCTCTCTTTGGTTGTCTCGCCTGTCGAGCTGATCCTCTGGGAGTCGCCCCTCCTACGCGCCAATCCCTTGCAATGTAAGTGGGTGATACCTTTTGTTGTTCATTAAAGTTAGTGTTGTAACAGATTTTAAACTGTAGAACTTGAATCTAAAGAAGTTAAAACAAATCAATAATTCAAATACTACCTACAGTGAGTGATCTAAGTAACACAACTATCAACGTAGGATGGAAGCGGAAGTTGGCGGCGAAGTGCAAAGATGTGCTCCTAACGCTTCGCTTTTACTCGCAAAAGCCGTTCTTCGTTACGGCTCTTCCCGCAGGATCAGCTCGAAAGGTGAGACAACCAAAAGGGAGCTCGCGACCTGGTTGGCTCACCGAGAGCCCATGGGAAAGCGTCCGCCAACTGGAGCTTCCATCCCGAACCACTCACAAACTCACTCACCACTCTAAAGACTTTGCTCTTGCTCTTGCTCTTAAAATTTTCACCCAAACGTTAATTTAAACAAAAAGAGACACCCCGTCATGATTTCCGGGACATCTCTTTTCCACTTCATCTTAGCCAATAATAACACGCTCTTTTGGATAATGATAAGGCGTTTTATTCGACTTGCCACCTATTGTATAGATGAACGATATCAACCCTACACGTCCAATAAACATCAAAACCATAATAATGATCTTGCCAACGATCGATAAATCTCCTGTTATACCTAAGGACATTCCACAAGTTCCGAAAGCAGATGTAATTTCGAATAACAATGGAACAACAGGAATTCCAGGCTCCGTAAGCAACAACAACAACAACGCGGCCAATACCATAAAACAAGCTACGAGAATGACTGCATACGAACGGAATACATCGATGAGTTTAATTCGACGCTTAAATATATGGATGACGTCATTTCCTCGTGCAAAGTTAATGAGGAATAAAAGCGCAATTGCAAATGTTGTCGTACGTATTCCGCCACCTACTGAACTTGGGGAAGCACCAATGAACATTAGCGCACTAACAAAAATATCTGTAGCTTCACTAAATTGCGTTACATCATATGTTACCAGACCTGCTGATCGTGCAGATACGGAGTGGAATAACGCCGTAAAGAATTGCTGATGCCAACTCATTCCTTTGAATGAATTGAATGATTCCAGCAACCAAATAATCAATGTACCTACAAGCAATAGAACACCGAATGTCGCAGTTGTGATTTTAGTAAAAAGTGAAAAGCGGAAATGTGGGACCTTTTTTGAAAAGAAGCTCTTTACCTCAATCAAAACTGGGAATCCAATAGCACCCAAAATGATCAACGTCATCAGTATGAGCTGTACGAAATAATCATCGTGATAAGGCATCATCGAAGAACCCGTAATATCAAAACCCGCATTCGTAGTTGCAGACACAGACATGAACATTCCATTCAATAGCGCTTCACTAAACGAGTTATAAAAACGATATATATATAAGGTTAGAATGCCACCACCGATAATCTCAATGGCTACGATAATTTGGATGATCTGACGAATTAATTGAACTACGCCTTGTAATGTGTACTGATTGGTATCGACCATAATCAGTTGACGCTCTCTCATGCCGATTTTTTTCTTCACAAGTAGCCAGAAAAACGTACCTAATGACATGATACCGATTCCACCTAGCTGAAGGACGAGCATAATCATGCAAAGGCCAAATACTGAGTACGTTTCACCGATGCTGATAGGAGACAGTCCTGTGACACTTACTGCGCTGACAGCGGTAAACAAACTATCTATAAATGCTACTTTCACACCCGGTTTATATACTCCTGGTAAATTCAACAACAGAAAAGAAGATGCAATCGCTAAAAAATAATAAAAGGCAATGATCTGCGCTGGAGTAAACTTATGAAAAAATTCCCTGGAAAGCCTCATTTTTTTCAAATTCCTTTCATAACGGAAACTTCATTTTTCTACTTTATCAAATCCCATGATGAAAAGATAGCTATACATATAACTTTGCACTCTTTCCTATCTTCCAAACCCCAGTTAAAAAACGCAGCCCCTCCTATTTTACACGGGAGGGACTGCTTTCGTTTTACCTATTCGATTTTACTTTAAACTTCGCAACTGCTAGTAAATAACCGCCAACTGCTAAGATCAATAACACAGCCCAGAACGTTGTTTTCCACAATGTAGAGTGTGGGAATGATTCTGGAATGATGAGAAGTGCTGGATGCGCAAGAGTTAACACAACCAACTTCACACCTACCCAGCCGACGATTAGGAAAGCCGCTGTTTCAAGTGTAGGATACTTTTCAAGCATAATAACAAATTGTTTCGCTGCAAAACGGATCATGATTAAACCGATCATTCCACCTAATAACATCACAATGAACTGTCCACCGTTGATGCCGCCGACATGGAAGTTACCCAACTCTGGCAACGTAACTGCAAGCGCAACTGCCGCAAGCATAGAGTCCAGTGCGAACGCAATATCTGCAAGCTCTACTTTCAAAACGGTCATCCAGAAACCAGATTGTTTTTTAGGTTTCTTATTGGGATGCCCTTCTGGCTTATGGGTAATTTTATCGTATATATTTTTACCAGCAATAAATAACAAATAAGCGGCACCGATTGCTTGTATTTCCCAGAACTTCACTAAGAATGTAATCATGAAGAGTGCTGTAAATCGGAAGACGAATGCTCCTAGTAAACCATAAAATAAAGCTTTCTGTTGTTGAACTTTCGGTAAATGTTTCACCATTACGGCCATTACGACGGCATTGTCTGTTGCTAATAGGCCCTCTAGTACGATCAATACTACGAGTACCCATGCGTATTCTAATAAAATCGGATCCAACATAATTCCTCCTTGTTTTTTACAATATAAAAAGACCCTCACCTAATAAATAGGCAAAGGTCTCGCTAAGTCGGAATTTCACGTACAAATCCAGCTATCATAACCGATGACCGTTGAGTCAGTCACGTATTGACGATTATGAAATAGGTTTCCCTATAGCTACTCCCCTTTGACAGTGCGTCAAAGTTATTAAGTTATTGGATACTTTTAAAGTATTATAACATGATAACTTTACTTTGCAAATAGTTTAGGCGATGTCTATTGTGCTATTTAATTCGAAGTGAAGATTTGTATGATAGTATGCTGCACACTTTTCTATTACTACTATACTTTTCTTTCACAAAATTTATTCTGCAAAAAAACCGGCAAATGGAAGATTCCATTTGCCAGCAACACTTATTGTTTAATTTCTCTAACCGTTACAGTTTCAGTTACTGTCTCCGTTACGGTTACAGTTTCTGTTTCTTTCACTGTACCAGGTTGATCTACTATCACAGATTGCGCTTTTTTAGGTGTCTTCATTCCACGACGTGTCTCCCGATCAAACAAGCTATAAATAATAGGAACAATATACAACGTCAGGAATGTAGAACTGATCAATCCACCAATTACTGCTATCCCCATCGGCTGGTTTAACTCCGAACCTTCACCAAGGCCCAGTGCTAACGGTAGCAAGCCTAATATAGTTGTGAGTGCAGTCATTAGGATTGGACGGACACGGTCGCGTACAGATGACATGATAGCGTCGTAGGAGCTGAGTCCTGCTTCTTTACGCTGATTGATATAATCAACCAATACAATACCATTGTTGACGACTATCCCGACCAATATGAGAAGACCTATAACTGCTGTGATACTAACAGGTGTGTTCGTAAAGAATAAAGCAAGTGAGACACCGATTAGCATAAGTGGCACAGAGAACATGATAACAAATGGATATTTGAACGACTCGAACTGTGCTGCCATTACGATATACACTAATACGACAGCCAATACTAAAGCTAATAGCATATCGTCAATCGCACTTTCGAATAACTCACGATCACCACCGTATGAAAGTTCCACTTCACTTGGCAAGTCAAGATCATCAACAATATCATTTACTTTTTTCGTCATATCCCCTAGTGATTCACTGGATAGATATTTTACTGTAAATGTGATCGAATGTGCTTGATCCACACGAATTATTGCCGCAGGGCCTTCTGCGATTTCTACATCTGCTACATCTTTCAATTTCACAAACGTATTTTGTGGTGTTTTTAATTCCAGTTCTTTTAATTTATCTATACTATTGCGGAAACGCTCGTCATAGCCAACGTTTACTCCAACTACTTCGCCTGTTTTTTCAAAGACGATTTGTGAAGCAAAGACGCCACGTGTAACGTCACTAACCGTTTGCGCTATCTGATACGGAGCTAATCCAACATCTGAAGCTTTTTCACGATCTACTTCAATTTTAATTTCCTCTACTGTATCTATTAAATCATTTTCCACTTCAGTTACGGTATCCATGTCACGCAACTTCTTATCTAACTTGGAAACTGCTTTTCCTAACCGTTCTTCATTTGTATCATTTAGAGAGAATGTTAGAGTATTTGGACTTGAGCCAGCGGCAGTCTGTAGATTGAAACTAATGTCTGCATCATCACCAATTTCTTCTTCTACAATTGGTTGCACTTTGTCTACGAATTCAAAGACAGAGCGATCACGTTCATCAAGTGGTATTAGCTTCACATACACTTCCGCCATATTACTTTCTGATCCGCCTTGCGCCATACTTTGTTGTGTTCCGCCGACTAAACTGACGTACACCTCCACATCATCTTGCTTCTTCATTTCTTCTTCGATTCGTTTTACTACATCATCTGTCGCATCGAGTGAAGCGCCATTTGGTAAATTAACATTAATACTGAACGATCCTTCATCAGTAGCAGGCAGGAATTCTGTTCCTACTTTTATAATTCCGAATACACTGGCTGCAAGCAATACACTCGTTAATAATAGTACAAGTAAACGATGACTCAATGCCCACTTGACAGACTTTTCGAATCTATGGTTTTTCTTCACACGAGACTTTTTCTCTAGTGTTTCTTCAGTAGGTGTCTTTAACAAACGACTCGCAAGCATCGGTACGACAGTCAACGCAACGACTAACGATGCAAATAAGCTGAATGAAATCGTCAACGCGAACTCTGTGAAGATTTGACCAATGATACCCGTAATGAAGATCACCGGCACAAATACAGCTAGAGTAGTTAACGTAGAAGCCGTTATAGCTCCGCCGACTTCCTTCGAACCATCTTTTGCGGCTTCTGTCGGTGTTTTACCCATTGCCAAATGCCGCTCGATGTTTTCAATAACTACAATGGCATTATCGACTAACATACCAATACCTAAAGCAAGTGCACCGAGTGTCATAATATTTAATGAGAAGTCGGCGAAATACATAAGAACGAACGTCACAATAACCGAATATGGAATAGCTACTCCAATGATGATTGGACTCTTAATTCCACGTAAGAAGACAAATAATACGATCATCGCGAACAAGCCACCAAGAATTAGTGACTGGCCGATATTGCCGATCGCCAGCTGTACATAGTCCCCTTGGTCAAAAATGACGTCCGATTCAATATCTTTGTATGCATCTTTCTCCAATAACTTATCTAATGACTTTTGAAACTCTTTAGAGACAGTTGCGGTATTTGCTCCCGATTCTTGAAGTACAGACAATAATACTGCCTGATTATCATTAGCTCGTGTTTCTGTTTGTACTTTCGGTTCCAATAATGCTACATCCGCCACGTCAGAGACTTTGATTTTATCACCTGTCTGAGGATTGGCACCTATTTGGATCCCTCGAACATCCGAGATATTTTGAACTGTACTTAAGATTCTGGTCGTTAACTTTCTTCCGTCACTCGTATCAATCGGATCACCTGGCATGGATACATTACTAGCCTGTATCGCCTGCACGACATCTGATTGAGCCAAGCCAAGCTCTTTTAATTTTTCAGGATCTAAAATAACCTGAACATCTTCAATGATTTTCCCTGAAACGTTAACACTTGCTACGCCATCAATACGGCGTAATTCTTTTTCTAGCTCCTCTGCGATTTTCCGTATATTTGCATCTTTATCTACTGAACGTAAAGATAATTGAATAACCGGAAATTGAGAAGGATCAAATTTCATGAAACGTGGTTTATTGGCACCATCGGGCACTTCCACTTGATCAATCCGTTGAAGAATATCCATTTGTACATCATCAATAGAAGAATCCCAATCAAATTGAAGAAATACTAAGTTAGCACCTTCCTGCGAAGAAGATTGCATGGACTTTAAGCCCGGCGCTGTCGACAAACTTTCTTCTAACGGTTTGGTGATTTTCTCACTCACTTCTGTTGGCGAAGCGCCCGGATAATTCGTGACTACTACCGCAACAGGCGGATTTAAATCAGGAATTAGTGTAACCGGAATTTTAAAGAAAGACACGGCTCCTAATATAATGACAAGAAACATCGTAACTAGCGTAAAAACAGGTCGTTTGACCGAGAAACTACTAATCTTCATTTATTTATTCCTCTCTATTCTCAGCACAATAGCCGAGGTAACCTTTTAATATTTTCACCATACCACTTGAATGCAGTACTTTCCTCATATTTTGCTCTAATTTCGACAAATTGACACATCAAGTTTTCACAATTTTAACAAATAACCCGATCGGATTACAATTAATCCGACCGGGCGTGTATGTTATAAGTATTATAATTGATTGTACAACTTGATATCAGGGAACTTATCTTGGAACCAGCGCATCGCGAAATTATTTTCAAACAAGAACACTTTACGCTCATAACGGTCTTTTACGAGCAATGCACGTTGTCCTGCCATCGTTTCTTTTACATCTTCTTCGTTTTCAATCCAGCGTGCTACTTTAGAACCCATTGTTTCCATTTGCACTTCCACATGGTACTCTGCTCTCATTCGGTGTTCAAAGACTTCGAATTGAAGCTGACCTACTGCACCTAAAATAACTTCTTCCGTATGCAGTGTTTTGTAATATTGAATAGCTCCCTCTTGAACGAGTTGTAAAATGCCTTTATGGAACTGTTTAGATTTCATAACATTTTTAGCACTTACTCTAACGAATAGCTCAGGGGTAAATTGCGGTAGAGCTTCAAATTGGAAGTTGGCTTTTCCACCAACGACTGTATCACCAATTTGATAATTACCTGTATCATATAATCCAATAATATCACCCGCTACTGCTTGATCAACAGTTTCACGATCATCCGCTAGAAATTGAGTCGTTTGTGACAACTTGAAGTTCTTGGAAAGTCTCGGAACATTTACAGACATGCCACGTTCAAACTCTCCCGACACGATTCGAACAAAAGCAATACGATCCCGGTGTGCAGGATTCATATTAGCTTGAATCTTGAAGATGAAGCCAGAGAAAATATCCGAAATGGGATCTACGTATTCAGCATCCTTTGTCAGCCTTGGTTGTGGTTCAGGTGCGAATTGCAAAAATGTTTCCAAAAATGTTTGGACACCGAAATTAGTCAACGCACTTCCGAAGAATACAGGAGTTAAATCTCCTTTAGCAATACGTTCTTCATCAAAGTCGTTTCCTGCTTCATTCAATAGCATGACATCTTCTAACGCCTGCTTATAATAAGAAGTTTCCTGCATGGAGTGTTCTACTGCAAGCTCGCCTTCTTCATCAATCGGAAGGAAACGATCTTCACCATTAGTAGGACGTGCCAATTCTATACGTTTATTAAAACGATCATAAATACCAAGGAACTCTTTCCCCATACCGATCGGCCAATTCATTGCGTACGATTGGATTTCTAAAACTTCTTCTAAATCTTCCAGTAGTTCCAATGGCTCTTTACCTTGTCGGTCCATCTTATTAATGAATCTAAAAATAGGAATCCCACGCATTTTACAAACTTTGAACAATTTAATCGTCTGTGGCTCAATACCTTTTGCAGAATCGACCATCATAACGGCTGCATCGACTGCCATTAAAGTTCTATACGTGTCCTCACTAAAATCTTCGTGTCCAGGTGTATCTAAAATATTGACACGCTTACCATCATAGTCAAATTGCAAAACGGAAGAAGTTACAGAAATCCCACGTTGCTTTTCAATTTCCATCCAGTCAGATGTTGCGAATTTTCCTGACTTCTTTCCTTTAACTGTTCCAGCATCGCGAATTGCACCGCCAAAATACAGTAGTTTTTCAGTTATTGTCGTTTTACCGGCATCCGGGTGAGAAATAATCGCAAACGTTCGTCGCGAAGAAATTTCATCTTGTATATTCTTTTGCATCAATCGTACTCTCCTTTTACTTACGTTTTCTATCATAGAGAGAATAGGGATGCATTTCAATGATTTTCATTGAATTGACTAAAAAACTATACGCTCTCAAATCTTCTCTGTTCTTCATTTATTGATAGTTGTATCGCCAAACTTTTTAGTTGCTTCCTCAAGTGCAATCTTTGCATCGGAATGTGCATATTTTGTATTGCCGATAATTTGGAAGTCTTCATGACCTTTTCCTGCAAATATGATGATATCCCCTGCATTTGCTTGCTCAATTGTATGCCGTACTGCCTCTTCCCTATCCCCTATACAAATGTACTGATCATGTGGCATCGTGGCACTCAGTTCCGATAGGATGGACTCATACGGTTCGTCTCGCGGATCATCCGTCGTAAACACGACATAATCAGCAGCTGCTGCTTTTTCTCCCATAATTGGGCGCTTAAGACGATCCCGGTTACCTCCTGTTCCAATCAAAAAGAGAAGACGACTTCCTTCCTGTTTTAAAGGGTGTACAGTAGCGATGGCTTTTTCAATTGCATCTGGTGAATGTGCGTAATCGATAAAAATCGTCAATGGTAAAGAAGTTTCCACCTTTTCCAAGCGACCTTTCACTGTCGATACATTCGCGATGAGTGGTAAAATATCTTCCGTCTTCAATCCTTTTGCATATAACGCCGCAATGGCAGCTAATGAATTATATACGTTAAACTCTCCAATCAATGGCATCGTGACAGAGAATATCCCATCTGGGGCTTGTAATTGAAATTTCGTACGGTTAGACTGCATCTCGATTGCTGTCGCTTGAAATGAAGATTTTACGTGAATCCCATATGTAAAAATCGGGAAAGAAGTCATTTCGATCATTTTACTACTCCACGGATCATCTGCATTAATAATGGCAAACTTTTGCTGATCCAGTTGCTGACCGAGTTGTGCAAACAATAATCCTTTTGCCGCACTATAATTTTCCATCGTTTTGTGATAATCCAAATGATCATGCGTCAAGTTAGTGAAAATCGCGATATCAAATTCTGTTCCCGCCAGTCGACCTTCAACCAAGCCGTGTGAAGAGACTTCCATGATCATCGATTCACAGCCTTCATTTGCTGCTTGTGCGATCATTTGCTGAGTAGTTAAAACGTCAGTCGTTGTATTTTCTGTTTCATAAAGAATATCATTTAATTTAAAACCAATCGTGCCCGACACAGCAGTCTTTTCATCTACCTGTCGCAGCATGTCATGAATGATGTTGCCGACACTTGTCTTGCCGTTAGTACCTGTCACGCCAATCATCTTCATGCGCTTTGAAGGATACTGATAGTACTTAGATGCCAATAACTCGATCGCTTTTGCTGTGTTTTCTACGTATACAACCGCTGTACGCTCTTCATCAATTAAAATAGGTTCAGACGCCACAATAACGCGGGCGCCGCTCAATAGGGCTTTCTGTGCGAATTGATGGCCATTTACAGTGTAGCCTTTTAGACAGACAAATACCCCTCCATCTTGAACAGCTCTAGAGTCTACCGCCACATCCGTGATATTCTCAGGCAATGTCCCTTTTATTGTTTTTACAGGCAGTACGGATAGCAATTCTTTCGTATTCATGTGATTTCCTCCAGTGAGTTGGTGAATAGCCTTAATCATTATAACAAATAAATGAATTTCACTAAAAAGGCTTTATTTATTGAAAAAATGAAGTACTAATTAATTAATCAATTACTAGTATCATACGCGTATTTTCTTATCACATCCACCTAAAACCTCATACATTGAATATTGAATGAAGAGTATTAAACATGTCAAAAGAACAGACTACTGCTGTCCGCCATTCTACATATCTACTTTTTTGAACAGCCGCAGGATCTCATCCCAGTATTTGATCTAAACAATAAAGTCATAGATTACATGATACTTCTCTTCTTCCTATAGTAGAAGTCATTAAAAAGATATTTATTGACCACAAAGGCACTCTACTGGTCGAAAGTCAGCAGAGTGCCTAGACAATAATTCGCTTTCTGTTAGCGAAGGAAACGCTTCACTAATTGCAGTTTCCCTTTGTATGGTGGAAATGCTAGGGGCACCGAAACGACGGTGCTCTTTTTCATCATCGATTTAGAATGGGTGAACGTTTCAAAACTCGCTTTGCCATGGTATTGATTCATTCCGGAAGGCCCTACTCCACCAAACGGTAAATGAATGTTGGCAACATGCGAGACCGTATCATTGATGCAGCCCCCACCAAACGGTAGTGCTTCTATAAAGTGATTAGCTGCTTCATCGTTTTCTGTGAAAAAGTAGGCAGCTAACGGTTTAGGCAACGTACTAATTTGTTGTATCGCCATCCCTAAATTATCATACGGAAGTACAGGCAAGATCGGACCGAATAATTCATCTTGCATACTTGCGCTATTCCAATCGGATAATACCAAAATCGTCGGTTCAATATATTTATCTGCGGCGTCTGTATGGCCGCCTTCTACGATATATGCTTGATCTTGTTCTAATATTTTTGCCAAACGATCGAAATGACGATCTGCAATTATACGACCGTAGTCCGTACTCTTCTGCGCATCTTTTCCGTAAAAACGATGAATAGCGTTCTTCATTTCTTCTACTAATTCATCGTGAATCAATACATCAGCCAGTACATAATCTGGAGCTACACACGTTTGACCTGCATTCATAAACTTACCCCAAACAATTTTCTCCGCAGCTTTTTTAATATCTGCCGTATGGTCGACAACCGCTGGGCTTTTCCCACCCAACTCCAGTGTAAATGGAGTTAATCTTTCCGCACAAGCCCTCATGACGATTTTCCCTACGTTTGCACTTCCCGTAAAGAATACATAATCAAATGGTGCTTGTAACAACAGTTGCGTCTCTTCTTTGTAACCATGGACAACTGATACATACTCGGCAGGAAAAATACTTGACATGATTTTGTCCACGACAGCTGCCGTATGTAGTGCATCCTCTGACGGCTTCAATACTGTACAATTTCCTCCTGCTATGGATCCTACAAGCGGATCAAGCAATAGTTGGAATGGATAGTTGAATGGTCCAATAATCAAAGCCGTTCCATACGGTTCCTTCACGATAAAACTCGTTGCAGGCTGCAGATGGAGAGGTGTCTTCACTTTTTCAGGCGTTGCCCATTCATCCAAGTGATCTATCATGTGTGTAATACTGGACAAGACGAAACCTATTTCTGATACATACGCTTCAAGTGGATGTTTGTGCAAGTCTTTATGCAAAGCTTCCAAAATTTCTTTTTCATGCTTTTGAATTGCTTTGTATAGTTTTTCCAGCATCATGATTCGGAATGAAATACTACGCGTCACACCCGACACATAATATTGTTTCTGTTTGTTCATAATCATTTCAAGTTCTAAGTTCGTCATTGCCAAATTATCCACACTCCTCATAATTGTTGTTATTATCAGTCTATCATCTTATGCACCAGAAAAAACTTCAGACGAATTATTCGTCTGAAGTTTCTACTTAATTATTATATTTTACTTCTCATGAGTCGCAATGAATTTAATACCACTATGACAGTCGCACCCATATCCGCCATGACCGCCATCCATAATGTTAGCCAGCCTGGAATAATGAGCAACAACGCAATCACTTTTAATCCAAGCGCGATTGAGATGTTCTGTACTATAATTTGTTTCGTGCGCGAACTCAATTTGATTGTATACGGAAGCTTTTCCAAGTCGTCCGCCATCAATGCAATATCCGCTGTTTCCAGTGCCGTATCTGTTCCCGCACCGCCCATCGCAATTCCAACATTCGCTGTAGCTAACGCTGGAGCATCATTCACTCCGTCTCCTACCATGGCTACTTTACCGTACTGCCCCAATGATTTGATCATCTCAACCTTTTGATCAGGTAACAATTCCGCTTTGACTTCAGTTAAGCCAAGTTGCGCACCGATCGCTGAAGCCGTTGATTGATTGTCACCAGTAAGCATTACCGTCCGCTTACCCATTTCATGTAGCTTTTGAATAACTTTTAGACTACTTTTACGAACTTGATCTGCAACTGCAATGATTCCTTCTAGGCCAGCTTCAGACCAAACGAGCATCACGGTCTTACCTTGTTTTTGTAATGTTAGAATCTGCTGTTCAATCGCCTCATCCATAGCATGTAGTTCTTTGAATAGATTTGGACTTCCCACGTGTACCAAATGCTCTCCAATCTTGGCTTTTGCACCTTTACCGGTAATAGACTGGAATTGATCCACCGCAAGCAACCCAACCGGTAATTTCTCTGCTGCCCGCATAATAGAGGATGCCAATGGGTGTTGGGAGAATTTCTCGATAGAAGCAGCTTGTTGCAATACTTCATCTTCCGTTAATGACGAAACCGTCAAAACATCTGTTACTTCCGGACGTCCTTCAGTCAACGTACCCGTTTTATCGAAAGCCACGACTTTGATTTGGCCCGTTTCTTCTAAATGAATGCCACCTTTTATTAACACACCATTACGCGCTGCATTTCCTATTGCGGTCACGATTGCAATCGGTGTCGAAATGACTAATGCACAAGGACAGCCTACTACTAGTACGACAAGTCCTTTATAAAACCATTCGCCCCATATTCCACCCATTAAAAGTGGAGGTATAATCATGATCAATAAGGAAATAATTAAAATAGCTGGTGTATAATATCTCGCAAAACGATCGACAAATTGTTGTGTCGGTGCCTTTTCCGCTTGTGCTTCTTCGACTAAATGAATGATCTTGGCAATCGTCGTATCTTCAGCAAGCTTTGTCACACGTACTTGCATTGCACCTTCTTCATTCAACGTACCTGCAAACACTTCGTCTCCAAGGACTTTGTGGACAGGTACAGACTCGCCTGTAATAGCAGCCTGGTTAACCGAAGAATCACCTTGGATCACTTCACCATCCATCGCAATCTTTTGTCCTGGTTTAATTAAAATAACATCATCAATACGTAAATCTTCTACATCTACTTCAAATTCATTACTTCCACGGAGCACAATTGCTGTAGTGGGTGCAATTTCAATTAATGATGTAATGGAATTTCTCGCCTTATCGATGGAGTAACTTTCCAACGCTTCACTAACCGAGAAAAGGAACACTACTACCGCACCTTCAGCCCAGTCACCGATCAGTGCGGCTCCAATCACTGCAATCGTCATCAATGTGGACATATCGAATTCAAGTTTAAAAAGATTCGTTAATCCTTCTTTCATCAAACTGAATCCACCAATTAGAATGGCGGCTAAAAACAATCCGACGGACAGCCAATTATTATCACCATTTGCGGTAGACACTGCATACCCTGCCAATAGTAGAATTAAGGAAGCAATTGTCGTTTGATTTTCACGTTTTTTCCAAAAAGGCATATGCTGTTTAATGATCCGTTGCTTTTCAGGGAACACTTTAATACCGTCAAACGCTCCTGCTTCTTCCAGTTGTAAGATCGAGGCATCACCCGCGACCGTTAATTTAGAAGCGCCGAAGTTCAGTTGAACATCTTCTACAGTAGAAATTTGACGAACATTCTTCTCAAACTTCGCAGCACAACTTGTGCACGACAGATTCTGTAAGCGATAGACATTTTTCTCAGAAGCCATGTAACCAGTCCTCTCAAAAAATTCATCATTTTTCAGGTTTTCTTCATTCAACCGTTCATTTGATTGATTAGTTTTAGTATATGCAATGAATGACTTTCTGTCAATTCATACATTCAAATATCAGTTTGAATGTCAAGTTATAAAAAAGCAGCCCCTTGGATGAGCTAAGGGACTGCAAATGACATGATTCATTATTTAGAACGCGCAACAAAGATCTGTGGTACTTCTGCTTCAAATCGAACCAATTCGCCCGTACGTGGATGCAGGAAGGCCAATGCCGTCGCATGAAGCCCTACTCTGCGTATAGGATTGCCAGTAGCACCGTACTTT
Organism: Sporosarcina sp. P17b; assembly: GCF_002743115.1. Taxonomy (NCBI): domain Bacteria; kingdom Bacillati; phylum Bacillota; class Bacilli; order Caryophanales; family Caryophanaceae; genus Sporosarcina; species Sporosarcina sp. P17b. Next base: position 16,611 of record NZ_PDYP01000001.1, on the reverse strand, counting down.
TTGTCTCCTATCACAGGATGACCCAATTCTTCCATATGTACTCGAATTTGATTTTTTCGACCCGTTTCCAAAAGAACCTCCAACAATGAAAAGTTTTTGTTTGCCTGAATTCTTCTATAATGTGTAATCGCATGCTGCCCGCCATTGTCAGTCGGGCTTGAATAGACTCGAAATGCACTATTTTCAGTTAACCATGAATTGATAGTACCCGATTGTGTACGTACTTTTCCTTCTACAAGTGCCGTATACAAACGTTCCTTTACGGATTCATTCCACGTGCTTTGTAAAGCTTGCTGAGTTTCTTCATTTTTAGCAAACATCATGACGCCGGATGTATCTCGATCCAGTCGATGCACAACAAAAATCCGATTCTCGGGATGACTTCTTTTAACATATTTCGTAATTTCACGATATGCTGTCTGATCTTTTTCTTTTTCCGACGCAACAGAAAGAACACCTGCGTCTTTATTGATTACGATAAGATCCTCATCTTCATGCAGAATAGCTACACCTACTAATTGAGACACATTTATAGCGGCTTTGTTACTTTGTATTTCAACCGTTTGTCCAGGTTCTAATGACTGATTATGCTTTGTTGTCATGTGACCATCCACCATAACTTGTCCACGTGTAAGAACTGATTTAACGGAATTCCGACTACTTTTTGACATGATCTTCAATAAATATGGCAATAATTCTATTTGTTCTTCCACTATATATTCTTTTACATTGGATGTTTCTTGTTTTCTTTTCATCAAAACGTATCCCTCCTGCTTACCTACATGCTTATTTGTACTTTAAGTATACACCGTGCGACCTATGTGTGTATTGTAATTATATTTTGCCGAAAATAGTAAAGACTATCTGAAATCAAGACATAAAAAAACAGCCCCTAGACATTCGGTCTAATAGGACTGTTTATTGTTATAAACCGTGTTCCGACGGTAAATAACTTAGGTTTGGCACCTATGACCCCGACTGGGCTCGAACCAGCGACCTCCACCCTGTCAATGTATCTGTCATCATTATGCCTATCTATAAGAAACCCTATATAATGCCCTTAATTGCAACTTTCATTTTTAAGTGTATCAATTTTTTCAAGCTATTTATAGCCTTTTATCAGAATTTTAACCCCAAATTAACCCCAAAAGCATGCAGCGCCTAAAAACCTTAAGTACGATTATTTGTAATTAAGTTTGAATATCTTCAATTTTCATAACCATATTAACAATTCTTGAACCACCTGGTCCTTGCTTCGTTTCAACCTTTTTAAAATGATATTTGTTAAAAAATGATTCAGATGTTGGTAAAGATTCCAACCAGACAAAATTCACACCTATCATTTCTGCCACTTCCCTACATAAATCCAAAGCGAATAATAGCAAAGTGATTCCCAAACCTTGCTTTTCAAACTTTTCATCTATTCCTATGTAATGAATTCTGATTGCTGGATAAGAGGAACCTTTATGTATTGCAAAAGCTTGGGCATCCAGGCTTCTTTTAGCTGTTTTTGTAACGATAACCTGGTCTGCAAATAATGTGAAAAAACCTATTAATTGATCTTCGAAATAGAATAAATGGGTATGTGCGGAGTTCACTCTTTGAAGTTTTAATGCATCATTTATTAAAAATTCTTCCACTTGCTTTTCGGAACATCGAAAAAGGCCAATATCCGATACATTCTCATCTGAAAGGGATACTGACCTTATTCTTTCTAATTCTATTTCAGTGCTTTTCATTAAACTTATCCTTCATTCTTCTTATTCGTCTAATTGTATCTAATTGAGAGCGTAATTCTGACATTTCAGGAGAGTTATCTTTTTTTTCACTCTCCGCCCAATTTATAAATTCTTCTCTTTTTTTCAAGTCATCGAATGAAATTCTCACTGGTTTGGTTTGTGTAGCTGTAGCCATTTCATCCTTCCCCTTTCATTGAGCATACGACCGTCACCCGCCTTTCAGGTAAAACAGTATATGCCATCGCTTACCTTTATTATACTTGGTTTATTCCTGTTTACAATGGTAACGAAACATTTTAACTAGATTTCTATTTTCTTTCTTCATAATTTAGAACATTATTAGATACTATCCATCTGTTTTTAGGACGTATATCTCTCTTGTATTAAAAACTTGGACAGTCCCATGGTCCGATATTGAACCGCATGAATACATCACTTCAATTTTGGAGACATCTCTCACTCCTGGATCTTCAGTAATGAGATTGGTCCAAAATTGGACCAACTGAAAAAAAGAACTATCTCAAGGTCCAATTTTGGACTGTGCAAATATGCGTTCACCTATACGGAATTTCCGTATTGCTCCATTATCGGAACAATCTTCATTTCAACAAGCATGAATTTCAAGGCGTCACATATCATGGGCTGCTATCCTTTCTTATCTTGTAGATGAAATAAAAGTAGGTGCGGAAAAACTGCAAGATACCGTACAGGATTTTGTTATTAGTAGATGGGATAAATGAAGATGTATGAAAAAAGCACGTCAAACTTTGCATAAAATCAATTAAGCACCCCTCCTATTAATAACTGGAGTAGGTGCTTAATAATATTTTACATATTTGCTAATCGTAATTTTAACATCGGTACAAATTCATTAATCATTTCAGTAGTAGTCACTCCACGAGAGTTAAAGTTCTCAATAACCACTGTAACTCCACCATTCCCCATACGCTTGCTGTTTTGGTTATTATGCACTCGACTGTTAGCAGGTAGATCAACAATCTCTGGACCCGCTTCTCCAACTAAATAACGACCCGACGAACCAATACGTCCGCCTTGTTCTCTACCACCCTTTAATGAAATATGCGTGTGATCCAAGTGTCCACCGTATGGATAAGGCTTCCACGGTCCACCACCATAACTAATCATATTACGAGCGATAACATACTTTACTTGCGGGTTTTTTTGCGCTTCGAGACCTGCCTGCCACATACCTTGTGGACTACCGGCAATATCATATGCATTACCTGTTGCGTGGTCACTTGGATTCCCGTAGGCTGTAACAGCGCCAGGACGGAAACCGCTTGTAATACGCAAATTATGCTTTTTAGCCAGTTGATTTACTAAACCTTTACCACCCATATTGATAGTGTCGCTAGCGTCACCTGAAAACCCACCTGTGAAGAAACCTTTGATTGATTCGAGAGTGTTAAGCGCTCCTCCTGCAAAACCCTTAAATACGCTTTTTCCTAATGCCAATAAATTATCGGCATTAAGACCATTCACTAAGCCTTCTACAATCCATATACCCATTTGCTTAAAGTCTTTTGAAGGTGAACCCATATTAAGTGCTTCCATAAAACTTTTCTTTAAATTGTTACCTAGCTCCTTCATGCCGTCTAAAGCTTTTGAAGCATAGTCTGCAATCCCTTTACCAATTAGACCAGGTAAATCTTTAGCTGTTTGTACAATGCTCCCGAACTTCTCGACTACCTTATCCTTCATTTCAGTGGCGAATGTGACTACTTTCTCTTTCGCTTCACCAAACTTCGTCTTTAATGTGGCAGACAATTCTTTTGTTTTCGCTGTTATAGTATCCCAGTTCTTCCACAGGACGATACCAATCGCAACTACTGCACCTATGGCAATAGCTACCCAACCTAATGGAGTAACTGCCATTGCGGCACTCATTAACTTTGTCGCAGCTGTAACTCCTACGGTAGCAAGAGTCCATAATTTTTTAGCAGTCGTAACCGTTGTAACAGCCAATTTATATGCTCCGATTGCAGTAGCTATACCAACAACAATAGGCATAATCAAAGGCCATTTTTCAGCTACAAAGTTATACATGCTTGTAGCTTTATCCAATACGCCTACAACGGCATCAGTAACTAATGGTAAGCCGTTTTCGCCAAGCCAACTAATAGCGGGTTTTGCTAATTCGAAAGCACCTTTGATTTTATCACCTACATCCACAGCGATACCTTTAAGGTTTTCTAGTGTAGGTGCATTATCGGAAACTGCTTGCTTAATTGCATCTAAAGCAACTTTTCCTTTTTCTTTCATTGAAGTCATTACGCTGCCTATCGTGTCAAACCCACTGGATACAAATTTCTGTATTGCGGGTAGCTTGTTTATTCCCCATTCCATTAATGTTTGGAAGAAAGGCATCATACCAGCTACACCTTTTTTACCTAATGCTTGTACACCTCTGGTCAAGTTATCCCATGTGTCGTTAAACTTTTCAGCCGCACCTAACGTATCTTCTCCGATGACGAAGCCTAATTCTTTTGCGTTCTTTTGAGCGTCTTCCATTGAGAGTGATCCGTCTTGTATTGCTGGCATTAACTCTTGTGCAAGTTTAGTACCAAACAACTCGGATGCAAGCGCTGCTTTATCTTGTTCGTTTGTCATCTTAGATAAAGCGGTGATTGATTGAGACATGGCATCTTCTGTGGATAGTGTGCCTTTTTTCACAGCGGTCATATCAATACCGAGCGCTTTTAAAGCTCCAGTGTACTTCTCATTACCGCCCCTAGCTTCACCGACACGCTGATTCAGTCGTTTCATTGACTTTTCCATGTTGTCTGTAGATACACCGTTTTGACCTGCCCAGTAATCCATCTCTTGATAGAAGTCAGATGTTACACCCATTTTTCTAGATGTCTTCGCCACATTGTCAAAACCATCAGTTAGCTTTTTAGTTGCGGCAAAAGCTACACCAAGACCAGCAACGATAGCAGCACCACCAACAGCGGCACCTTTAGCCACATTCTTCATTGCTTTACCTGCGTTTTTACCGAATTCTTTGACCGTGTTTTTAGAATGCTTTATTTGTCGCTCCATATCCTTTGTGGAGGATGTGGCTTTTTTAGCATTAGCGGAGAAATCTCTATCTTTCAGCGTTAAAACAGCGGATATAACTCTATTTCCAGCCATTATTCATCACCTCTTTCGTAAATATATCTTCTACTTGCTGAAATATGTCGTGTAGTGAATTATCGTCAAACTGTTTGATCCACGTCTTAGGTCGTTTTATTGTGTGGTCTGCTGTTTTCGCGAATGCCCATATAATTTGCAATGCCTTCTTATTATTTTTACCGTTTTTGAACATTCCATCATCAGCGAGTTTTTCATAAAGATCTAAATCCTTTTCTAAGTTGCGTTTAAATGTTTTTTGGTATACTTCCAATGTTTCTTTTCCGATAGCTAATGGAAATGATTTTTCTTTTAATTCAACTACACCAAGTTCCTTGATATCCATTTTCTCACCACCTTTCAAAAGAAGCAGAAGAGGTTGCTTGTTCTTCTTTCTTTCGCTTCCTTCTGTCTCGCTTTAACCTTTCAAACATCCAGTAGACTTCGTACCTGTTGTTTTCTGCAAGACTTGCTTGATGAGCACCTGATCTAGTGTTTTTGATTCTAGCCATCTATACACATCCTTTAGTAAAGTTAAAGGGTCATGCATTTATCACATGACCCTAAACGTCTGTTTTTACAAGGTTATTTGCAGTTTCTTTCGATTGCATTGATGACTTCATATACTTTTCCTGCTAGAGAGTGTTGCATAGGAGTTGTAAACCTCTGAATAGCTTTTAAGCTTCCACTATCAACAGGTAGTTTTAACAACTCTTTTCGATCTTCAATACTCGCTTTTAGCGTAACGTGATGGAAGTTGGATTCCATTTGCTCAATTTCCAACATTTCTTTTACCATCGGACGTACTGATTTCTCAAATTTGATTAATTCTTCTTTTAGCTTTTTATCGAGTTTTTTATATTTATCGTGATATGGTTTGAACTCTTTGTTATACGCACCTATGATTTTCGGTGTTTCGCTTTTCAGAACTATTTCCTCCATCTTTGGACGTAATTCAAATTCCGTTTCCACCGATTGCTTTTCATTTTGAAGAGTTGAAATCTCACGAGTAATCTTTTCGTGTTCATCCATAGTTTCAACTGTTTTTAATCGCTCTTTTGCATTTTCTAGTTTCTTGTTGATTTCATATTGCTTTTTAAGCAATCTACTTACGTCCGATACTTCATTAATCTTCCTTGAAATTTCTAAAGTTTCCTGCATTCCCTTTGTCATTACTTAGCACCTGCTTTCATTTTGGCGATCTCTTGAGATACCATAGATAATAATGAATTAATATGATGTACATCTGACATAGCGGATTTATACCATTCTTTTCTTTTTTCTTCAGTGAAGTCGTTACTCATCGGCTTCTTATCAGCATGGTATTTCACAACATCCACAAGTTGTTTCCCGATTCGCTCATGGATCACTTCTGTTTCATTAGTCAAATCGAGTAACGGACTATAACCGTTCTCCTCCAAATATTCTTTAGCTTGTTTTTGATTTTCAGTTAGTTGTTTTGTCATGATTAATTTTCCCCTTTCATATTTAAGAATGCTTTTACAAGCGGATTAGCAACAAGGTTATTTTGTTTTTTATCTACTGGATTTTCACTTGCTAATTTACGTTCTAGATCATCCGGAACATTTTGATATTGATTTAATAGGTTACGGTCAATACTTGCAGCCGCATTAACTGGACGTATCATTTCATCGGCAAAACCAAAACCGATAGCTGTCCGGCAATCTAACCACGTTTCTTCATCCATTAATCTAGTCAACTCTTCTTTTGAAATGTTTAGACCCTTTTCGATATAAGCTACTTTCAAAATTTCCGTGAGTTGTCTCAATACATCAGCCTGTTTTGTCATTTCTCTATGATCTCCACTTGCGGCAGACCAAGCGTTATGAATCATAATGAAACCATTTTCAGGCATGTACACTTTTGACGCGGCCATAACTATCATGCTTGCGGCTGAAGCGGCTAAACCGTCAATGTATGCAGTAATAGTTGCTGGATGACGTTTGAGCATGTTGTAGATTGCGGCTGCCTCGAATACCATCCCCCCTCCCGAATTAACATGAAGCTCGATTTCTTTTACATTACCTAGACCATCCAATTCTTTTTTGAAAGATATAGCGCTGGTGTCCTGATCGTCTCGAAAATCTTCACTCATGATATAACCGTAAATGTAGATCTCGGCTTTGTTAGAGTTCTTCTTAACAAAATTAAAATACTTTTCTTTTTCCATGGTCAATCAACTCCTTTTATTTTCACACTAAATCATCTGCTGAATATCGCGGAAGACCGTCGATTTCCTTATCTATGAAATTAAATGTCTTTTCGATATTCATGATAGATGAATTCACCTTATTCATTTCAGCCAGCAAAGGATGAGATTTCAGGAATGACTGACTTCCATTCTTCACCAGGATAGACACACCATCTTTTTTCACAGTTCGTTCCATACGTCTGTATATCTCAATGTGCTTCAAGTACCTACCGACTTTTTCAGTTTCCACAGGGTTACTCTGATCTATGCGAGATAGCAGATAAACCTTGATACTATTGAGTCCAACGTCAATCCGGAACGGCTTCATTATTACACCACCCCCTATACGCGATATTTTGGCAATAAATCTGGTTAAAAGACTCCCCTACCGGTGTAGGGATAAAAAAATAAAATCTCGTTTTTTTTTGACGGGGGGAGTGTTTTCGTTTGCTGTTTCATTCAGCAAAAACTATTTACCATTTTTCATCAGCTGCCCATTTGTTTTCTCTTTTCACAAATTCTTTTCCGTGAATAGCGTTGTGACAGGCCAAGCAAACTGTTAAAGTGTTGTCCAAGTTCAAAGCTAACTCTGGATGCGTTTCAATCTCTTTAATGTGATGGACGTTGAGCGCTATCTTCTTCCGCTCACCTTCAACCTTCACTGAATCCAGATGCACTCTGCCTTGCCGTCTGCACTCCTGGCATTCATAACGGTCACGCTTCAATGCTTGATTGCGTATGCCGTTCACACCTCGCCAAGCTGTTGACTGATAGAACTTCATCTGTTGTTCCTTGGTTGTGTATGTGTCGTGTGTAGTGGTCATAAGTACACCTCCGATTACTTACATATTTACTATTTACTTTTGCCGCCTCACTTCAATCCAAGTCTTGTCATGAGGTCTTCACTCAACGCTCTCTGCTCTTCGATGTGTCGCTGATGTTCTTCCTTGGACATGAATACCTTCACACGTCCTACCATGACAGGAACGCGACCTAGTGCCGCCTGCTCTTCTTCCTCTTCTCGGTCTGCTCTATCTTCCTTCCTTTGTTCATCGCTCTTGAATACTTTCTCTATCTTGTTCAGATTCTTCTTCAATGCTTGCCGTAACGTTTCATAGTCCACCTTGTTATGGTGCATGAAGTACTGGGTGAGTATCCTTCTGGATGGTTCATCTAGACTGGCCATGATAGATCGGAAGGTATCATGTTCTGCATATAGATTGGCAATGCGCTTAGCGAACGCTCTCTTCTCATCAATGATCATGAGTGCAATGTTCTCCGTACCTTTCACCATGCGGTCCTCTGGATCATAGCTAACCACTCCATAGCTGAACTCATACAGCTGTTCATAGTGTGCAGCCTGTCTATCCTTCATTCTCTTGGCTAGATGCTTTGACTGTGCGCCCATCCACAGGTTATACATCACACTCCTAATCCTCGCTTCTTCCTGGTCCATTGTTTTATCTGGACTGTCAATCTCATCCGGCTGAACTTCATATATAGTTCCGGCTGTTAAATCTTTTATTTGCTGACCAAATGATTCAGATAAGGTTGATTGATTCATGCTGCACACCTCGCTTTACTTTTTACGTTGAAGGGGAAAGTTCTTTTCAAATTGTTTTAATTCTGTATGTAACCTTTCGAAAGTTGATATAGTTTCTAAAATCTTTGCATGTTTGTTGTAAATATACTGAACGGTATATCCTAGATTTTCCGCTACTTTATTTAGTGTGAGTCCTTCTGCATACCGCATTATTAAAATCTGATTCTCTAAGTCATCGAAAGACTTTAAAATTACTTTGAACTGTCCTTCTCGATATAACCGTTCGTCCAATTTCTTTCGTACATCAACGATTTCTTTCTTAGGTAGCTCTGGATCAGTCAGTTTGAATTCCAAATAATAAATATCATTGCGTAATTTTAGATAATCGCCAATCCACAAATTCACTTAGCTCACCCCTGTATTTATTTTTCATTGCACCGATTAGATCCGCATGAACTTTTTGAATGTAACCACTCCCACAGTTCAATGAGTGAGCAACTTGCTCTAAACTCAATCCATCAATATATTTCAGTTTAAGAACTCTACTTTCAATACCTTTGAATTTACTTATCAATTCCAGGAAGTCTGCTTCATCATTCTTTTTAGCAGCTATATATTTTTCAAGTTTTCTGATGTCCGGATTGTCTATTGAATTTAATCGCATTTGCTTTAAATCAATTTCTAACACAGTGATCTCTTCTTGCAGCTCCCAATAATCAATAAGGAAGTTCATAATTGAATACCGTACTTTTTAGCTAAACGGATATTTTCAGCATTCTCTCGATCTATCACCAAATCATAAGTAGTTCCTTTTAGCAGATCGAGACAATGAGCAGATCTATTACCTTCCGATGCTGAATGGATATGTCGCTTTTTGCAAATCACGCATTTTTCTACCACAGAATACAAACTAGTAGGCTTTTCATATCTCGTTTCTTTGAGTGTTACGATGTTTTGTTTTGTCAATTCAATCACTCTTTTCTTAGTTATTTATAAGAAGTCTTTATAATCTAGTTCTTTCATCCTTTCTTCTAAGGATTGGTGCCAGCCGCGACGGTTATGCATTGAGCGTATTCTCTTTATTTGCTTAGCTGAAATGTTGTGAACCCACCGATCACCCTTTATTCCTGTTTCTTTCATCACCATGTTCATATCATTACCGCTGATGTAAAAAAACAAATACTCAACCATTAGCTTTAGATTCTCACTCGAACGCGGTTTTTGAATACGCTGCAAGCCATTACACCAATTTACTAAGAAATCAAACTGGTCTTTCGTTAAATTTGTATTTTTGTACATTTATACGGCTCCTCATCTCTTGTTTGGGTACCTTTAGAGGTTGTTTTGGTACTTTGGGTACTCGTTGGGTACCTACTGAACCTTGCCATACCAATGCTTCAACCTATCCGGTACCCAAAGTACCCTGTTTCTCCAAGAACATAGGATATATATTTATTAAGTGATATAAATGAAGTTACTGTCATGAACATATTAAATAATTGGGTACTTTGGGTACTTTGGGTACTTATATAGTAAAGACGTTGATATAAAGCTGTTTCCAGAGGTACCCAAAATGAATTTTATTACCTTACTGTTGTGTACTTTGGGTACCTTTAAGAATTAATCCTCTTCCTCAAAATCAAATCCCATTTTTTCTATAATTTCAGGATTAAAAGCTACAGGTCTGTATTTTTTCCGCAAATGTTTAAGCTGTCTAGTGTCAGTTTTCTTACCATCACGATCAGCACTTAACGTGATTCCTCTTCTCAGCCATTCACTCCTGATCGCGTTCGTTTCAACTCCCAAGAATTCTTTTAGATAAGCTGGCAACAAAAACAGTGTTCCGTCTTTATAAATTGCTTTCATTTCCATTTTCGACTCATACTTTCCCGAAATGCACTCTCTGGAAGCGTCTAAATCAGTTAATAATGCTTCTAACATTTGCATAGGCTTGTCTATCGACTTGTTTTCTTCCATAATTTCATCAAATAATATTTCCAACCAACCTAGATCCAGTGGTGCATCGAAGAATTTCATTAACAATCCTGCTGTGAAATAAATAGCTGAATAATGTCTGGCTATTCTGGACACTACTTCATTTCCATTACTTTTCTTCTGGAACATGGCATTATGTTCATAATAAAGAGGGAGTAACTCTTTCTTGTTTTGATTCCAATGTTCGAGAAATTCCAAGCCGACAGTTCCGTGATTATTCTCTATCCCTTTATAAAGTTCGCTGAAGAAGGTATGATCCGAGTCCTTAAACGGCAATCCTTTTATAGGTAACACACGTGCAGCCGCTCCACCTGCTCTTTCTGCGTAATCCAATAGGGATGTTTCTCCAGTAGAAAGCATTAGATTATTCCATGAAAACTCTTTCTGACTGCCTGATACACTACCTCGCCCCTTAGAACGTCCACCACTAAAGTTGTATATAAACCTTTGCAACTGCCTTTCATCTGCTTTCATGCTGTCATCTAAAATCATTGGAAAACTGTTCAGGAACGCTGATTTGCGCTCAAAAGAAACTGCTGTACCATTCCATTCGGAAACAAGATGTTCAGTTCCCCACACACTTGCGGCCGCCTTCAATACAGTTGTTTTACCTTTTGAAGTAGGTCCGGATAAGTCAATAATGAATGGTCCTAACTTCAAATCTTTCAAAATAACCGATGTAAACGAAGAGACAAGCATTAATAAAGCTTTTGGATGCGGCTCAATCAACTTCAATACATTTTCAATCCACCCTGCACTACTTCCTAATGACTGGAACGCTTCAAATATTTGTTTCTCTCCTACGTCACCAGGTAGAACTTCCAACCCATCTGTCTGCAATGGATGGACAAATGAATTATCAATATGCCCTAATCTTTCAACCATTTCAGTAGATGGCACATTATTCAGTAGCAGAAACTTATCAAAAAAACTAATCAAGTTTTTTGCGTTGTTATCATTTACAGCTAGTGACATATTGGATATTTTCTTTAGTTCAACCGCTGTTGATATGGTCAAAGCAGGAACAATTTCTTTATATAAACGGCCTTCATTCTGCCAACATAGTTCATAGTAATATTCAGATCGTTCAATATTTGTTAATGATCGCGTGATGATCGGGAACGTTCTAATTAGATGGACAGGAAAAGTTATCTTGTTTTCTCCTTTACCTTCAGAAACAATAATATATAGTCTGCCATCCCTTACTTCAAAGCCCTCGGGTATTTTCACACTAATACCGGAGGGGTGGTCTACAGCTTCAATTTCAGTTCTCTGTATCTTCTTTCGTTGTCTTTCAGCCAAGTCAATGATTTCGACAGGTGGTTTTGTCACTATTTACCCCTCCTTTCTATTTCTTTTCTTGCAATACTTGTAATAACACCGTCTAATTCTTCCCGATTCATTGGTGGATCGTTTCGCTCATTCCATAAATGAAGCATCTCGTAAACTAGCAATAGGTCCACTCGTTTAGAAAGTAAATGGCCAACAATAGAAGTAGCCGCTGGATTACGTCCTTCACCTTCCGATAGACCCTGCATGAGCTTTTGCCAGTGCGATGATGGTTGTGCAATGGTGTCTCCATCAGATAGCCGTATAGGCTTCTTTAATAGATTAGTAAGCCATTCTGGTGCATCAGCAATAGGTACATCCAGTGGGCGGCTAGACAATTCCCACTCATAGCATGAACCTGACTCATGAACAGATGGCGCAACCACTACATACCCACCATCTCCGCGAATGTCTAAGCCAGGACGAAAGTTCACTTTGTTTCCTATACCACTCTGATAGTTGAATAAGTAATGATTGCCACCAGATCCAGTAATCGATTGAATGGTTTCAGGTAGTTGATCGTGCTGTTCTTCTAACTCTTTCAGCGTTTCTCGACCATCTACTTTGTGAATATCCACATCAAGAACAAATATGCCAGATTCAAGACCTGTCCGAACTCCAATATTTGCTCCTGGATAATCAACTGTCCACCACTGTTTGATTGTTTCAGGATCATTAGTAGCAGATTTCAAACCATTGTGCGGAATAGGATGCTTTGCTATCTGCTTGCAATCAGGATTGCTACAAGTACACTTCCCTGCATTCAAACTATGCACAGGGAATACATGCCAATTAAATAGTTTTGCGTAAGCTAACGATGATTTGAGCATCTTTGCGTTACGCATATTTATATTGATTTCATGGATTGGTTTTGTTATGATTGTTGACATTAGCTTCAGTCCTTTTCTCAAAAGATGCACTCTGTCCCAGATGGCCGATTCAGACGTTAAGACATTTTTCGCGATGACGTCCAAGAATAATCGTCCTATCATCAAGACACAACGTGCAATTTCTTGATGACTGCGCTACAATAACCCTTGTAAAATGCTTGCTTAAATTCCATTGCAGTGGATTTTAAGCTTTTTTTATTTGCTCTGATTCGTCAATTTTCGCAATTACTCCAGCGATCCACGTTTTTACTTCTTCATCTGATTCAGGATCTCTGCCAAATTCAGAAACAAACGCCTTACGGTTATAGCGCATAGCAATCTCATTGTCTTTTTCTGGTGACATAGTTTGTAATTCTGAGTAAGGGTAAGAATGACTTGCTTGATCATCAAGAGTTGCGGTTACTTCTTGCATTTTTTTGTGAATCTCGGTCAGCTCTTTCTCCAAGCGGTAAAGCAAAGCGTCAGCCACTTTAAGAGTGCTGTGATTATCCCAAAGGAAATACTCCTGTAACCCTTTGTATAATTTGGCATCTGCGTCTTGTGTCATTTGACTGATTTCAGATTGAGTGTGTTGAAACGTCTCCAAGAAAAGTCCTAAGTCTGTGATATGGTCGTGTAGTTCTTCAATTTTGTATTTCATGCTCTTTCCTCCTCGTTTATAATAAAATTACCTTCATCATCCACAAAACTTCCCAATACTTCGTATAACCCTTCCACTGCGCTGTTCATTATAAAGTCGAGATAATATTCCCTGGAGACCTGATACGGACGATTTGAACCGTCTTTCTGAATTTCGTAAAGCGTATATTCTCCATCTTTCAAAATTGCATTTTTAAGCATATCAGCGATGTCAAAGATGTTAAAAACACCATGTTCCCCTATTAATTTTTTCGTGCCGCTGTTTTGAGTAACAGATTTCTGACCTATTTCAAATGCTTTTAATAAAGAAATCGCTTTTCCTTCCCCATTGTCCAGGATGCCACCTAGTGCTGTATAATCTGAATCAGAAAGTTCTACACCGTTAAAAAGTTCTGTTTTTGTCATCGTTATTTCCCCCTATTCGTTTTTAAAATCCCTCAAAGGCTTTGTGTTTCTATTCGATTCATCACTTGGCATTGAATCTAACCCAGTACCCATCTATAAAGTAATCGCTAGAATAAAAGTGATAACCGTCAAGCTACCGTAAAAAATATTAATTGCCAGCGTGTTCGCTTCTGGTGAATCGGTTCCAGTTAGTACGTTTACGAAATCTTTCATTGTGGATCACCCCCTTTTCCGAAAAGAGATCATTTGGCTATTTGCTCCATCTGGTATTCTCCGCGTGTCCAAGATTCCAATATGTCTCGATTGAAGAGAATTTTTCCCCTCACACGAAAATGTGGCAATTCATTTTCACGGCAAGCTGTGTAAATAGTCGTAATAGATGTACCAAGAAACTCCGCCGTCTGTTTGACCGTCATGATTTTGTTTTGCATTTTCATCTCTCCTCCTTTCATGTTTTTACTATCTGTAAGTAATGTAACATCAATTCTTACTAACTGCAAGTAAAATTAGTAATTTAACAAACAATTTACTAATTGTAAGCAAAAGACTATACTGTTGATTAAGGAGTGATAATGATGAACATAATGGAATTTGGCGCGTACTTAAAGTCGTTAAGAGAACAGAAAAGCTTAACTTTGACCGAGCTCGGCGATTTAATTGGCTATTCAAATCCCTACCTTTCTCAGATAGAGAACGGAAAGAGAAAAGCCATGCCATCACCGGAATTACTTGGAAAGTTATCCGAAGCCTTGGGGGTTTCTTACTTTGACTTAATGTCGAAGGCCGGTCACTGGCAGCCCATGGATGTTGAAAACTTAATCGAAGAACGTAATGAAAAAACCACTTTTCATCGTATGGAATTGAACATGTTAGAAAAACACACCCTTGATTACTTAGAGTTAAAGAAAAACTTACAAAGAATTAATGAGAAGATTTCTAACAAAGAGACGTCTTCAGAAGAAATTAACAAATTAAAACATGGTTTAGAGGACTTTTTTTACCAAGAAAAAATATTAAATGAAAGAATAGAAGAGAGAATGAGTAAAATTAACAACCTCACTATTGAGATTCAACAACTGAATTCAGCAATAGAAGATGCGATAGATTACGAAGGCGCCTCCGAAATGCATCATTTAATAGAAGATTTTGTAATAAATAAGGAAAAAATACTTTTAGATACACTTTTAAAAGACAGTCAAAACATTTACTTCAACGAGAAAAAAATATCTAATCATCAACGTATACAGTTACTTAGAATAGCCGAAATACTTTTTAGCGAAGAATTAGAACAGGAGTGATCCACCATGGCAAACATTGAAAAGCGCGGTGATAACTCGTACCGCTTCACTGTCACCGCTGGAAAGGATGCAAATGGTAAGTACATTCGTAAAAGGATGACTTATACTGTCACGGAAAAGTTCACACCCAAAAAGTTAGAAGAACATTTGAAACATGAGTATTTAAAATTCAAGGAAGAAGTGCTTTCAGAATCATACATCGCTCCCGAAAGGATGACTTTTGGAGCATTCGTGGAAGAGTGGAAGAAGAACTTCGCAGATAAAGAATTATCAGAAACGACTTATATTAACAGAATGACTGTTTTAAACAGCCACATACTCCCCGTGATCTCGCATGTTAGAATGGATCAATTTAAACCTTTGCTATTGGCTGACCTATTGAACGGATTAACCAGGAAAGATGGAAAAGAAGGTGATTTGTCTGTTGCTTCAAAAGTGGAAGTGTACAAAACGTTGAGTAGCGTCTTTAAATACGCTGTGAAGTGGAAAGTAATCGCGCTAAATCCAATGGATGGTGTTAATAAACCATCGGATAAACAAGCACCGCAATCAGACGAATTAAATGTATACGAACCGCATGAGATTAAAGCCTTATTTGTAGCTGCTGAAAACGAACCTATTTACTGGCAAGTATTTCTCACTCTCGCTTTAACCGCAGGACTGCGCAGGGGCGAATTGTTGGGGCTAGAATGGGGCAAAGTGGACAAGCTGAATAAATGTATAGATGTATCAACAACCATTGTAAAAGGAAAAGCCGGGGCGCTTATTAAGCATCCGAAAACTAGAAAGTCTAATCGCATTATTACATTGCCTGATTCCACAATGGATGAACTGGATCGCTTTCGAAAACATTGGATAAAAGAAAAGTTGCGAATGGGATCAGGATGGATTGAAAACGAAAGAGAATGGTTATTCTGCAATGAAAACGGAACACATTTCTACCCCGATACACCAAGTACCTGGTGGAAACGATTCACTGAACGCGCTGAACTGCGCTATATACGGTTGCACGATCTCCGGCATACATTCGCTACACTTCAGATAGCAAGGGGCGTACATGCGAAGGTGATAGCTGAAAGGCTTGGACATTCTAAAATCAGTACCACAATGGATGTGTATGGTCATTTGTTACGTTCGGCAGATCAAGACGCTGCATCCACACTTGAAGGTATAGGACCAGTTAGAAATAAACAGGTTGAATAATAAAAAGGTTAATTCAAAACGGCAAACACATACTACATTTGCCCGAAATGGATTAACCTTTTTTTATGTTCATATCATGATTTACAATGCTTTATAACAATTTTTAGCCCCAATTTAGCCCCAAGACATAAAAAAACAGCCCCTAGACATTCGGTCTAATAGGACTGTTTATTGTTATAAACCGTGTTCCGACGGTAAATAACTTAGGTTTGGCACCTATGAC